>JBATEO010000067.1:0-2258 GCA_049664045.1 Prochlorococcaceae cyanobacterium
GCCCCGCACCGGGTCGGCCAGCAACGCCGGCGTGCAGTCGGCGCCACACACCCACAGGCTCTGCCCGCCGGCGTCACTGCAGAGCCCGTCGGACTCGGGCCAGGGGCCCTGCCGGGCCCGGGAAGCGGGCAGCACCACCGCGCTGTGCACCTGATGGGGCCTGTGCACACTGACGCCGGCACTGAGGTAGCCAGCGAGCACCTCGGGCTCCCGCCCCTGCCACTGGCGGGTGAAGAAGCCATGCTCGAAGCCCTCGAGAAGCTCGGCCTGCAGGTAATAGCCCCCGTAGCACCCCACCCAGCTCCAGCCGGCCAGGTCGTTGAAGCCCACGTCAGGGCGATCGAAGGGAGGGTCGACGGCCTCGGCCATGGGCGCGCTGGAGGGACGGTCAGGATGGATTCGGAATGGATCAGGCGTCGGGGAGGTCGCGCAGCAGCCAGAACCCCGCGAAGCGCTGGTCGTTCTCGTGCCCCTGCACCGCCAGGAACTGCAGCCCACCCGCCTGCTCCCGGGCACGGGTGAAGGCGGCGGCAGCGGCGGCTGCCTCGTCGCCGTCCAGGGTGCCGAGCAGCCAGCGGTCCTCCAGGCCGGCCTCCAGCACCAGCCTGGAGGCATCGATCTCCAGACGCACGGGTTCCAGCCCCGCCAGCCAGCCGGCGATCGCCAGCGCACGGCTGGCCCCGAACAGGCGGATGCCCGGAACCTGGGCCTGGGGATCGGCGTTCTCCGGCAGGGGGACGAGGGAGGCGAAGGCGGCGTCCCACTCGCTGGCTCCGGCCAGCACCTCCAGCGGCAGGCTGGCCCAGGTCCAGCTCTCGCCGCGTGCCACCTCGGGAAGGGGCACGGGAACAGGCCGGATGGGAGCCGGGGGCGGGGCCAGGGGCCCGGCGAGATAGCCAGGCTCGGCGGGATACACCTCACGTTCCCGCTGCTGCAGCCAGTTCACCAGGGCATAGGTGCGCCGGCTGGGCACCAGCTCCATGCCCAGGCCATCGGCGGCACGCTGCACCATGGTGCGCATCGAAGCCCGCCAGCAGCGCAGTCGCCTGGGCGCTCCCAGGCCGGCGGCGGCGGCATCGACCAGGGCCTGCTCGAGGGCCTCGCGCAGCCAGATCGAATTGACGCTGGCCGCGGGACAGGTCCGCTGCCAGCGGAACTCCGGACCGGTGCAACGACCGTCGATGCCCACCGCGGGGGTGGCGCAGATCAGCAGTTCCCAGCGCTTCTTGCCGTCGGGATCGAGGATCGGACGGGAATAGAAATCAAGCTCCCAGTCAGGGCTGAGGGCCTGGTCGATCGCGGATGCGGCGATCATCCGGCCTGCTGCTCCTGCTGGCGCAGAACGGAGCGGGCCCGGTGGGCCCGGTCGCTAGCCTCCTCCATCACCTTCTCGCGGTTCACGAGCAGCTCACCGGCCTCCCCTTCCAGCAGGGCGGTGTTGAGGGCGATGCGGCCCCGGCCCGGATCCAGGTCGGTGACCAGGGCCCGGACGCGATCACCCTCCCGGAACACCTCGCGCAGATCACGCAGCTGGCCGGCCGTGATGCTGCTCTGGTGCAACAGACCGCTGATGCCGCCCAGATCGACGAACAGTCCATAGGGCTTCACCGCCGCCACCACACCCTCCACCAGCTGACCCACCTCCAGTTCAGCGAACCGGGCTGCGGTGACGGCCTTGCGCTCCGACAGCACCAGCTTGCGGGTTTCGGGGTTCACTTCCAGGAAGGTGACGCCGATCGTGCGGCCCACCAGCGCTTCATGCTGGTCGCCCTCCACCAGCTGGGAGCGGGGCACGAAGCCGCGCAGCCCTTCCAGATCGCAGGTGACACCGCCGCGGTTGAAGCCGTTGACCTTCACCTGCACCACCTTGCCGTCCTTCTCGAGCTGCCGCACCTTCTCCCAGCTCTGGCGCAGGGCCAGGGCCCGCGCGCTCACGGTCACCATGCCGTCGGCGTTCTGCTCGCCGGTGACGAGCACCTCCACCTCAGCGCCACGGGGGAAGCGCTCCTTGAGGTTGGTGATCACGCCGAGGCCACACTCCTTCTTGGGCATGAACCCCGGGGCCTTGCCGCCGATGTCCACATACACCCCATCACTCTCAAGGCCGATCACCGAGCCGCGCACCACCTCACCGGTGCCGCCCACGAAGTCCTGCTCCTCCAGGGCGGCGAGAAAGGCCTGTTCGTCGAAGTCGAAGTCATCCACGCTGCGGGAGGCCGCCGTCGCGGCCGCACCGCCGGCTCCGCGCTGCGCGGAGG
>JBATEO010000068.1:0-39849 GCA_049664045.1 Prochlorococcaceae cyanobacterium
GCCAGCAGGTGCCCGCCGCGGCCGGAGAAGCCGGCGGCATCGACGGTGAGGCCGCCCAGGGCCAGCGCGGCCAGCAGGGCGATCCAGGCGGGCGAGAGGCCGAGCAGCGGACCGATCACCGCCACCAGGGTGATCAGGGCCACCGCCACGCCGGCGGAGAGGGCGGAGGTCATGGCTGCATCCCCCAGCCCAGCAGGGGCGCCAGCAGCAGGGCCGGCAGGGCGTTGACGCTGGAGGGATGGGGCAGCTCCAGCAGCTCAAGGGCGAGGCTGAGCACCAGCAGACCCCCCAGGGCGGCGCTGAACACGAGCGCGGGGCTGGCCATGGGATCGGGCAGGCCGGCCGCCATCAGTACGCCGGCACCGGAGAGGGCGAACTGGAACACGGCCATGGGCAGAAGCACCCAGGCCAGCGTCAGTCCCACGCCGGCCGCCAGCAGAGCGGAACTGACGCCGTCGAGGCCGGCCTTCACCAGCAGCAGGTCGGCATCGCCGAGGGCGCCGTTGCGCAGACAGCCCACCAGGGTCATCGGCCCCACGCAGAACAGCACGAAGGTGCCCGCGAGGATGCCCGGCCCTGCACCGGAATCGGGACTGCCGGGGGCGGGGGTGCCGGCGGCCCGCAGCCAGGCACCGAGGCGGCGTTCCAGCGCCAGGGCCTCACCCACGCTCACCCCGAGCACGAGGACGAGCAGGGCCGGCATCACCGCCGGGAAGGGCCCCAGGCGCTGCTGCCACAGCGGCTGCACCATCTGCACCGCCAGCAGCAGGGTCACCACCCCCAGCCAGCGGCGCCACTGCTGGGCGAGCTGCAGGCTGACGCGGGAGCCGAGGGCGGCGCCGCACAGGGTGCCGAGGGCCACGGTCAGGAGATTGATCCAGGTGCCGCTGGTGGCCTCCCAGAGGGCCATGATTCAGCGGTTGGGCCGCACCACGGCCGTACGCCCGGGGGACTCCGGCTGACGGGGCTGGCCGCCCTGGTGTCCACCCCGAGGGCGCTTGTCGGGCTGCTTGCGGCGGTCCTTGCCACCGCGGTTGCCCCGCTGCGCCACGGGACCGATCACCTCCAGCTCCTCGAGCGTGAGGGCCTGGCCCTGGCGGCGCAGGTTGAGCGACACGAAGTGGCGCAGATGGTCCAGGGGCACCTCCCCCCGCAGCTGCAGCTTGAAGGGAGCCGGCCGCTGGCCGTCGCCCCGGGGACGCTGGCGCACCTTCACCACCAGGTCGCCGGTTTCCGGTTTGGTGAACACCAGCTCACCGCGCACGGAGAAGTAGTCGTCGCCCTCGGGCAGGGTGTCGCTGGCTTGCGGCTCCATAGGGGCTTGCGCCTCGGTCGGGGCTTGGGCCTCAGTGGGCGCGGGAGCGTCGGCTACGGGTTCCGCGGCGGCATCGGTGGCACCGGGATCCGTGGCACCGGGATCCGTGGCACCGGGATCCGTGGCGCCGGTGCCCGCCAGGGTGCTGGGCTCCCAGATGCCCACCACCTGCAGATGCAGACCCCCCTCCTCGCGGCTGCGGGGATACACCACCCACAGGTGGGGTTCGGCCAGGTCGATGTGACGGCGCAGCAGGGTCAGCAGCCGCCCCAGAACCACGGCCTCCAGCTGCTCCCCGTCAGCCGTGTGGATCGCGCCACGGTTGATCTGGTCGGGTGCGGCCGGCACGTAGGTGCCGCGCACCAGGCCGATGGCCCGGTACTGCAGCGGTTCGGTGACCGGCGGGATGGGATGGTCGCGCATCGCGCCAATGTAGGGGCAGCGGACCGGCAGACTCAGCCCAAGCAGGTTCACCGGCGCTCCGATGCCCCGCCTCCCGAACCGATCCCCAGTACCCCAGGGCCTGTGGCTGGGGCTGGTCGCGGCCGGCCTGGCGGCGCTCTGTCTCGGAGCCGGCTGGTGGCTGGGCCAGCGCCAGCTGGCGGGCGGCGAGACCGGTCCGCGGCTGGCCCTGGTGAAGCAGGCGGAGGAGCTGCGCCGCCGCCTTGAGGATGGGGCGGCCAGCGTCGAGGAACAGCAACGCCTGCTGGAACTCCTGGTGGCCCTCGATCGGCAGGAGGAGGCCACGGTCCTGCTGGAGCGGCTGGCCGACGAGGACCCCCAGCGTTGGTCGCTGCGGCTGCTGCTGGCGGAACTGCGCCGCGACCAGGACGACCGCAGCGGCGCCGAGCGGGAGCTGCGCCAGATCCTGCGCCAGCGGCCCGACCAGGTGGAGGCCCTGCAGCTGATGGCGCTGCTGCAGCTGGAGGGGGGCCGCGGCGCCGAGGCCCGCAGTCAGCTGGAGGCGGCCCTGCAGCGGGCCATCGCGCCGAAGCTCAGGGAGGAGGCCCTGCCCATCGGCCTGCTGCTGGCGAACGTGCTCGAGCGGCTCGGCCAGCCCGGCCAGGCGGAGGCCCAGCTGATCCGGCTGACGACCCTGTTCCCGACCGATGCCCGCCCCCTGCTGGGCAGGGCTCTGCTGCAGCACGGCCAGGGAAACCTGGCGGCGGCCCAGGCCACCCTGAGCGAGGCGCGCAGGCTTCAGAGCGATCCGGCGCAGCAGGACCAGCTCGACCGCCTGGCCGCCGCCTGGGGGCTGGAGGCGCTCAGGGCGCCTTCATCAGCGAAGACCCCGGAGCAGGGCTCCCAGCCGGCGGGGAGCCCGTCTCGAAGTCCCTGAGGGCGGCATCAATGGCATCGCCGGGCTGGGTGGCGTTGTCCAGGGCCGTGGCGCGCCGGATGCGGTTCATCAGGTCGATCGGATTGGTGGCATCGAGGATGCTGCCGGAACGGCTGGGTCCGACCCCGTCGTCCAGTTCCCGCTGCTGCTGGGGGGTGGTGACGCTCTGGCCGACTCCCCCCTGCTGGGCCCGGGCCTCGCCGAAGCCCAGGGGCGCGAGCAGCAGGCCGGCGGCCATGAGGGTGTTTGCGAGGCGGGTGGGTGCGAGCGCCCGGCGGGAGGTGGTGGAGGGGGAGCTGGTCGAGCGGGAACGGGCGGTCATGGGGTTCCTTCCTTCGACTGCAGGCATGCTAATGGCGCTCAGGGGGGGGCATGCGCATCGGCAGCTGGAACGTCAATTCGGTGCGCACGCGCCTGGCGCAGGTGCTGGCCTGGCTGGAACAGGAGCGACCCGAGGTGCTCTGCCTGCAGGAAACCAAGGTGGACGACGGGCTCTTCCCCGCCGAGGCCTTCGAGGCCCTGGGCTATGCCTGCGCCATCAGCGGCCAGAAGGCCTACAACGGCGTGGCCATCCTCAGCCGCCTGCCGCTCGAGGACGTGCGCAGCGGCTTCAGCGCCCTGCTGCCCGGCGACGCGGAGGCCGAGCGGCTGGGGGAGCAGAAGCGGGTGATCAGCGCCTGGATCGACGGCATCCGCGTGCTCAACCTCTACGTGCCCAACGGCAGCTCGCTGACCAGCGACAAGTACGGCTACAAGCTGGCGTGGCTGGCGTGCCTGCGGCGCTACCTGGAGGCGCAGGAGCGGCAGGGCGAGCCCCTGTGCATGCTGGGCGACTTCAACATCGGCCCGGAGGACCGGGATCTGCCCGACCCGCAGCGGCTCACCGGCGGGATCATGGCCAGCGCGCCGGAACGGCAGGCGCTGCGGGAGCTGCTGGGGGAGCGGCTGCACGACGTGTTCCGCGTGTTCGAGCCCGGCAGCGGCCACTGGAGCTGGTGGGACTACCGCAGCGGCGCCTGGGAGCGCGATCAGGGGTGGCGCATCGATCACATCTATCTCTGCGATGAGCTGCTGGCCTGCGCCACCGGCTGCGTGATCCACCGGGCCACCCGGGGCCAGACCCAGCCCAGCGACCACGCGCCGGTGGTGGTGCACCTGGCCTGGCCTCCCGACGAGGAGGATGAGGAGGATGAGGAGGATGAGCAGCCTGGCTAAGGACCACCTGCGCGGGCCAGCCGGAGCGCCGCGGCGGAGCACCGGCTTCGGACCTCACGAATTCCCCTGATCCAGAAGGGGGAATGAGGCGTGAATCAGTAGTGTTTCAAGCGATCGGATCGGCCCATCCATGCGCCTGCAGTTCCACAAGGCTTCGACAATGGGCAGACGGTTGGCCGGCAAGGCGATGGGGCTCTGTCTCGTCCTGGCCGGTGCGTCCGTCCTGGCCAGTGCGGCCGTCCTTGCCGGCCAGCCCGCCCGCGCCTCCGAAACGCTGTCCTTCTCCTATGGACCGCTGATCCGTTCGCTGAAGGTCAGCTCCCTGCAGAAATTCGCCGAAGACGGCACGGTTGAAGAGGATCTGGCCTTCTTTCTCACTCTCGTCAAACCGGAGGACTACCCACGTCTGCGCAAAGCCCTGACGGAAAAGGCAGACGTCGACCCCCTGATCGTCTCGCGATTCTTCAACAGCGATATCGGCGAAGATACCCTCGAGCGGCTGGGCAAAGCCATCACCCTGCTCCGCGGCGGCAACGGGATGAGCATGCTTCGCGCCGCACTGGTGAATGCGGCGTTCTCCGAGGATGGCCTCAGCCTGCTGTCGGTGCTGGAGCAGCTGCCTGCCAACGTCCAGATCCACGGGGAGAAAGTTCTCGCCGCAGAACAGGCCACCAAACGGGTGATCGCAGCCACCGAACGGCTCGATTCCGTGATGAGCCAGCTCACCGCAGAAGAAGCGAAGGGGGATGCCCCAGCCGATTTCTCCGCCATGGCGGATCCGCGCAAGCCGGGCACTCTGGCGGTGAGCAAGCAGGTCTGGAACCTGACGGACAGCAGGCGCAACCGCTCCTTCTACGTTGACGTCTACAGCCCCACGAACCCGCCAGCGGGCAAGCTGCCCGTGATCCTTTTCTCCCATGGCCTGGCATCGAGGCCGGAGGATTACTCGGACGGCATGCGGCAGCTGGCCTCCCATGGCTACGTGGTGGCTGCACCGCAACACCCAGGCAGTGATGCCATCTGGCTCAAGGAGATGCTGAGGGGTCTCCACAAGGACATCTTCGATATCAACGACTTCTCGAATCGCCCCAAGGACATCAGCTTCGTCATCGACGAGCTCGAGCGCCGCAATGCCGGCCAGTTCAACGGCAAGCTCGACCTGACGAAAGTTGCTGTTGCCGGCCATTCCTTCGGCGGATACACCGTGCTGGCCCTGGGTGGAGCCACGGTGGATCTGGCCTACCTCAAGGAGGAGTGCGAGCGCCCCTTCGGGGCCCTGGATGTCGCACTTCTGCTCCAGTGCCAGGCCCTGAGGCTCCCCCCCGAGCAGCTCACCAACCTTCAGGACAGCCGCACCGCCGCAGTGTTCGCGGCCAATCCCGTGAACCGCAGCATTTTCGGCAGGAAGGGACTCAGCACCATCAAGGTGCCTGTGGTGATGGCCTCGGGCAGCTACGACCCAGCAACGCCGCCGGCACTGGAGCAGGCCGCGTCGTTCACCTGGCTGACTGCTCCAGACAAATACTGGCTGATCGTGCAGGGTCAGGCCCACGTGAATTTCACCAAGATCGACCCCGGCATCAAGGATGCCATCAAATCGATGACAGACATCACCCTGCCAAGCCAGGGCCTGATCGGCAACTACATCAACGCCGCGGCGTTGCCCTTCTTCGAAGTCTATCTGCGTCAGAACAACAGCTACAAACCCTATCTTCGCTCGTCCTATGCTGAGTATCTGAGCAAAGATGAGAGGTTCAAGCTCTTCATGATCAGCGGACGCTCCACCCCGAAACTTGTGGATGCCATCGATGCATTCCGCAGGGACTATCCCGATCCGAAGTGACCACTGCGAGTGACCACTCCGAGTGACCATCTCGACTGAACCATCCCCCGGTGCAGCCGTAGGGCGTCCCTAGAACACCACTGCCTCGGCGGGGAGGTGCACCCCCTCCGCCTTCAGCACCTGCACCCGCCGGGCGGACTCGCCGCAGCTGCGCGGGGTGGGGAAGATCTTGCCGGGGTTGGCGCGCCGCAGCGGATCGAAGGCATCGCGCAGCAGCTGCATCGTGGCCAGATCGTCGGGGCCGTACATCCAGTCGAGGTAGCAGCGCTTGTCGCTGCCCACCCCGTGCTCGCCGGTGATGCTGCCGCCGGCGTCCACGCACAGGCGCAGGATCTCGGCCCCCAGCTCCTGCACCCGCTCACGCACGCCGGCCTCGCCGTCGCGGTAGAGGATCAGCGGGTGGAGGTTGCCGTCGCCAGCGTGGAACACGTTGGCCACCGGCAGGGCGAAGCGCTCGCTGAGCGCCTCGATGGCCGCCAGCACCCGCGGCAGGGCGCTGCGGGGCACCACGCCGTCCTGGAGGTAGTAGCTGGGGAAGCGGCGGCCCAGGGCCGAGATCGCCGACTTGCGGCCCTTCCAGAGCAGGGCGCGCTCCTCCTCCTCCCAGGCCTGGCGCACCTGGCGGGCTCCGGCCTCGCGGCAGAGCCCGGCAGCCAGCTCGGCGGCGGCCACCACCTCCCGCTCCTGGCCGTCGAGCTCGATCAGCAGCACCGCCGCCGCATCGGCGGGGTACTCCTCAAACCCCTCGACGCCGCGGAGGTAGTCGTTGACGGCCTCGATCACCAGCCGGTCCATCATTTCCATGCCGGCGGGCAGCACCCCGGCGGCGGTCACCAGCCGCACCGCCTCACCGGCCGCCTCCATCGAGCCGAAGTCGGCCAGCAGCACGGCCACGCTCTGGGGCGCCCGCAGCAGCCGCAGGGTGATGGCGGTGGCGATGCCGAGGGTGCCCTCGCTGCCGATGAAGGCGCCGCGCAGATCGAGTTCGGGGGTTTCGTCCAGGTCGCTGCCCAGGGTGGTGACGGTGCCGTCGGGCAGCACCACCTCCAGCGCCAGCACGTGGTTGCTGGTGACGCCGTACTTGAGGCAGTGCACGCCGCCGGAGTTCTCGGCCACGTTGCCGCCGATGCTGCAGGCGATCTGGCTGGAGGGATCGGGGGCGTAGTAGAAGCCGTCACCGGCCACGGCCCGGGTGACCCAGCTGTTGATCACGCCGGGCTGCACCACCACCCGCCGGTTCTCCAGGTCGAGCTCCAGCACGCGGCGCATGCGGCTGGTGGCGATCACCAGGGCCTCGCTCTCGGCCACGGCGCCGCCGGAGAGGCCGGTGCCGCTGCCGCGGGCCACGAACGGCACGCCGTTCTCGTGACAGAAGCGCAGCACAGCCGCCACCTGATCGGTGGTTTCGGGCAGCACCACCAGCGGCGGCTGATGGCGGTGCAGGGTGAGGCCGTCGCAGTCGTAGGCGAGCAGTTCCTGGCGGGCCGCCACCACCGCCCGGGGGGGCAGGAGACGGCGCAGGCCGCGCTCCAGGGCCGCCCAGTCGTGACTCATGGATTGGCGCGGCTCAAGGGCCTGGGGGGCTCTGGTGGGCCCAGTCTGCTCCCGCGGCCATCGATCACGGCCGCTCGTAACCGGCTCCGACGGGTGGGGCTGTTCTGGGTCAGGATGGGAAACGGTTTTCCTTCGCCAGCGGAATCCCCTTGACCTCGGCACCCGTTTCGGCCCCCGCCTTGAACACCACCCGATCCCAGGAACTCTTCAGCGCCGCCCAGCAGCTGATGCCCGGCGGCGTGAGCTCCCCGGTGCGCGCCTTCCGCTCGGTGGGCGGCAACCCGATCGTGTTCGAGCGGGTGAAGGGCGCCTACGCCTGGGACGTGGACGGCAACCGCTACATCGATTACATCGGCAGCTGGGGTCCGGCGATCTGCGGCCACTCCCACCCCGAGGTGATCGCCGCCCTGCACGAGGCCCTTGATCGCGGCACCAGCTTCGGCGCCCCCTGCGAGCTGGAGAACCGGCTGGCGGAACTGGTGATCGAGGCGGTGCCGAGCGTGCAGATGGTGCGCTTCGTGAACAGCGGCACCGAGGCCTGCATGTCGGTGCTGCGGCTGATGCGGGCCTTCACCGGGCGGGAGAAGATCATCAAGTTCGAGGGCTGTTATCACGGCCACGCCGACATGTTCCTGGTGAAGGCGGGCTCCGGGGTGGCCACCCTGGGGCTGCCGGATTCGCCGGGCGTGCCGCGCACCACCGCCGCCGCCACCCTCACCGCCCCCTACAACGACCTGGAGGCGGTGAAGCGGCTGTTCGCCGAGAACCCGGGCGAGATCGCCGGCGTGATCCTCGAGCCGGTGGTGGGCAACGCCGGCTTCATCCCGCCGCTGCCCGGCTTCCTGGAGGGCATCCGTGAGGTCACCAAGGAGCACGGCGCCCTGCTGGTGTTCGACGAGGTGATGACGGGCTTCCGGATCAGCTACGGCGGCGCCCAGGCGAAGTTCGGCGTCACCCCCGACCTCACCACGATGGGCAAGGTGATCGGCGGCGGCCTGCCCGTGGGCGCCTACGGCGGCCGGGCAGACATCATGGCGATGGTGGCGCCGGCCGGCCCGATGTATCAGGCCGGCACCCTGAGCGGCAACCCGCTGGCGATGACCGCCGGCATCAAGACCCTGGAGCTGCTGAAGCGGCCCGGCACCTACGAGCGGCTGGACGCCATCACCAAGCGCCTGATCGCCGGCATCCTCGAAGCCGGCAAGGCGGCCGGCCTGCCGATCTGCGGCGGCTCGATCAGCGCCATGTTCGGCTTCTTCCTGTGCGAGGGGCCGGTGCGCAACTTCGAGGACGCCAAGGCGGCCGACACGGCCCGCTTCGGCAAGCTGCACCGGACCATGCTCGAGCGGGGTGTGTATCTGGCGCCGAGCGCCTTCGAGGCCGGCTTCACCTCCCTGGCCCACAGCGACGAGGACATCGACGCCACCATCGCCGCTTTCCGCGACTGCTTCGCGGCGGTGGCCTGAGCCGGAGGGCTGGGGTGCAGCACCGCCAGCGCGGAGCCCTGAGGCTGGCGGCGCTGCTGGCGGTCACCATCGGAGCCCTGGCCCTGCTGGGCCAGCAGGCGGATCCAGCCGCCAAGCGGGTCCCGCCCGCGGGCAGCCCCGGCGGCGAGCTCACCCTGGGTGCCGTGATCGCCCTCACGGGCAACGCCAACCTCTATGGCCAGGACCAGCGCCTGGGCATCGACCTGGCGCGGCGGTGGTTCACCCCCCAGCCCTCCGGCCAGCCCCGAGACCGCGCCCTGAACCTCCAACTGGAGGACGGCGCCAGCGACGAGGCCACCGCCATCGCCGCCTTCAACCTGCTGATCAAGCGGGGAGCGCTGGCCCTGATCGGCCCCACCCTGTCGCAGCAGGCCTTTGCGGCCGATCCGATCGCCCAGCGGCGCGGCGTGCCTGTGGTGGCCCCCTCGAACACCGCTCAGGGCATCCCCCAGATCGGCCATTTCATCAGCCGCGTGTCGGCCCAGAGCTCGGTGATCGCGCCACTCTCATTGGCCGAGGCCCTGCGCCGCGATCCATCGATCGAGCGCGTGGCGGTGTTCTACGCCCAGGACGACGCCTACAGCACCGCTGAAACCGCCATCTTCCAGAAGGCTCTGGCCGCCCGCGGGCTGACGCCCGTGACGGTGCAGCGCACCCACCTGGCCGACAACGACTTTCAGAACCCGATCACCGCCGCCCTGCAGAAGCGTCCTCAGCTGGTGGTGGTGTCGGCCCAGGCCGTGGATGGCGGCAACCTGATCCGCCAGCTGCGTGAACTGGGCTACCGGGGCCAGATCGTTGTCGGCAATGGCCTCAACACGCCGAACATCTATCCGATCTGCCAACGCTGGTGCGATGGCATCCTGATCGCCCAGGCCTACAGCCCCGAGCTCGACACCCCGATCAACCGCGCCTTCCACCGGCTGCACCGGCAGGTGCAACCCCAGCAGCCCCCCTCCCAGATCACCGCCCAGGCCTTCACCGCCTATCAGGTGCTGTTTGAAGCCGTGCAGCGGCTGCAGCGGCGAGGCGGCCTGGATGGCCGCACCCTGGGCCAGGCCCGTGCAGCCCTGATGGACGAGCTGCTCGCCGGCCGCTACGACACACCGCTGGGGCCGATCCGCTTCCAACCCGATGGCGAACTGATCCAGGAGCGCTTCTACGTGGCGGAGGTGCAGATGCAACCCGGCGGCCGCCAGGGACGCTTCACCCTGGTGAGCGACACCGGAGCCTCGCCGCGATCGGATCGCCCGTGATGGAACCGATGCTTCAGATCCTGCTCAACGGAACCGCCAGCGGCGGCGTCTATGCCCTGGTGGCGCTGGGGTACTCCCTGGTGTTCTCGGTGCTGGGGGTGATCAACTTCGCCCAGGGCGCCCTGTTCTCGATCGGCGGCTATCTCACCTATCTCTTGATGGGAGGCAGGATCGGCGTCAATGGCGCCCTGCCAGGCTGGGGCCTGCCGGCCGGGCTGCCGTTTGCACTGGCGCTGCTGCTGGCGGCGGCAGGATCGGGCCTGGTGGCGCTGCTGGTGGAGCGGCTGGCCTTCGCGCCGCTGCGGCGGCGCCAGGCCGACCCCCTGCTGTCGCTGATCACCAGCCTCGGAGCCGGCGTGGCACTGGTGAACCTGCTGCAGTTGCTGATGGGCGCCGAGGGCTACGCCTTCCCGACTTCGGCCCTGGCCGGTCTGCCGGATTCTCTCAGCCTGGCCGGTGCCCGCATCCGCAGCGTGCAGGTGGTGCTGCTGGCCGTGTGCGCCGTGGCGGTGCTCGCCCTCAGCCTCTGGCTGGAGCGCAGCAAAGGCGGCCGGGCGCTGCGGGCCGTGGCGGAAGACGCCACCACCGCCCAGCTGCTCGGCATCAACAGCGAGGCGATGGTGCGGCTGGCCTTTCTGCTCAGCGGCGCCCTGGCGGGGCTGGGGGGAGGCCTGATCGGCGTGAGTGTGAGCCTGCCGGGCCCCTACTTCGGCATCGGCTACGGCCTCAAGGGGCTGGCGGTGCTGGTGCTCGGGGGTCTCGGCAGCGTGCCTGGCGCCATCGCCGGCGGGCTGCTGATGGGGCTGGCGGAAGCCCTGGTGCCGAGCGAGGCCTCCGGCTGGCGTGATGCCCTGGCCTTCGCCATTCTGTTCGCCGTGCTGCTGCTGCGCCCCAGAGGCCTGCTGGGCCGGCGCAGCATCGAGAAGGTCTAGCCCCGTGGGAGCCGTCGCATGATCGACAACGGCCTGCTGGTGCAGATGCTCCTGGGCGCCCTGCTGGGCCTCTCGGTGTATCTGCCGCTGGCGGCGGGTCAGCTGTCGCTGGCCACGCCGGCCTTCTATGCGGTGGGCGGCACCCTGGCCGCCCTGCTCTCCACCCGTGTCGCGGCGCTCGGGGGCAGCGCCGAGGGCGGCCTGCCGCTGGGTTCGTTGCTGCTCGAGCTGGGGCTGGGCGGCCTGCTGGCCGGGCTGCTGGCCCTGCTGGTGGGGCGGCTTGTGCTCCGGCTGCAGGGCATCTATCTGGCGATCGCCACGATCGCCCTGGTGGAGATCGTGCGGGTCGCGATCCTGAATCTGCCCTTCACCGGCGGGGCGGTGGGCATCTTCGGCATTCCCCAGCCCTTTGCCACCGCATCGGGCTATCTGCTGCCAGCGCTGGCCCTGCTGGCCCTGGCGGGCTGGGGCTGCCAGCGGCTGGAGCTGATGCCCCTGGGCCGGTCCATGGCCGCCATCCGCGACGACGAACTGGCTGCCCGCTGCATGGGCATCGACACCACCCAGGTGAAGCTGAGCGCCTTCGTGCTCAGCGCCGTGCTGGCCGGAAGCACCGGCGCCCTGGCCGCCCACTTCCTCAACACCTGGAACGCCCGCCAGGGCAGCTTCGACGCCAGCATCACCACCCTGGCCTTCGTGATCCTGGGGGGCTCGCGCAGCTGGCTGGGCCCGGTGGTGGGCGGCATGCTGCTCACGGCCCTGCCCGAACTGCTGCGGCCGGTGGGCGATGTGCGGCTGGTGCTGTTCGGCCTGGTGATCCTGCTCGGGCCGGTGCTGTTTCCCCAGGGGCTGATCAGCCCGGCCCTGCTGGAGCGGCTGGGGGGCTGGGGCACGACGACGAACGGAACCAGGGAGGGCAAGCCATGAGCCCGCCGCTGCTGGAGGTGAGCGATCTCAGCCGCCGCTTCGGCGGGCTGCTGGCCCTCGATCGGGTGAGCCTTGCCCTGGAGCCGGGCGAGATCTTCGGACTGATCGGACCCAACGGCGCCGGCAAGACCACCCTCTTCAACCTGATCTCCGGCCTCACGCCCCCCACGGGCGGGACGGTGCTGTGGCGAGGCGAGCCGATCACCGGCCTGGCGCCGCACCGGCTCAACCGAATGGGCCTGGCCCGCACCTTCCAGAACCTGCGCCTGTTCGAAGGCCTCTCGGTGCTGGAGAACCTGCTCGTAGCGCTGCATCGCCGCCCCCGCAGCAGCGCCCTCGACGGGCTGCTCGGCACCGCCCGGCACCGGAGCGCTGAGCGCCAGCGGCTGGACACAGCCTGGCAGCTGCTGGAGGAACTGGGGCTGGCCGCGCTGGCCGAGCGCACAACCGGCACCCTGGCCTACGGCGACCGGCGCCGGCTGGAGATGGCCCGGGCCCTGGCCACCGACCCGGCGCTGCTGCTGCTGGATGAACCCGCCGCCGGCCTCAACCCCACCGAGAAAGAGCGGCTGTGCGAGCTGATCGGCGATCTGCGCAGGCGCCACCAGCTCACGGTGATGGTCATCGAGCACCATGTGCCGCTGCTGATGCGCCTGTGCGATCGCATGGCCGTGCTGGATTTCGGGGTGCGCATCGCCCTGGGCACGCCCGACGAGGTGCGCCGCGACCCGAAGGTGATCGAGGCCTACCTGGGCACCGGCAGTGGCAACGGGGAGACGCCATGAACACACCGCTACTGCACCTGCAGGGGCTGGGGGTGCGTTACGGCAGCGTGCAGGCCCTGAGCGGCATCGATCTGGAGGTGCGCCAGGGCGAACTGGTGACGCTGCTGGGCTCCAACGGCGCCGGCAAGAGCACCACCCTGCGGGCCATCTCGGCCCTGGTGCCTGCCAGCGCCGGCCAGATCCTCTGGCGCGGCGCCCCGCTGGCGGGGATTCCGCCCCATCGCCTGCTGAAGCTGGGCATCGGCCACTGCCCCGAGGGCCGGCGGGTCCTCAGCCGCCAGAGCGTGGCCGAGAACCTCAGCCTGGGCGCCTACCTCCGCCGCGAAGCCACCGGCATCCGGAGCGACCTGGAGCGCTGCTACGACCTGTTCCCGCGCCTGGCCGAACGCCGCCAGCAGCTGGCCGGGGCGCTTTCCGGCGGTGAGCAGCAGATGCTGGCGATCGCGCGGGCGCTGATGGGCCGGCCGGAGCTGCTGATGCTGGATGAACCCAGCCTGGGCCTTGCCCCGAAACTGGTGGGCGAGGTGATGCGGGCCCTGGCCCAGCTGCACCGCGAGGGCCTCACCCTGCTGCTGGTGGAGCAGAACGCCCGGGCCGCCCTGGAGATCGCCGATCGCGGCTACGTGCTCGAAGCGGGCCGGCTCACCCTGGAGGGCTCGGCGGAGCAGCTGCTGGCGAATCCCAGCCTGCGGGCGGCCTATCTGGGGGAAGCTCCGTAGACCAGGCGGGTGCCCCTGGACAGCCGGTGCCATGCTGAGAGCAAAGTCTGATTGTCAACGGCCAGAACCATGAAAGTGACCGTGGAACTCTCAGACAAAGAGATGGCCGAAATCCTGCAGCTCACGGGTGAGCGAAAGAAGGGCCCAGCCATCCGGCGCCTGATGGAGGAGGCACTGCAGCAGCGGCGCCGGGCCCAGATCGCCCAGCGTTTCCTCAGCGGCGAGTGGGGCGTGGAGCTGGAGAGCTATGAGGGCGACCGGGAGCGCGAGCGCCTGCGTGATCAGGAGTTGGCGACATGAGCCTTCTGCTCGACACCAGCCTCTGGATCGACTTCACCCGGGCCCGCAGCCCGGCCCCGCTGAAGCAGTTCATCGCTCCCTATGTCCTGGATCCCGAGGCCCACCTGGCCGAGCCGGTGTGTTTCGAGCTTCTGCGCTCAGCCCGGCCGGAGGAGGCCAAGATTCTTGAGGCCCAGTTCGCCACCCTGCCCCTGCTCCCCACCCCGGCGGATCTCTGGCAACAGGCGATCGCCCTGGGCCAGGCCTGCCGCAAGATGGGCCGAACCGTGCTCAGCCTGGATCTACTGGTGGCTGCCGTGGCCCTGCACCACAACGCCGTGCTCGTGAGCTTCGATGCCGGCTTCGAGGCCATCGCCTCGGTGAGTGAGCTGCGTCTGCAGCGCCTGCAACGCCCGGCCTGAGCGGGGCTGGCCCATCACGGTTCGAACGAGCCCTGCAGCCGCTTGGTGGTTGTGCCGATCCGCCATGGCAAGAAACAGGCCGCTGCCAAGACGGCCGCGGGCGCTAGACAAGAGGTGCCAAGCAATCCCTTGCCATGTCTGCCTCCGGCCTGCGCGGCCTCGTGAAAGCGGCCTACGACAATCCCGACCTGGAGGCCCGTCTCAAAGCCCCTGGGGCAGACCCGGTGGCCATCGCGGCCGAGGCCGGGTTCAGCATCACGCTCGAGGAATTCAACAACGCCCTCGAGGCCTGGGAGAGCTGGCGGATGAGCAGCATCCACGACGAGGAGCAGGACTGACCCCCAACGCCCGCCCCCACCTCCCGGGGCGTGAGGCCGGACCCTTCGAGGGGGTCTTCAAGCCACGTCAAAGACAAGCCAAGTCAAAGGCAAGCGACATCAAAGACATCCTTGATGGCCACCGCCAGGTCTTCAAGCTGTCGTCGACCGTCGCCAGTAAACGACGATCCATGCATCACAGCCAGTGTCCTGGGATCCAGCTCAGAGAATGAAGCGAGCAACCGATTCGTCTGACGGGTGTAGGGCAGATAAAAGGAAAGAGGGCCTTGCTGCATCTGACGCATCGCCTCAAGGGAAGGGCCCACCAGATCAGTGGATGTGACAGGCGATACGGCACCGAAGTGATGGAAAAGGTCTGAACAGAACAAGGTTCGCTGCGTCTCCTCGAACAACAGGCCCGCATCCCAGCCATGCGGCAGATGCGGAGAGGGGCAGAACCGAAAACGGTACTGACCCGTGACGAGAAGATCATCTGGGCCCATGCTCCGCGCAGGCCTGATGGCAAAGTCATCAGCACTCACAACCTTGCCGGCAAAGGTGCAGACAGGCTCTGCTTCGGGGGCAAGCTCAAGCCAATGGTTCAGGCCACCGATTTCATCCGATTCAAAGTGACTCCAGGCGACATAGCGAAGCGTTGCAGGGTTAATCAGGGTGGCGACCGCCTCGCGCAGGCCGGGAAACATCCCTTTGAGGCCTGCATGAAACAACAACGGTTGCTCATCTCGCACCAGAAAGTGATTGAATTGCAGATCCAGCTCCGGAACATAAACCGACAGGCGGAACAGGTCGGGAGCGATCTCGGTGATGGTCGTCATGGGTTGGGTGCAGCAGGGAATGAATCAGGGCCAACGCATCCGTCACTCTGCGGTTTACCCAGATGGCGCTGAAAGCTGGCGAGGTCGGCATCCATCATCGAGATCGGCATCGACGCGGGCCAGGGAGCCGGAGCTGACCCTGGGGCCGATCAGGGTGAGATCGATGTCGGAGGCGGGGCGGTGGCGGCCCAGGGCGCGTGAGCCATAGAGGATCGCGGTTTCCACCTCGGGGGAGCTGGCGAGCACCTGCCGGATGGACGCAATGGCCGAATCCGGCAATCCAGTGTCCGGAGATGTCGCCGTGAAGCGATCCCGCAGGGCGCCAAACAGCGGCGCGAAGCGATCGATCACGTCGCGCGCGATCGCCTGGGCCTGCTCAAGGTTGTCGAACCGCTGGCGCCAGCGGATCTCTGCGTCTGCCATGGGGCCAGTGTGGCGTGGGTGGTGGGGCCGCGGTGGTGCAGGGGCAGCTGCTCGAACAGGTGGGCGATCAGGAGATTGGCACGATCGATGGAGTCGGGCGCCACGAACTGCCTGCGGGCGATGCCCACCTCGGCTTCGGCGCCGGTTTCGATCGCCTCCACCATCCGGGAGAGGTGAGTCTTGGCTTCGAGCATGTTCACCGCCCGGCTGGGACCGGAGCTGGGACGGGACGCCATGGCCGCACAAGACTCAACCCAGACCAGACAGGACCAGCCGGGACAAGGGGGGCGCCCTACTCCCTCGACCCCCTCCAGATCGGGATCACGGCACTGCGGCGGATGGCCTGGTCCTGGGTGGCGAGCTGCAGGCCGTGGGCCAGCCCCGTGGCCACGATCAGCCTGTCGGCGGGGTCACCGTGGAACTCCTGCGGCAACTGGTGGAGCGCGACGACCACCTCCACATCGAACGGCAGGAGCTGGACAACCCCAGGAGAAGCGGCCTCCCGCAGCCAGCTCGGGAAGGGACGATCCAGCACCAGCCGGCCCTTGGCATGGAGCATCTGCGCTTCCCAGAGGCTCATGGCCGAGAGATGCGTGCTGCCGGCAGCAGCCAGGCGATCCAGCGAACGTCGTTCCTGGGCCCTGAGGCGCTCGGAGCCCAGGAGCCACCACAGCCAGACATGGGTGTCCAGCAGAACCTTCACCGCAAGGCATCGAAGGCCTGGGCCTCGAGCACGGATTCCTCCGGTTCAGCGCGGAGGACACCGGAACCGCGCAGGGCCGCCCAGGGTTTGGGGCCTGGAGCAGAGCTCAGGGAAGGCGGCATGAGGCGTGCGACCGGCTTGCCGTGGCGGGTGATCTCCACCACCTCGCCGCCGCTTTCCACCTGCCGGATCAACTCCAGGCACCGGGCGCGGAACTCGGTCACGGAAATGTCCATTCGTCCATCGTAATGGGCATTTTGGGTTCAGCCCGCCTCGGGCCGGGTCGATGCCGACGCTGGCTACGCCAAGGGGGCGGTGGTGATGTCGCTCGACACCTACAACAGCCTCATGGAAACCGTGCATCTGCTGCGCTCCCCCGCCAATGCGGCTCATCTGCAGCGGTCGCTGGAGCAGGCCGGGCGCGGTGCAACTCGTCAGCTCTGGGAATACAGGCCGATGGTGTTGCCTTCGGTGTCCATGCAGACGGCGATGTAGCCGTACTCGCCGATCTTCATCTTCGGCTGCAGCACCTTGCCACCGGCAGGTTCCACCCGGGCCTGTTCCACGGCGCAGTCGTCGCAGGCGAAGTAGATCAGGGTGCCGCCGGGGCCGGGCTGCATGCCCTCCATGGTGGTGAGGGCGCCGCCGGCTCCCATGAGGGTGTCACTCATGGGGAAGGTCCAGTAATCCTCGCCCTCGGGGCTGGGCATGTTGGTGAGGGTGAGCGCGAACACGGCCTCATAGAACCGCTTGGCCCGCTCGAGGTCGGAGACGGCGATCTCGAACCAGTTGACGGGGTTTCGGATCATGGCGGGGCCCTGGTCGGGGATGGGGCCACGGTAAGCGGGGTTTCCGGTGAGGGCAGGTGATGGAGGCATCACCGGAGAGGTCTGCATCGGCCATGGCAGAGGCGCTGGTGCCCGATCAGGGCAGCTCCAGCCACCCCCGCAGGGCCAGATCCAGATCCACCAGCACCTGGGGCTCCAGCTGCCCCACCACCTCACCCGCCGCCTGAAGCGGCACGGTGAAGAGTTTGTCGACCATCAGCTGGGAGGGCTTGCGCAGGCCATTGCGCGGCGAGGGCTCCACGGCAATCCGCACCAGGGGAGCCTGCACCAGGGTGCTGGTGAGAGGACAGAGGGTGACGCTGGGATGGGCCTGGAGCCAGCGGTCGGCCTGCACCACCACCGCCGGCCGTGGTTTGCCGGAATAGGCACCGGGGCTGGCGACGGTCACCACCGTTCCGCGCCGCAGAACTGCCGGCGTCATGCGGTCCAGTCGCTCCAGTCGGGCACCTGCTCAGTCCAGTGCGGCTGCTCCAACCGGGCCAGGTGTTCGGACTGCCGTCGTGCCTCCTCACCATCGCCGTGTCGGAGCAGGTACTGGCGAATGGCCTCGCGGATGCAGGCACTGCGGCTCTTGCCCAGCTGCCGCGCCAGCTGATCGAGCTGCCGCTCCAACTCTGGCTCCACGCGCACGCCGAGCACCATGGCGACACTTGTGAAACATTCCGTACAACACCCTAGGGCAGGGGGCGGTGTCGGTCATGGCTGCGGCACCACGATCAGGCCCGATGGCCGCGGTTGATCGGCTGGCCTGGACGGCAGCGGCCGATTGCGGGCGGCCATCACATCGCGGACCTGTTCAGACTCCATGGGGAACTGCAGCAGGTCGTAGAACCCAGGCAGCTGCTGGCGAATCCAGGCGGCTGCTCCGATGCTGCGGCAGCCGCGCTCCGGGTCTGGAATCCGCAGCCCGCCTTGCTGGCCAGGGCAGATCGGGCGGGAGGGGCACCTGTGATCCACCTCCTCCCCTGCCGGGCGGAAGTCAGCACAGCTGCAGCCGAGGCCCGCCACCCTCTCCTGGCCCCAGCGGTCCAGAAACGTCTGGGCGCTGAAGAGTGAACGGAATCCCCCGGCGGCCGAATCCTTGGCCATCTGCCGTTGTTGATAGGCCGCGCAGCGGTCCTGCATCTGTTGTTGGGCGGCCGTCATCTGGCGCCCCTCCACATTGGCCGCCAGCGACAGTTGCATCAGCTGCTCCGGGCTGAGTTCAGACAACCCGCGGCCGAATCGTTGCCGCGCCAGCCGTTCCAGCGCTTCCTGCACGGGGGCGGAATTCGCCTCCACAATCCGCGACACTCGATCGCAGTTGGCCTGCTCCTCGGCATCCAGGGGCACAGCGCGGACCGGACCCCCCACCGCTCCGACCCATCCAACCCACACCTGCACCAGCAGGGGCCAGGCGAGCAGTTTCTGCGGCCAGGCGCTGGTCCAGCAGGGCAGCCAAGTCATCGGCTATCCCAGCGATGCTGCAAGGCTGATCGGGTGCGCTCGTGCGCCCGGCGCCGCGGTTGTCATAGCAGATGACTCTAAAGCGCTTGGACAGGTCGGGAACCTGAGACCGCCATATCTGTAGATCCGCGCTTAACCCGCAAATCAGGATCAGGGGCTCACCCGATCCTGCTTCTTCGTAGTACGTGACGATATCGCTAGTCTCAACGGTTGGCATCTCGCACCTTGGTCAATGTGCCACCTAACGCTCAAGATCAGAAGCGGGCAGGGATCTCGGCATAGAAGCCAGCCATTGCCCCCGTCTTCTGCATCTGGATGTTAGAAGGTGCCATCTTCAAGGCAAGCCGATAGCATTTCAATAAGGCAATGAATAACTTCTACAAGTTTGGAGCCTGTCAAGTGACCGGCGACTCCAAGAATGAGAGCTTCATTGGCAGTGAAAAGCTTTGAGGCACGGATGAAACTGTCAACCCTGAGGCCACCAGAGAGGAAGTCGCCCTGTTTTAGGGACAAGGCATGTAAGTCATCATATTGCTTACTGGTGATCTGGCAAAGAAGAAAATCACCTTTGCCAACTGCAGCCAGAACAAGAGCTGGTCTGCGTTTGGATTGCGACAGATCGGAATAGGGGAATGGGATGATAACTACATCCCCTACTGAAGGTGGGCCCATGCTTCATCTTCCTCTGCATTAAGCCAATCGCGAGAGAGCGAGGGCTCGCTTAACACAAGTCCGCTTACTGCTGAATCCGTCTCTGCCCGTGGTACGACCACAACGACTTTGAGGCCATTCTCCAAATGAACTGATGATTTAATGCGTATTCTTCCATCGGGCTCGACGACAGCGTCATAGAGGTGTTCCATGCTTTTTTAACTTGCTCTTAGCCAGTACTTCATTTTAGCCTGGATTCCGACGCCTTGCCCTTCTGAGCCGCCGAGAGGGGGTCTCGGACCTTTGGGCAAACTGATTGAGTGCCCACTCTTCCACTAATCCTTCTAACGCTCCGCAGCAGCGCTCACGCAAAAAGCACATGATTCACGCCTGCCCTCTTGAAAAGTAGTTGACGAGGCTGTCCAGTGAGCTATTGTTTCCAATCTCAGCCCCCTGGATCATGTCCTGACCAATAAATGACGCAACTTGGCTGGTGCTTCGCAGCTTCGTTCTACTGCCCGATTGCACAAGTTCAAGAGTAATAAGTGAAACGCAAAGACACTTTCCGTCCATCAATATTGTCTCACTGGAGACGATTCGGAGATTTAGGATGATCTCAAGGTAGTGGGTCATACCGTAAATGTTAGGGTTGGATTGAGAGCCGCAACGAAAGCGATCCTCGCCTCCTTCTCGAAAATCGGCTTGGTCATAGATGATGGTGGCGGTGTCTGATGGCGCACCCCACTCCGACCGAATTTTTGCGTTTGCGAAAGCTGAAAATACCTTCTCGACGGTTGCGGGAACTTCGCGCTCGAACACCAACGTTGCATGGGTCACGCGTTCAGTCTGCTGGGAATCTTCAAAAGACATATGTACTCTCCGAATCAGGTTTGTGCTGCATAACACTCCATGGGAGGGTCCGGTATCCACCGCTCCTCCCTGCGTTTGGTCAGCCTAAATACCCTTGGGCGGTTCCGTCCATGAGGTTGAAGCGCCCGTCAGGCGAGTGTCTCCGGTCGTTGGGGCCATGGTGCCGAGGATTTGATGCGGATCCGATAACCATCTGTTTGCTCTGATACACAGTCAGAGCTCATCGGCTGGGCTGGAGACGCCCAGGGGCGACGATTCAGCACGTGGATGTCGTTCATCGTCGTCTTCAGGTCGCTGTGACCCAGCAGGTCCTGAATGGTGCGCCTGTCCTGGCTGTGCTCCAGAAGGTGGGTCGCAAAGGAATGGCGCGGGCTGTGGAAGGTGACCGGTACGGCGCTGGCGGCGTCGGCGCTTGCCGGCCAGCAGAAGCACAATGCCCATGGCCCTGTGGCTCTCACCGTCCCCGATGCCCAGTCTCTTCGCACCGATGGCCCTGGGCTCCCTGGAGCTCCCGAACCGGATCTGGATGGCTCCCCTCACCCGCTGCCGGGCTGAGGACGGCCATGTGCCCGGGGCGCTGATGGCCGAGTACTACGCGCAGCGGGCCAGCGCCGGGCTGATCGTAGCCGAGGCCACCATGACGATGGAGGGCCATTCGGCCTTCTGGCATGAGCCCGGCATCCACAGCCAGGCCCAGGTGGACGGCTGGCGGCTCACCACCGATGCGGTGCACCGCGCCGGCGGGCGCATCGTGCTGCAGATCTGGCACGGCGGGCGCGCCTGCCATCCGCTGCTCAACGGCGGCCGTGTGCCGGTGGCGCCCAGCCCGATCGCCATCACCGGCGATGAGGTGCACACGCCCGAGGGCAAGCAGCCCTATGTGGTGCCGCGCGAACTGGGCGACGACGAGATCCCGGCCATCGTGGAGGGCTTCCGCCTGGCGGCGCGCAACGCCATGGCCGCCGGCTTCGACGGCGTGGAGGTGCATGGCGCCAACGGCTACCTGCTCGATGCGTTCCTGCGCGACGGCAGCAACCACCGCAGCGGCCCCTACGGCGGGCCGATCGCGCACCGGGCCCGGCTGCTGCTGGAGGTGCTGGAGGCGGTGGCGGAGGAGACGCCGCTGATGGGCCTGCGCCTGTCGCCCCTCAACAGCTACAACGCCATGGCCGACAGTGATCCGATCGGCCTGATCACCTGGCTGGCCAGGTGCCTCAACGATCTGCCTCTGGCCTATCTGCACCTGATGCGCGCCGATCTGCTCGGCCGCCAGCACGGTGACGTGCTCAGCCCCGCCCGCGAGCACTACCGCGGCGTGCTGGTGAGCAACATGGGCTACGACGCCATCGAGGCCGAGGCGGCCATCGCCGCTGGTGCCGTGGATGCGGTGGCCTTCGGCACGGCCTTCCTGGCCAATCCCGATCTGCCCGAGCGCATCCGCCGCGGCGCTCCGCTCAACGCCGCCGATCCGGCCACCTTCTACAGCCCCGGACCGGCGGGCTACACCGACTACCCCAGGCTGCCTTCGGCCTGAGGGAGGGTGGGTTCGATGCGTGGGGCGGCGCTGGCTGCTGGTCTCCGGGCTACAGATCCTCCTCCACCAGGGCCTCGACGCGTCCTGTCTCGACGGCTTCCAGCAGGGCCTGGTGATCCTGGACGGTCTGATCGGCATAAGCCAGAGCGAACTGGCCCATGGCCAGGTCGAACGGGTCACCTTTGCCGAGATAGCCGCTGATCGTTGCGCCATCCCCGGATTTGGCGTGGGCGCGGGCCAGTGTCCAGCCGCAGATCTCGGCATAGCGAAACAGCTGCACCGCAGACAGGCCCTCGATCGGCACAGACATCTTCATGTCCCTGAGCTGGCGTACATAGAAGTCGTAGCCACGTTGTCCTCGTGCCCAGCCCAGAAAGATGTCGCTTGACGACTGCAGCAGGCGTTGGCCCGTGACCACCCTCTGCCCCTGATTCGCGTATCGGCTGGGTTTGGTGTAGGGCTCGAGAACAGAGCGGCGTGCCTCCTTCACCTGCAGAATCAACGGGTGGTTTTCCTCGGAGAAGAAGAGGGCAATGAAGCAGCGTGTGCCGACGCTGCCGATGCCGACGACTTTCGTGGCACAGTCTTCCAGCCGATAGCGATCCAACAGCACACGGCGCTCATCCGACAGGCTCTGGCGGTACGCCATCAGGGCCGCCTGCGAGCGCTCCTCAAAGCCTTCTTCCGTGACATGAAAGATCACCGGCGGCTGGTCAACGAAGCGATGTCTTCCGCCCACCTGGTTGACGATCCTGGGGAAGAGATGCTCGATGATTCGTTGGCGGGCTTTTGTCGCCATGCGCTCGCGAACCTTCTTCGCCTTGGCGTCAGGCGCCATGGCAATGATGGTGTCAGCGTCGAGCCGGCTGTACCACACATCCAGCGGACTCATCTGGCTATAGTCTCGCAGGTGTTCCCGATAAGAACGTGAGCATTCAATAGCTGCCGCTTCTCCATCATCATCGGTGATTCCGTTATCCCGTGCAGCGACCACCATGCTGGCGACGAGGCGCTTCAGATCCCATTCCCAGGGTGCGGGATGGGTTTCGTCGAAATCGTTCAGCCCGAAGACCAGATTGCGCTCCGGAGTGGCAAACAAGCCAAAGTTCAGGAGGTGACAGTCGCCACAGGCTTGCACCTGAATGCCGGTAGTCGGGGTGCTGGATAGATCGTAAGCCATCAACGCAGCAGAACCCCGCAGAAAGGTGAACGGGCTGCGTAACATCCGTCCATACCGAATGGGAATCAGCTCCGGAAGACGATCCTGGTTGGAGGCTTCGAGGATGTCGATCGGATCGCGTCGATTGGCCGGCGGTCGCCAAACCGCATGGCTGCTCCGGGGCACTGAATCTCGCAAGGACTTGCCGGCCTGGATCCGTTCCGTGCGGGACCGGAATGGAGCCTGCGTGGCCTCACGATCCTCCATGTCTGATTCGTGATTCATCTCGGAAGACCTCCTGTTGGGATCGACATCCAGCCTCCGTGTCAGCGTCTGTGCTCCGATTCTGAGTTGTTCGGGCCGGTGATGACCACGGGCCAGGCACGCCGGCAGCTCTGGCTCCAGGCGGATGCCGCTCACGCAGAGCTCCAGTCAGCCTGAGTTCCACGGCTCATACAGATACCGCTGGAAACCCGCAAACAGCTGGCCGATCGCCGCGGGTCTGCCAAGATCGGCCACGGCATCGGCGATCGAGTTGTGGTAGCGGAGGCGCAGCAGGGGGGCGTAATCCTTGGCCTGGGCCACGCCCTCGCTCAGCGGCGCCGTGCGGGGCGTGGCCTCCACCACGCCCCAGCCGGCGGCGACAAGCAGCGGATCGATCAGCTCGGCGCGGGTTTCGGCCTCGTTCATTGGATCAGGGAGGCCACATGATCAATCAGATCTGCATCCAGCATGGATCTGGCTGCCTTGAGATCACGCTGGGCGATGCGCAACATGAGAGCTGCGTCTGCCTGACCCTCCGCAGGCATGCAGCTCTCTCCCGTGGCGATAGGCCTCTGCCACGACATGCTGCCTGTACTGGAGGCGATCCTGTACCTCCTGATGCGAATACAGGAGCAGATCGATCGGGATCCGGTGGCGGGCCAGCTTCCAGCTCAGATCCCCTGTTTCCTCAAAGCGCGAGTGACTGGCCGGCCGGGCGGTGCCGCGGGCGCGGGAGCCGTAGCTGCAGCACCTCAGCGCCGGGGATCGCCGCCAGGATCTCAGCCGCAATGGAGCGCAGCAGCGTCCATGGGCTCAGTCTGGTGCATCCGGCCGGCGATAGAGCTCCACGCCGGCCCGCTCGATGTGAGCCAGCAGGGCGGGATGGCGAATCGCGCTGAGCGAGGAGAGATCGATCATCCAGGGCAGCAGCAGGTCATCGAGATCCGCATCGATGCGGGCCAGGGTGGCGGCGCTGATGGCAGGGCCGATCAGGGTGAGATCGATGTCGGAAGCGGGGCGATGGCGACCGAGGGCACGGGAGCCATAAAGGATCGCGGCCTCCACCTCGGGGTAGCCGGCGAGCACCTGCTGGATGGCCGTGATCGCCGCCTCGGGCAGGCCGATGGCCTGCGCTGAGGCCAGTGGAGGACGGACGGTCATGACGGCTCCTGGATCAGGACCGTGAAGCGATCCCGCAGGGCGCCGAACAACGGTGCATAGCGATCGATCACGTCGCGGGCGATCGCCTGAGCCTGCTCGAGGTTGTAGGTGTGCGACGACTGATTGCGGGCCTTGATCATCGCCATCCAACTCTCGCCATCGCTGATGAGATCGTTCTGAAACGCCAGGCGGGTGGCATCCCGTGAACCGATGATGCCTGCAATCCCCTGATGCTGCAGATAGTCCTTCAGCAGATTCCAGGCGAGTTCATGGGTGAACTCGAAACCCTGGATCAGGCCCTGCTGCTCCAGCTCGCTCAGCGGCCGTTGCCGCGCCAGATCCACGCCGCGTTCCAGCACCTGGAGGGCCCGCTCGAAGTTGTCGAACCGCTGGCGCCAGCGGACGTCTGCATCGGCCATCGGCTCAGGCTAGGGAGAGCGGTCCCCGCGGCACCACGATCAGCCCCGATGCGGGCTCGCCGTAGGCCCGGCAGGGGCAGCCGCTGGCCAGGTGGTGGGCGGCGAGGGCGCAGAGGGCGGCATCGATCCAGTCGATGCTGGTGAGTGATGCGGTGTCGATGCCGGCCTGCTCCAGCAGGGCCCGGCGCTGCGGGCGCTTCTGGCGAGCAGCGGCGTTGCCGCCGCGCAGCTGCCAGGTGATGGCGTGGGGGAAGGTTTCGAAGCAGGCCGGAGCGCTGGGCGGCCGGCATGCCGGCGGCAGGCCGGAGAGCAGCGGATGGCTGGCCTCCAGCTGCCGGTAGAGCGCTTCGCCCCGCAGCATCCAGCCGTAGTAGTTGGTGGGATGGCTGACGGCCGCCGCGCGGCAGGGGGAGGCGAAGCAGAAGATGCCTTGCTGCATCAGTTCGCGCTCGCAGGGCCGGGCGCGGCCATCTGCGCTCCAGCGGCAGGGCGCATCGATGGCGATCAGCTGGGCACCGATCACCGCGCGGCACCAGTGGGCCAGCTCCTGCACCTCGGTTGTGGCCAGCTGGCCGGCCCAGGCGCCAGCGCTGAGCGCCACGGCATGGAAGCCCTTGCGGGAGCCGCCCACATCGATGCCGATCACGGTGAGGGCGCTCTCCATCCAGCCATGCTGATGGTGACGTCGCTGGACCCGCCAGAGCGCAAGACCGCACTCTCAACCGTGCGATTCACCGTACAATGAGGCGAATGGTGGTGAATCCGATGCGGGCCATTTCGGCTAACGACCTCAAGACCGGTGGCATCGGCGTCATCTCAAGGGCGCTGGAGCACGAGCGGGAGGTGGGACTGAGCGTGCGCGGCGAACTGCGCTTTGTGGTGATGGAAGCCGACGCCTATCAGCGCCTGAGGGAGTGCGAGCTGGAAATAGCCTTGCTGGAAACCCGTGCCGACCTTGCCGCTGGCCGCGTTGTGCACGAATCGGTAGACGATCACCTCAAGCGTGTGGACGCCATGGCCACAGGCCCCGATGACGAAGTGCAAACTGCGCAGACTCGGCCTTGAGTTGGTCGTTGGTGTTCACCGAGCGGTACAACCGCCGAGCCGCTCGTTTTCTCCGGCGCCACCCAGACATGAGAGAGTCATACCGCAAAACCCTGCTCTTGCTGGAAGCAAATCCTCATCATCCTTCTCTGCGGCTTCATGCACTACGAGGACGCCTTCAAGGACTGCATTCCGTTTCCATCAACCTGAGCTATCGCATCACGCTTGAAGTTCTGATTGAAGGCCGAACGCTCATCCCCATTGACATCGGCTCCCACGATGTGGTGTACAGGGCCTGACAAGAGCTGCTTGAGCGCGGGATAGATCGTGGAACAGACTGGGGTTCCCCCCGAGGGGTATCGAGATCCTGGACCTCAAGACAAAGCTCAATCGCCTTAATAATGCGTTCCCGCAGCTGATGGAGTGATCGAGCCTGTGTGTGGCAACCAGGGGGCGCGGGAACAGTAAAAACGTAAGACCCTTCCGAGTCTTGCTCAACGAGCACATCAAATTGACGGCTCATAGGGCACCTCAATCCATTCAGCCTGGCGACAGAGAAGGGCGGCAGTTGTCCTTGATCCCATCGGCGGGGCTGGAACCAGGGCTGTGACGAGAGTCCACGGCTGGCCACGAATCCATCAGCCTGCCTGCGCGATCCCTTCGATGGCATCGGCAAACCCGAGCCCCTGCGGGAAAACCTGGCCGGCTGCTGTTCGCGCCGCATCGATGAGGAGCACCGCCTGGTTTACCGGCTGGATGACGGGCTGCTGGTGATCCTGGCCTGCAGGGTTCACGACCGGTGATCACAACCCATCTCAGGGATTCAGGAGGTTTTCAAGGCCATCGCCACCGGGCAGTCGATAGATCCCGAAGTCGCGTCGATCGAGGGTCGCGACACGGCGGATCCCATGCTCCTGGGCCACCCAGAGCAGGGAAGCATCCGCCAGATCCATCGGCAGGTCGCCGTACTGGCGCATCCAGGTCGCCATCCATTCCAGTGCGGATCCATCGAGCTCCGCAAGGTTCAGACCACCAAGCGACACCCAGGACAGGAACCGCGGTGCCAGATCCGCAGGAATCAGATGGCAGACCTCGGTCAACACCGGCCAGGTGGACACAAAAGCCCCCTGATGCCGTTGAAAGAACCCAGCACAGGCCTCATGGTCCTGATCACTGCGGTCGAACCAGGCAACCAGTGGACCGGTGTCCAGCAAGGTGGCACCGCGAAACAGGGAACGGCTCACGACTGCGGCCCGGCCTGCCGTTCCCGCTTGTGCTGATCCCTCAGCTTCTGACGAAGCAGGGAGGCATGGTCCCTGCCCCGGCTGGTGGTGCCGTTGTCCGGTGTGGCGCTGGAGAAGCTACCGACCAGCCCGAGGCGTTCCGCAAGAGCTGCCGGGCTTGTGGATTGCTGCTGCAGCAGGGCAAGCCCGGCCTTGACGACCTCACTCTGGCTGAGGCCGAGGGTCTGGCAGAGGTTGTTGAGCCTGGCCTCGCTGCCGTCATCGAGGCGCACCGAAATGGTCCGCATGGCGCCCTCCTGCACGTATTACGTCCATATTACGAGGTTTGGCACTGGCGCACATCCCGGCGCGCAACGCTCGCCATTGCCACTCGTCATCGTCGAACCGGCCCGGGGCCTGGTCAGCGGCCGGATCGTGACACGCCGAGGGCGGCCTCGATGTCGACCTCATCGCTGAGGCAATGGATCCAGGCTGCGATCATTGGTCAACCCAATCGCTGCCGTATCCATAAAGGATCCCGGCGAGCATCAAGCACAGCCACAACAGTGAGTGTTTGAGCAAGGCACGGTGGTAGCCGTTCACAATCTGGCGGACGCCACCGAAATAAGTGAGCGCCTCAATATCAGACGTCAAGCACGAGATGAAATAAGCCCCAAGGCCTTGTGATTGACGTTGATAGAAGACGAATCCCTCCTCCAGATCAATCAGAGCATCGGATGAAAGCTGAATGATCATCCAGCCAGGCGCTGCAGCTGGGCTTTGGCCTCATTCCAGGGAATGCGAGCGGATGAACCGTTGAGGAGACGTTGGCGGCGCTCAACCAAGACATCAGCGTGCCAGTCTGGTGAGGCGAAGGCATCAGATTGGGAGCAGAGGCTCTGCCAAACCTGCTCAAGCAACTGCACCTTCTCCGCCACGGTCAGGGCATCGAGCTGGTCGCTAGGTAGTTCGATCGCCATACCGCTGATTGCGTGGGTACTATTCGTGACTACTAGTTTAATCAAGCTTGAATTCAGCGGCCAGGGCTGGGGCTTGGAAGCCCTTCGGGAGCCGCTCACTACGGGGCAAACATCTCCTGCAGCGCGGCAAGCACCTGCAGCAAGGTGTCGCCAGGCAGCACACCAAGGCGCTTCACCAACCGTTCGCGATCCACCGTGCGCAGTTGATCGGGCACCACATGCCCACCCTTCCCTTCGAAGCTGCAGGGGATCCGAAAGGGATAGCGATGGCCTCCGGTGGTGAGTGGAGCCACGATGAAGGTGCCCATGTGGGCGTTGAGTTCATCCGGTGAGACGACCACACACGGCCTGGTTTTCTGGATCTCCTGGCCGCGGGTGAGGTTCAGGGCCACCAGAAACACATCACCGCGCGAAACAGACGCTTCGCTCACCAGTGCCACTCCTCGTCGTCGAACCGGGTGGCGCTGGGAGCATCCAGCAGACCCTGCGGCGGCGCTGCGGCGGCAGCCTCCGCCCAACCCGCCCGGGGCCTGGCCACGGGCCTGATCGTGAGCACGCCTGGGGCAGCCTGGATGTCGACCTCATCGCTGAGGCCAGACAGCTCCAGCAGCGGCTTGGCCAGGCGCAGACCCCTGGAATTGCCGATTTTCACCAACCTGGCCCGCATGACAACGCCTCAGCGCGTGATCACATTGTAATCACAAGGCGACAGTTGCCGGGCTGCTGAGCTTGAACGATGGCGCCCGGCTCAGCTGCGCGCATCCTGGAGCGAACAGCCGTAGGCACGGATCGCCCCATCGGCACTGAGCAGCGTGAAGGGGCCAGCCATGGCCTGGGCCACCAGCAGGCGAGCAAAGGGATCGCGGTGGTGCAGCGGCAGCTGGTCGAGGGCCAGCAGATGGGGTAGGTGAATGGGGAGGAATTCCAGGCCGGACTGCTCCGCCCAGGGGATGGCCTCAGCGGCCGACAGGGGGCATGTCGTGGCGGGCCAGGGCGTGCTTGATCGCGATCTCCCAGAGCGACACATGGCTGAGGAACACACCGCTGGCCGCGTTGGTGATCAGCTCACGGCTCACGGGCCCCAGCCTGGGGTCGTCGGTGAGGATCCAGAGGAAGGCGTGGGTGTCGAGCAGGAGGCGCATCAGCCCTGCTCGAACAGCTCGGCGATCAGGGGGTTGGCGGCATCGATGGAATCAGGCGCCTCGAACTGTCCGCGAGCGATCCTCAACCGGCGCGGACGTTGCGGGCGATCACCACCTCGGCTTCGGCGCCGGTTTCGATCGCCTCCACCAGCCGGGAGAGGTGGGTCTTGGCTTCGAGCATGTTCACCACACGGCTCGAGCCGGTGCTCGACCCAGGACTGGGAGGCGGTGCCATGGCCGCACTCGGACCAAACTGACCAGACACCGTTAGCAGGGACACTTTCGAAGATACAGCTTTACTAGCCAGCCAGACTGCTTGAGTGGCAGAGAACATCGCAGCCAGCAACAGGAATGCAGGCTTTTCCTGAGCTTATATAATCAGACCTGTTGATTACGAAGCTCTTCAGCGACAGGGAGTGGCACTAAGGCATCAAGAGCAGGAGAGTTAACAAAAAAGTGATTGCATATGAAGACAATGTTTGACGGCGTAATTGGCAGATCAATCCTGGAAGCAACCATCTCTTGCAGCAGTTGTTTACGGTCAACACGAAATATCGACTTTGCCAAATCCCTGTCTTCGCTAAATGCCTCCTGGATGCCCTCACTTAATATAGAATCTTGCCACCGAAGGCGAAACTTAGCTCGCAGCATCGCGAGCCATTCTTGGGATCTATAGTGTCTCCATGCTAATTCCTCAAAGAGCTGAACAATCGCCCAGTCGCATGTCTCAAGAGTTGCTATAAAGCCATTCATTGCCCTATTGAGATCCTTATGTGGCTGCCAGTCATCTTTGCACTTATATCTGAGATCATGCTCAATTTCATGCCACCCTTCTGAAAAAACAGTACGAAACTGGACCTCAAACGTACGATCAATTCTAGGCTCTTCCTTAAGTAGAACACTATATCTGGTAGTGGCATCGGGCAATCGAAAGATCAGGTTGCATCTTGTAGGGCCGAAAGTCGCATCTTCGGGCGTATCGACCGTAGAAGAAATAATGTCGTGTTCATATTTTGATTTCAAGAGTGTTTGAGCAAGTTCACTATCGTCGGGGAAGTACAGAGCGACTCTCACCCCGTACAAGTCTTGCATCTTTCTATCGCGTACACCACTGCCATAGTTCTTAGCTGAAAGCTTTGATTGAATTGAGTTGTGACTTTTTGCCCTAGCGAAGACACGGAACAGCAGCCCTGCTCGGGATAGTTCTGCTTCTATTTCAGCCTTAAGGTTATCTGCAATTCGCTGATCTTCTCTTTCGTACATAGTCTATCGACCCAGAACCTCTCGAATGCGCTGAATCTCTGAGGTATTGATCTCTGCCAGGTCGCCCCGAATAGCCAATAAACCATCACCTTGCAACTGAGATATTGCAGAGCTAACCAATCTACGTTCACTATTCGGATGCCCTCTATATAGAGTGAGCAATTGTTTCCTGTTCCAGAAGTGTGGTCGCCCTACAGGCCAGAATTGCTCTAGCACACTTCTTTTGCAGCGCTCGAGATCATCCTGTGCAGAGATCTGTTCATCAGCCGCAGTTGACTCCAATAGATCGTATATCTTATCTACTTCACCGAGACATCCAACTAGAAATATATTCCCATCTAGGGCATCACTTTCAGCAATATACTCACATTCGTAAAACCGGCATCCAACAAAGGTGATATCCCTGAAGTTGACAAGATTTAATCGTGTTCTAGAGAAACTACAATCCACAAAAACACATTCGACTACCTCCGTAATCTCTCCAATCGACGTTCCTTCAAAGACTATGCCATTAAAGGTCTCTCCCCTCATATCATGTAGGGGACGGCCACCTAGCATGATTTCAGATGTAATTCGTGATTCACTGGGTAAAAACTCAAGAGTGAATGCAAGCTTCTTCCACAGTGCCTCTCTTTTCTCCTCAGGCCTAGGCCGAAATGAGCTTACGGCCTGTTCAAGAAAATCCTCGGCGACGACCAATTCGGTTGATGTAGCAGATAACAGATACTCGGCAACAAAATTGCCTAAAGCAAAGTCATTAACAAAACCCACCGTAACTCCATCCTCTCCTTTTCGATCAAGCAGAGCATGCGAAACAAGCTTGGCAGTTAACTCATCAGCGGTAGGCCTTGTTTCACTGGAGTATCGGCTTCGTACACTTGAGAGGAGGCTATTATTGCTCTCTGCAATGAACAACTGCAAGTACTCGTGATCTTCGGCTGTGAAATCCATTTCCAACATATGGCCAGCAAGCTTAGTAAATAGTACATATTGCTCAGAGGGATCCATCCGCAGCTCTTGCCTCTCTTTTTCTCTATCGAGTAATCGGTCAAAATAATAATCCACGATTTTATTTGGTTCACTAGTCAGCTGATAAAAGTTTTCGTCTTCTTGTCCAGACAAAAAAGCCAGCAATACTGGATTTGATATCTTCTCAATTGGAAAGGCTGCTTGATCTAGAGCGCATCTACGTTCATAAGACAGCCAATCATCCAACTGGGGCTGCAATAATGAGTATCTCGAAATGTGAAACTGATCTTGGTAGCTTTCCATCCAAGTGTGGAAATGATCACCAGTGAAGATTGCTGTTTTTCTAGATGTCAAGACAATCTTAGCGTTGCCTGTCAATAAGTCACTTAGTGTTTCCAGCATAGGTTCGACCTTGTCATAATCGGGAGATGCAGCTTCTGTTCTATGCAGTAACTCATCAAATCCATCTACAATAAGGAATAATGATCCTTTACATATTTGAGATTTAACCAAGTCCGCCGACAGAGTCGGAAACACTCGGTCTATCTCATCAAGTAAAACATATCGAAATATTTTTGCCTGCCTGTTTCTAGATAATTCAATAAATAGAGGTAAGCGGTTCGGGAAGGAAGTTAGGCTTTTATTCAAAAGCTCAAATGATGCACACGTCTTTCCATATCCAGCTGCGGCTTCTAATATGATAAGACGAGGGCCATCCTCGTTGAGATCTTGCATTAAACGATCGATCAGCTTAATACTCAATTCATGCTTATCATTGCCATATGTATTACGATATGGCGGATCAACAAATTTATATGATGCACCAATTACTTTTTCTTGCCTGCTTCTAAACTTTTCATCTTCTTCACGAAAACGCGCCTTGGTGCCTTTCAGAGAAAAGAAGCCCTCAAAAAGCTCTTTTTCCGCATCCTGCAATGAATCGTAATTCCGGATTTTGCACGCAAAGCCAGATTCTTGATATGAATCAAAGTCTTTTTTTGCATCAGCTCCTGCTGAAACCGGTATAATATCTGCATTATTAAAATATCCACTTCTATATGTATAGACCCGAATATCGTCTGAGGTAGAAGACTTTATACGAAACCCGTAGGATTCATACAGCAGATCTAGCTTGCTTTTGTCAATAGCCATGAGCTTACTGCTTGCTGCTTAATGCAATTTACTAGAGAGCGGCGCATTCAACTGTCGATCAAGAGTTAGGCCTATCCCATGGAATACAACATCAGTGGCATCTAGTTGCCCTGAAGTCTCGGGCTACCGCAAGTCATTAATTCCTCTTTGGCTCCCAAACACTAGCCAGGGGTCTCGCAACCGAAAACCTGTGGTCAAAAAGGTCAAAGCCCTCAACTCACCCCAACACCCCCTGCACCTCCCCCGCCACCCGCAGGGCGTTGGCAATCACCGTGAGCCCAGGCCCCACCGCAGGACAACTCGGGAACACGCTGGCATCCGCAATCCAGAGGTTCTCCAGTTCATGGCAGCGGCTCTGCAGGTTCACCACCGAGCTGGCCGGATCGCTGCCCATGCGGCAGGTGCCGCAGGCCAGGCCCATCACGCTCAGGGGCGCCTCGCCGCGGGGGTAGATCGGTGCCCGTTGCACCACCGTGGTGGCGGGGTCGGCCTCGGTTTTCTGGATCGTGTCCAGCCAGCGGTACACCAGCCGGTCGTGGGCTTCGCGGTTGTTGGCGATGTAGGCCACATCGATGCGATCGCCCCGCACCGTCACCCGGTTCTCCGGCTCGGGCAGCACCGCCGTCATCGCCCACCAGGTGATCGAACGGTCGGCCAGCCACTCCAGGGCCGGATCCGGCAGCAGCCGGCTCACCAGCGACAGCAGCGGCGGCGACTCGGCGAACAGCGGATCCTGCAGCACCCCACCGCCATTGCGGATCGAGCCCAGCGCGTAATCCACGTTCTTGTCGCCCCAGTAGTACTCGGTGAGGCCCAGGGCCGGTGAGTAACGCCCCGAATTGGGGCTGCTGGCCCGCTGCAGCAGCGCCGTGAGCTGGGGCTTCATCAGGTTGCGGCCCACTTGGTCCGAACCATTCGCCAGCCCGCGCGGATGCCGCTCGCCCGCCGAACGCAGCAGAATCGCCGCCGTGTTCACCGCTCCCGCCGCCAGCACCACCTGGTGTCCCTGGAACAGCCAGCGGTCGTCGCCAATCCGTGCCTCCACCCCCTTCACCGCCCGGCCGGAGGGGTCCACATGCAGGGCCTCCACCGTTGCGCCGCTGCGCAGGGTGGCGGGGGTGGCGGCCGCCAGGGCTCGCTCCACCCCGAACTGCTCCGCATCTCCGCTGGGATCCGCTTCGTTCTCGCTCCAGCTCAGCGGCAGGTGGTAGGGCCGCAGCCCCTGGCGCGACAGGTCGGCGTGCAGCTGCTCCAGCACCGGCTCCATCGGCCGCGGTGCAAACGGATAGGCCCCCGAGCGCGGTGGTGCCATGGGGTCTTCCCCCGCCTGGCCGTGCACCCGGTAGAGCGCCTCGGCCCGGTCATACCAGGGGGCCAGATCGCCGTAGCGCAGGCCCCACTCCGGCGAGCGGCCGTCCTGCATCGCCACCCCCTCGAATTCCGCCTCCCGCAGCCGCTCCAGCACCGCCGCCCAGATCTTGGTGTTGCCGCCCAGCGCATACACCATCTGGGGATTGAAGGGATCGCCGTCGCTGCCGAACCACGGCTCGCCGGGGTGGTAGCGCTGCTTGCGGAACAGGTCCACATCGCCCACGTTCTGATCCACCAGCGGCAGCCGCTCGCCCCGCTCCAGCAGCAGCACCGTGCGCCCCGCCTCGGCCAGTTCGGCCGCCAGGGTGCCGCCGGCCGCGCCGCTGCCGATCACCACCACGTCGTAGAGCGTGTCGTCGATGATCATCGCCAGGGCTCCATCAGCGCTGCCACACGTAAATCAGCACGAACAGCACCACCCAGATCACATCCACGAAGTGCCAGAACAGCGACACGGCCGTCACCCCCACCGAGCCGGCGTCGTAGTTGCCCGGCCGGAACGAGCGGGCCAGCATCAGCCCCATGAGCAGCACGCCGGTGAGCACGTGCAGGCCGTGGAAGCCGGTGAGCAGGTAGAAGCTGGCGCCATAAACGCCATCCCCCAGCCCGAAGGGCAGCGCCGCCCACTCCAGCCCCTGCCCCACCAGGAACACCGCCCCCATGGCCATGGTGAGCAGCCACCAGGCGCGGAATTGCCACAGCCGGCCCCGGTGCAGGGCCCGCTCCGCCAGATAGATCACGCCGCTGCTGCTCACCAGCACCACGGTGAAGCGCAGCGGCTCGATCACCTCCAGCCCCTCCACCCCCGGCGGCAGCCACAGGGGTGAGGAGGTCTTGTAGATCGCGTAGCCGGCGAACAGCGCCAGGAAGATCACGCTCTCCGAGAGCAGGAAGATCACGAAGCCTGTGAGGGTGTGATCGGCGTGGGCTGCGTGGTCGCTGTGGGCGGGTGCGTCGGCCGAAGTGGGGGTGGTGGTGGTCATGGCGTCAGGCTCCCTGGGCAGCGTTGGCGGCCTTGGCCACGTAGCGCTCTTCGTGTTCCACCAGCGGGCGGCCGAGCCCGTAGCCGTAGGGGCCGCTGATCACGGTGGGCACGTCGTGCTCGAAGTTCTCCGCCGGCGGCGGCGAGGGCAGCAGCCACTCCAGGCCGATGGCGTTCCAGGGGTTCGGCGGCGCCTTCTCGCCCCGCACCCAGGAGCTCACCAGGTTGAGCAGGAAGGGGATCGTGGCCACCCCCAGCAGGAAGGCGCCGAGGCTGGCGAGCACGTTGGCGAAGGCGAACTCCGGGTCGTACGACGCCACCCGCCGCGGCATGCCCATCAGACCGGCCGCGTGCATGGGCAGAAAGGTGAGCTGGCTGCCGATGAAGGTGAGCACGAAGTGCAGCTTGCCCAGGCCTTCGTACATCATCCGGCCGGTGAACTTCGGGAACCAGTGGTAGATGCCGGCGAACACTCCGTAGGTGATGGTGGAGAAGATCACCGTGTGGAAATGGCCCACCACGAAGTAGGTGTTGCCCACATGGATGTCCACCGGCACGGTGGCCAGCATGATGCCGGTGATGCCGGCGAAGATGAAGTTGAACACCCCGCCCAGGCTGAACAGCATCGCCGTGGTGAGGCGCAGCTTGCCGCCCCACAGCGTGCCGATCCAGGCGAACACCTTGATGCCGGTGGGCACGGCGATCAGCATCGTGGTGACCATGAACAGGTTGCGCATCCACTGCGGTGTGCCGCTGTAGAACATGTGGTGCACCCACACGATCAGGCTGAGGAAGGTGATCGCAAACGAGGCGATCGCCACCACGTGGTAGCCGAACAGCGGCTTGCGGGCATACACCGGAAACAGCTCGGAGAAGATGCCGAACACCGGCAGCACCATCACATACACCGCCGGGTGGGAATAGAACCAGAAGAAGTGCTGATACAGCATCGGATCACCGCCGCCCTCCGGCCGGTAGAAGCTGGTGCCGAAGCTCAGATCAAAGAGCAGCAGCACCGCCCCGGCGGTAAGCACCGGCAGGCCGATCAGCTGGATCGCCTGGGCGGCCACCGCCGTCCAGCAGAAGATCGGCAGCCGGAACCAGCCCATCCCAGGCGCCCGCATGCGGATGATCGTGGTGACGAAGTTCACCGCCCCCATGATCGAGGAGATGCCTGAAAGCGCCACCGCCAGGATCCACAGGAACTGACCATTGATGAAGTGCCCCAGCGGGTTCTGGATGCTCTGGGGCGGATAGGCCCACCAGCCGGCGCCGGAGGGGCCGCCGGGCACCAGGAAACTGGCCATCAGGATCACCCCGAACACCGGCACCATCCAGAAGGCGGCCGCGTTCAGGCGCGGGAAGGCCATGTCCGGCGCGCCGATCATCGGCGGAATCAGCAGGTTGTTGAAGCCGTTGAGGATCGGGAACAGAAACAGGAACAGCATCACCGTTCCATGCATCGTGTAGAGGCCGTTGTACACCGTGGGATCCACCAGATCCGCCGCCGGCGTGATCAGCTCGCCGCGCATGATCATCGACAGCAGGCCGCCCACCAGCAGGAAGAACAGCGCCGTGATCATGTACTGCAGACCGATCACCTTGGCGTCGGTGTTGAAGCTCAGGAAGCGCCGCCAGTTGTTCGGCGCCCCAGGCACCGGATGGGGCGCCTTGAGCACACGGGGATCGAAGGAAGGAGCGGGCGCGGGGGCGGTGCTGGTCATGGTCAACCCTCGTGGCTGGCGGTGGGATCGGCGCTCACGTGCACCAGCGGCGGCGGCGCCGGCGGCACCGTGGCCCAGCCCCGGTCACCCCGGGCCAGGCGCTGGTTGTAGAGGTCAGTGGCGGCATTGGCAGCCGGGCGCAGCGGCTGGGCCAGGGCCTGCTTCAGCCAGGCCTCGTAGGCCTCCGGCGGCTCCACCACCACGTCGGTCTGGTTGGAGGAGAAGTAGCCGCCGCTGAACATCGAATCGCGCAGCCGGTAGCGGCCGGCGCGGGTGGGGATGAGGCTGTAGTCGATCACGCTGCCGGGGATCAGGTCCTGCTTGAGCCGGAACGCCGGCACGTAGAAACCGTGGATCACGTCCGTGGCGCTCAGGCGCAGGAAGCTGCGCTGGCCTTCCGGCAGGTGCAGCTCACTGCTGTGCACGCCGTTGGGATAGATGAACTCCCAGCTCCACTGCCGGCCGATCACCTCGATCGGCTGCGCCGCCGCCGGATCGTTTGCCGCCACCAGCGCGGCAGCCGGCGCCTCGGCGCCGTGCATCGCCGCGTGGCCGCCGCTCACGCGCACCTTGCCGCCCAGGGTGGAAAGGGTGGTGCTCACATCGATCGCCTTCCAGGCGATCAGCATCACGATCACCAGCGGGATCACCGTCCACACGATCTCCAGCTTGAGGTTGCCCTCAATCGGATCGCCGTTGTCGAGGTCGTACTTGGGGGCGCGGTTGAACAGCAGCGTCCAGAGCATCACGCCGCTGCAGCCCAGGAAGATGAAGCTGCCGATGCCCACCTCCAGAGCGAACAGGTCATCCACCGGCCCGGCCGCCGCCGAGGCCGCCACCGGCAGCCAGCGGTGCGACTGGGCGGCCATCCAGAAGCTGGCGGCCAGATCACTGAGCACCGCCACCAGCAGCAGCACCACCGCCCAGAGCCGTGGGGAGCGGGATGGGGAGGGAGAGGAAGGCGCCGTGGTGGTCATGGCAGGGCCTCCCGCAGATCCGCGCCGCTGGCCAGCAACTGGGCCGCGGTGATGTGCACGCCGAACTCCCCCGCCAGCTGGGCCCCCAGCGTGCCGTGCACGCCGATCAGCACGAACAGCCCCAGGCCGGCCAGCAGGTAGCTCCACTGCACCTGGCGGCCCAGGTCGCGCCGCCAGCGGAAGCGCTGCAGGCCACGCCACACCGTCATCGCCACGATCAGCAGCAGCAGCACCACACCGCCCACCCCGTGCCAGAGCATGGTGGCCATGCTGCCGAGGCCGAAGTCGCTGGGCCCGCCCGCGATCGGCACCGCCAGCAGCATCTCGTAGAAGCCGGCGGCCACCGTGAGGAAACTCACTGCGGCGCAGGCCAGCAGGTTGTACCAGCCCACGTCGTGAAAGCCGGCCCGGGTCACCGGCAGGGCCAGGAAGCGGAACAGCCGCTTCTCCAGCGGAAACAGCGCCCCGGCAATGTCGAACACGATCGCGATCACGAACAGCCCGATCGTGAAGTGCACCAGGTTGGGGTGCACCGGCATCGCATAGGGCAGCTGGTTCGGGCCCAGCTGGTCGGCCACCGGCGTAAACGCTCTTAGCGCAGCAAAGGCTGTCGTCGCCGCAACAAGAGTCATCACACCAGCCCCGCCCGCACGGCTTCCACCACGGGCACTGTGTGCAGCCCGTACACCCACACCAGCTGATTGCCCAGCAGCACCTGCACCACCACCAGCACGCTCAACAGGGCACCCGCGCCGAGGAAGGCCGGCGGCAGGCGCAGGGGATCGCGGCTGCGGATCACGTAGCGCCAGCCCGAAAGCAGGGCCAGCACCCCCGCCAGCGACCAGCCCAGGGTGCTGTGCAGATTCAGGATCGTGCTGGCCTCGCCGTAGGGGTTGGCCAGGCCCGCTTCGATCTGGCCGAAGATGATCGCCACGAAGATGGCCATGGTGGCCACCAGCAGGTTCCAGAAGCTCACCTCATAGAGGGCCGGCCGCCGCCCGAAGCGGCCGATCAGATCGAACACCACGCTGATCAGCGCCATGGCGATCACGAAGTGCACCACGATCGGGTGGATGGTGTCCATCCACGGCAGGTTGCGGTCGTTGAGCGCGGGCAGCAGCTCCAGCATCGGGGCGGGTCGGCGGCGTGAAGTGGAGTGAGGTGGAGTGACGTGAAGTGTGGGTGAGGCTGGGCGGCCGGATGGTGCGCTGGACCACCAGACAACCGGCCCCACCCTCGGCAGCCCCCGGCGGCAGCGTGTGGGGCTGTGACGGATTGCCACAGACCGATCAGGGTTCGCTGATGCCGGCGACCGGTGGCCGCTCCACCGCCACCGCCCCCTCCGGCCGGCGGCTGTCGGCCACCCCCAGGCTGCCCGCCGGCACCGGGCTCCCGGCTGGCCCCGGCGACCAGAGCAGCTCCACGCTGTTGGCGGAGCCCATGGCGCCACTGGCCACCAGGGTGTGGCCCCGGGCCGCCAGCAGGGCCAGGGTGTCGGGGCTGAGGCCCTGCTCGTGGCTGAGCCGGTCGGGCCAGAGCTGGCTGTGCACCCGCGGACTGGCCACCGCCGTGGCCAGGTTGAGGCCGTGCACGATCCGGTTGAGCAGCACCTGCAGCACCGTGGTGGGGATGCGGCTGCCGCCTGGCGATCCAGTGGCCAGCCAGGGCCGGCCGTCGGGGCGGAACACCAGGGTGGGCGTCATCGAGCTGAGCGGCCGCCGGCCCGGGGCGATGGCGTTGGCCTCCCCCTGCACCAGCCCAAAGGCGTTGGGGCGCCCCGGCGCGGCGCTGAAGTCGTCCATCTCGTTGTTGAGCAGGAAGCCGGCCCCCGGCACGCTGATGCCGTTGCCGTAGGCGAAGTTGAGGGTGGTGGTGAGCGCCACCAGGCCGCCCTGGCCATCCGCCACCGACAGGTGGGTGGTGTTGTCGCCGCCGCCGCCGGCGGGCCGGGGCTGGGGATCCAGCTCGGTGGCAGGCCGGTGGCGGAAGGGATCGATCCGGCTCCGCAGCTCGGCGGCATAGGGGCGGCTCAGCAGGCGCGGCAGCGGCATCGTCACCTGGTCGGGGTCGCCCAGCCAGCGGTTGCGGTCGCGGTACACCAGGTTCATGGCCTCCACCAGCCCATGCAGCGAGGCGGCGCCGTTGTGGCCCCACTCCCGCAGCGGCAGGGGCTCCAGGATCCCCAGCAGCTGCAGCAGGCCCACGCCGCCGGCGCTGGGGGGCGGCATGGTGAGCAGCCGGTGGCCGCGGAAGCCCCCCGCCAGAGGCCGCACCAGCTGGGCGCGGTAGGCCGCCAGATCGGCGGCGCTGATCAGCCC
>JBATEO010000069.1:0-20620 GCA_049664045.1 Prochlorococcaceae cyanobacterium
GTGCTGCTGCGGGCACTGGCGGCAGGCAGGGCCCGGGCCGCGGAGCGGGAGGCCGCGGCGGCCGGAGTGGTTGTGGGGCTCGGAGCCGGCTCCGGTGCTGACTTTGGCGCCGGAGCTGACGGCGTCGTGCCGGCCGGGGAGGGCGTGGAACCTTCGGGGGGAGTTGGGGTGGTTGCCATGGTGAGGGGGTTGGGCGTCAGGGAGCTGAGGGAGTGGTTGGCGGAGCGCCCTCAGGGCGGCGCAACGGCGGCTGTGGCAGAGGCTTGCTGCATGGGGTTGCCCTAGCCGTCGGGTTCCCAGAAATCGATGATTCCGCCGATGGTGAGGTCGGTGAGCACGTTCGGGTCGGGGCAGGCGAAGCGGGCGGCGGACCCGCTGGCGGTGAATACCCAGTTGCCGGGGGAGGCCCCCACCGGATCCACGGCCACGTTGAACTTCCCCTTGGGGGTGCGCAGCACCCGCAGGGTGGAGTGATCCAGACCACCGACCCGTTGGGTGCACACCAGGGAACCGACCACCTGCATGATTTCCATCAGGACCCCCCTCCGTTGAGCCGGGCGGCTTCCGCCTTGGCATCCTCGGGATCCCAGTGATCGATGATGCCCACGATCGTCAGATCGCTGGGATACGACTTGCTCCCCGCCGCTTCACGGGCCGCGGAACTGCCTACGCAGATCACCCAGTCGCCGGGGATCGCCCCCACTGCATCCACCGCCACCTTCTGGGTGCTGCCGTCGAGCACCACCTGCAGATGCTTGTGCTCGAAATCGGGGATGCGGTTCGTGGAAACCAGCGGTTTCACCACCTTGCAGATCAGCATCTCAGTGCCCTCCTGCGGTCGCGAAGGTGATCGTGGAACCGATCGTCTCGGCCGGTGTGTGGCGGTCCTGGTCCCGCACCGTCAGCAGAGCGTGCAGGAGCCCCTGGCGGAAGAGCTCGCTGTAGCGGGCTTCGATCGCCGCCTGCACCCTCTGGCAGTGGCGGATGGCTCGCTCCCGCGCCCCGGGCACCTTGCCGTGGTAGTCGAAGCGCACCACCACCGGCACCGGTAGGCCTCGCGAAACGTTGAGGCCCTTGAAGATCTTCACGCCCACATCCAGGTCAGCAGCTCCTTCTTCCACGGTGTCCATGTAGGCGAAATAGGTGAGGTTGCGCAGATGGATCTCCTTGAAGCCGATGCCCACGCCGATGAAGCGTTCGGCATGGCCCTCATCGCTGTAGTGACCTCCATGGACGTCGCGCACATAGTCGATCTGGGAGAGGTTGTTCTCCAGCAGCCGGCTCACCAGCTTCACCATGCCCGGGTCGGGTGACGCTGCGGCGTGTTCGCGCACCAGGGATTCGATGCGCTCCCGTGCGGTAGCGGGGTCGAGTTCGCGGGTGGCGTCGTAGACGTCGCGGGCATCCAGCCAGCGTTCCAGATGGGTGCTGCCATCCATGCCCGGCACATGCACGCGGATGGCATCGGTGTCGGTGTCGATGCCCATCAGCAGCAGGTCCACGGAGGCGCCGCAGCAGAAGCTGTTCTCCACCGCCTGCTGGAAATCGCGCAGTCGAGCCAGACCGCAGGAGGCTGCGAGGTCGTCGTCGCTGCCGTGGGCGGCGCAGCCCTCGTGGCTTGGGTCGAGAGAACTGAAGTGGTACAGCACCACCTTGAGGTAGCGGGTGGGTTCGTGCGCGGCATTGGGCATGCCCTCGCGGTAGCGGCTGTGCTCGGTCTTCACCCAGCGGTTCACCGTGTTCTCCACGTCGAACAGGGCGCCGGCGTGGGGACGGCGGCGCACCGAGCTGTAGGGCAGACGGAGGGCGTAGGTGATGGCATGGGCCAGCCGACCGTCGGCGCAGGGAGTGATGTCCAGCAGGTGGAAACCGCAGGAGAGGAGAAAGGCGTTGAACTCATCGGCTGCGGCACTGCCGGGCTGTCCCCCCAGCGGATCCCGCTCGAAGAAGCTCGCGCTGGTGTGCTCATAGGCTTCGAACAGGCACCAGGCGAACAGGGTGCGCATGTCCAACTGGCTCACCCAGGCCGACTCGAGGATGGGCAGGGGCAGCTCGTGGCCCAGTTCGGCCTGTGCCAGTGCCTGGGCCTGTTCCACGAAGTGGTCGTCGTGCTGCAGGGCGGAGATGCGCTTGAGCGCCGGCACGATGCGATCGAACCGGTGCTTCACCTCCTGGTCGTAGGCCAGCAGGGCCCGGTTGGCCGCTCCGTTGGTGAGGGGGTGAAGCACCGCCGCCGTTCCCGTGGCAGGCCTGGTGTTGCCTGCCTTGCTGGAGGAAGCGCGCAGACCATCGACGACAGCGGGGCTGACGGCGCGTGACCGGCGCAGGGGTTGGAAGCGTGCCGCCGGGGTGGGGGTGCTCAGGCCCGGGCCGCGGGCCTGTTGATAGGCAGCCCTGGCCCGTGTTCCCCGCAGAGGGGCGGGCTCAGGCCCGGCGGCGGCGGCCAGGGGTTCGTCGACGGCGGGTGATCCCGACCGGCGGCGCGGAGCCGTGGGAGCCAGGGGTGGAGTGGTGGAAGCCGGGCGTCGGGGCATCGGCGGATCAGCCGCGGGCTCCGCCGGAGACGGTGATCAGCGATCCGGCCATGGTGTTGCCACTCGAGCCGGTGACCCGGCTCACGGGTTCGGGAACGTCCTCGTTGCGCTTGGACTGGAAACCGGGCATGGCGGTCATCGGCCCGGGCCGGGTCGGATTGCGCCGCCGGGCGGAGGCGCCCTCCGTCCCGGTGACCCGCTCGCCCCGATCCCAGTCGTCCCCGGTGATCTTCAGACCGGTGGAGATCCCCTCACCGGTTACCCGCGAGGTGGGACGAGCGTCCTCATCCACGCTCACCGGCGCGGTTGTCTCGATCGGACCCCGGGAGAGCTGGGCGCCGCGGCGGTCGAAGCGGAACTGCTCAGTGCCCGTCACCTTGCCGCCGGCCAGGTCGAACGGACCGGTGATGCGGTTGCCATCCTCGTAACTGGTGCCGGTGACCCCGCCGCCGCGCTCGCGGGAGATCTGGGCGGCGCGCGCCGGCGACTGGACGCTGAAGTGTTGCCAGGGCTGACTGCCGTCGAGGGCCTGGGGAAAGTCGGCATCGTCGATGGCGGCTGCGCCGCAGACGAGCCTCTGCTGGTCTGCCCCGACATAGGGCGTGCCGGTGACGTCCTCGCAGGCACCGCGCTCGGCGCCGGTCATCACGCCGCCGATGCCGGGCTGGATGCCGCTCATGCGGCTGGCACCGCGCACCGGGGTGCGGGCGCGGATGGAGCGCACCGCGGGGGTGGGGCAGTAGTCGGAGGCCTGCTCCAGGCCGGCGTAGGGGGTGCCGGTGACCGACTTGCAGGTTCCCGCTTCGTCGCCGGTGACCTTGCTGCTGCGGCCCGTGCGGGTGCCGCTCACCACCTGGGCGCGGTTGGTGACGCTGAAGCCCACCTTCGGTGCTTCCGGCGCGGGTTTGCTGCCGCAGAAGCCCTCGTATTGCTGGGTGCCGATGTATTCATCGCCGGTGACGATCCGGCAGCTCCCCGGCTCATCACCGGTGACCCGCTCGCTGCGGCCCACGTGGGTGCCCGTGATGCCGGTGCCGCGCAGGGTCTGCAGGGTCGCCACCTTGGCGGGCGCCCGTCCGGGCACCAGAGGCTCGTGGCCGAGGTACTGATCGCCCGTGAGCTGCAGGCCGGAACCGGGCTCGTCGCCGGTCACCCGCTCCGAGCGGCCCACCATCACGCCGGAAACCGGCTGGCCGCCGAGGGTTTCGCCGCGGCCGACCTTGCGGGGAGTGGTGCTGACGGTGCCGCAGTAGGCCGCGGACTGGTTGGCCGAGATGTACTCGGTGCCGGTCACCAGCTTGCAGGTGCCAGGCTCATCGCCGGTGACTTTCTCGGAGCGGCCCACCTCATTGCCGGTGACCCGGTTGCCATGGCTGGTGGCGGAGACACGCACCTTGGCCGGCTGCCGGGTGGGGGCGTCGCTCTGGCAGAAGGTCTGGAACACTTCAGCTCCGAGGTATTCAGTGCCGGTGATCGGCCGGCAGGTGGCAGATTCGTTGCCCGTGGTCTTTGGTGAACGGTTGGCCTGGGTGCCGGTGACCACCTGGCCGCCGGTGGTTTCACTCACGCCCACTTTCCAGTGGGCGTCGGCCGCCGCCGCCTGGCGGGCACCGTGACGGTTGGGGCCGCAGGGGCGGGTGCCGCCGTTGCGGGAACAGCCGGCGCTGCCGACCTTGCTCTTGAGTTCCCGCAGCTTCTGCGCCAGTTCCCGGGTGCTGAGATCGGGGTTGCTCTGGCGGGCCACGGAAGCGGCCGTCCCGTTGCTCGGCAGGGCGGCCGACTTGCCGCGCCTGGACAGGGCTTCGCGGCGGGCCAGCACCAGCGAGCGGCTGGGATTGTGCTGTGCAGAGACGCGGCGTTGCTGCCCCCGGCGCTCGAGTGCCCTGGAGGAGTCGACGCTGCTGGCGCTGAGGCTCAGGCTGGGCCGGGAGGTGGAGACACCGGCCGGGTTCGTCGCCGATGGCGCGGGCGGAGTGGCGGGCACGGCCGGGGTGGTGCTGCGGACCACTTCGGCGCGATTGCGGTCCCGGGACGCGTTGGCCCTCTTGCCGCTGCGGCTGAGCGCTTCGCGGCGGGCCAGCACGAGATCGCGGCTGGGATTGCTGATGCGCTGAGCGCCTGCACGGCTCGAGGGCTGGCCAAGGGTCATGGCCGGCTCCGGCGTGACGGCGGGGCTGGGACGGCGCTCGGGCCGACGGCTTGTGACGGGTTCCGGCTGGGCTGGAGTCGCCGTGGTGCGGGAGGGACGGGCGTCAGCGGCGCTGCGCACCCTGCCAGGAGCGGACGTGTAGCGGCTGGCCGCTTTCTTTCCGGCTGTGGTGAGGGCCCGGCGGCGCTCGAGTGCTGCTTCACGGCTGGATGTGCTGGCCATCGGCGCCCGTCGAATGGAAATCGTGTTGGAAAGGAGGGGTCCCGGATGGTGCCGGGACCCTTGGCGATCAGTGAATGATCGAGGGGGTGAACCTGAACGTCCTGTTCAGGGCTCAGCGGCCTTCGAACACCACGAAGCAGGCACCCTGGCTCTGGGTGTAGGCGTCATAGCCCACCAGGCGCACGTGATGGTCGGGGTAGGCGCGGTGGCAGGACTCGAGCTCGTTGACGATCACGCCCAGATCCTTTTCACCGAAGAATGGCAACTTCCAGAACGACCAGTAGGTCGCCATGGAGCGGCTGGGGTGCACGTGCTCGATCAGGGGGCTCCAACCCTGGGCGATGATGTAGGCGATCTGGTCATAGATCTCGTCCTGGGTCATCGGCGGGAGGAAGCCGAAGGTCTCCAGGGTGGCGACTGTCTGGTAGTCACCCACGGTGCTCTTGAAGGGCATGGGGATCCTTGGGGGAATGGAAATGAATGAAGCCGGAATGGTGCTCATCCGCCCCGATCAGGACGACGGCCGGAAGCCGTCATCCCGATCGGACTGGCCGATGATCACTGCACGTCGAGCTTGTCGACGGTGTCGAACTCGAACTTGATCTCCTTCCAGGTTTCGAGGGCGATCGCCAGTTCGGGGCTGTGCTTGGCAGCCTCGGTGAGGATTTCCCGGGATTCCTTCTCGATCTCGCGGCCGGCGTTGCGGGCCTTGACGCAGGCTTCCAGGGCCACGCGGTTGGCGGCGGCGCCGGCGGCCGAACCCCAGGGGTGACCGTGGGTGCCACCACCGAACTGCAGAACCGAGTCGTCACCGAAGATCGCCACCAGGGCGGGCATGTGCCACACGTGGATACCGCCGGAGGCGACGGCGAACACACCGGGCATGGAGGCCCAGTCCTGATCGAAGAAGTTGCCGCGGCTGCGATCTTCGGGAATGAAGGATTCGCGCAGCTGATCGATGAAGCCGAGAGTGGTCTGCCGGTCGCCCTCGAGCTTGCCCACCACGGTGCCGGTGTGCAGCTGGTCACCACCGGAGAGGCGCAGGCACTTGGCCAGCACCCGGAAGTGGATGCCGTGCTTGGGATGGCGGTCGATCACCGCGTGCATGGCGCGGTGGATGTGCAGCAGCATGCCGTTCTTGCGGCACCACTTCGCCAGGCCGGTGTTGGCGGTGAAGCCACCGGTGATGTAGTCGTGCATGATGATCGGCTGGCCCAGTTCCTTGGCGAACTCGGCCCGCTCATACATGTCCTCAGGGGTCGCTGCCGTGCAGTTGAGGTAGTGCCCCTTCTTCTCGCCGGTTTCCGCCTGGGCCAGCTGAACGGCTTCGGCCACGAACTCGAAGCGGTTCTGCCAGCGCTGGAAGGGCTGGGAGTTGATGTTCTCGTCGTCCTTGGTGAAGTCGAGACCACCGCGGAGGCATTCGTACACCACGCGGCCGTAGTTCTTGCCGCTCAGGCCGAGCTTCGGCTTGATGGTGCAGCCCAGCAGGGGGCGGCCGTACTTGTTCATCCGGTCGCGCTCGACCTGGATGCCGTTCGGCGGACCCATGCAAGTCTTGATGAAGGCCAGGGGGAAGCGGATGTCCTCCAGGCGCAGGTGACGCAGGGCCTTGAAGCCGAACACGTTGCCGACCAGGGAGGTCAGCACGTTGGTCACCGAACCTTCTTCGAACAGGTCGAGGGGGTAGGCGATGAAGGCGTAGAACGACTCCTTGTCGCCCGGCACGTCTTCGATGCGGTAACAGCGGCCCTTGTAGAAGTCGAGGTCGGTGAGGAGCTCGGACCACACGGTGGACCAGGTGCCGGTGGAGGATTCAGCGGCCACGGCGGCAGCTACTTCCTCGCGGGGCACACCTTCCTGGCCGGTGACCTTGAAGCAGGCCAGCAGGTCGGTGTCGAGGGGGACGTAATCAGGAGTCCAATACGTGTCGCGGTACTCCTTGACCCCGGCGTCGTACTTCTTGCTCATGGGGATTCTCCGGTTGGGTCGGGAAAGGGGGGGAATGCGAACTGCGCCTTGGCGTCAGGCCTCAGCGTCAGCCGACTCAGTCCTTGGAACCGACGAAACCGGCGCTACCACCCAGGGCAGGCTCCACTTCGCGGTGGGGGCGGGCAATGATGTGGGCGGCCACCAGGCCGTCGCCCACGCGCTCGCAGGCATCGGCTCCAGCGCGCACGGCGGCGTTCACGGCACCGGTTTCACCGCGCACCATCACGGTGACGTAGCCGCCGCCGACGAACTCGCGGGCGATCAGGCGCACCTCGGCGGCCTTGGTCATGGCGTCGGCCGCTTCGATGGCCGGCACCAGACCGCGGGTCTCGATCATGCCGAGGGCGATGCCCATGGTTTCGTTAGCCATGTCCTGCTCCAGATGGAGGGGGGTGGAGGGTCCTCGCAACCCTCGTCCGGCGCCTAGCCCCCCGTCAACCCACCTGGGCTGTCACGACCATCACCGTTTTCGCTGCGATTCATAAGCAGCGCTGACCAGTGCCTCATAAATCGTTAGGCAATACTTGGGCGCCTGGCTGTCTCGACTCTCAGACACAATGACCGCTGCTGCGGAGCGCCCGTGCCGGTGCTGGTGATCGCCAGTGGCAATCCCCACAAGGTGGCCGAGCTGGGCGCCATGCTCGAGGCCGTGAATCTCGAGGTGCGTCAGCAGCCGGACGGCCTTGAGATCGAGGAGACCGGCCGTACCTATGCCGAAAACGCCCGGCTCAAGGCGGAGACCGTGGCTGCCCTCACCGGCCAGTGGACCCTGGCCGACGATTCGGGCCTGGAGGTGGACGCCCTTGGCGGCGCCCCGGGCATCTACTCGGCCCGCTATGCCCCCAGCGACCGTGAGCGCCTCCACCGGCTGCTGCATGAACTGGGTGACTCCCTCTACCGCGGCGGCCGCTTCGTGACCGCCATGGCCCTGGCCGATCCCAGCGGCACCACCGTGCTGGAGGCCGAGGGGGTGTGCCACGGCGTGGTGCTGCGCGAGCCGGACGGTGCCGGTGTCGGCTACGACCCGATCTTCCACGTGCGTGAAGCCGGTACCAGCTACGCGCGCATGGGCCAGCACCTCAGGAATCGCCTGGGCAGCCGCGGCAAGGCGGCCCGCCAGCTGGCCCCCAGCCTGCGGCAGCTGCTGGGCGTTGAGGACTGATTCGCTGTCCGCGAGGACGGATTCGCGGTCCGCTCCCCTCAGCCGAGAGCCGTGGCGTTGATGTGGTGGATGGCCCGCATCGCCGCCGCCGCGGCCTCCTCCACATCGCCTTCGCGTCCGGCCAGGGTCAGCCTGCCGAAGGCTCCCACGGCCTTCACATCCACCACGGTGATGTTGGAGGCCTTTTCGGCTTCATTGGCGGCGATCAGCACATAGCCGGCGGGCTCGGTTTCGAGGATGAACATGCTCATTCCCGCCTGGATCATCGAGCCGCGGCGGTTCTGCCGGTTGATCAGCACGGCATGGTCAGGGGTGATCGCCCGGATGATCTCGGTCCAGCTCACATCACAGCGGCTGCGCTGCTCCACCCTGCTGCCGATCGCCTCCAGCACCACATCGCCGGAGTGCAGCACATTGCTCTGGTCGCGGTGGTAGAGCGCCAGGGAGCCGAAGGCCCGCTCCACGATCATCTGACCGAGGCGCACCGTGCTGGCCTTGAGGGCGATGTCGGTGACCCGGTGCACCGCCATCCCGGGTGACACCTCCAGCCAGAGGCAGGCATCGCCGGGGATCGGCAGAAACCCCTGGCTCACGGTGCCCATGTAGGCGGCCAGCTGGGGCTGCAGGGAGTCGAGGAACACATAGGTGCGCAGCTCGATCGACTGCACGTGGCTGTCCAGCCGCGCCAGCCGGCTGCCCTCGCTGTCGGTGGTGATCACGCAGCTGGCGCCATCGGTGCCAGGGTCAACCACCGTGCCGGTGATGGCGGGTCCCCTCGTGTCGATCCCCCGACGGCGCCGGATCGCCAGGTCCTCTCGTGAACGGCTCGGCGAAGGCAAGGGGGCGGCGGGGAGCGGCTGGGGAGCGCGTCAGGTGCTGGGGCGGATCTTACCGCCCGGTTCCGACAGCCCTTGCCCCTCCCCCCAGAGCCGGTACCGTCCCGGCAACGACAGCAAAGGTCCCATGGCCGGCAGCCGTACTCCGGGCGCGTCCAGTCCACGCTCCACGGTCCCGACCGAAGCCCTCCCCCATGACCAGCCTTCGCCCATGGCCGACTGGCTGGCTCAGGCCTCGGCCCAGGGCATCACGCCTGAGCAGGCCCTGGCCCTGATCGGCTTCGGCCTGTTCCAGAAGCTGGGCGGCTCGGAAACGGGGCCGTCCTGGGTGTGGAACGAAGCCGAGGATGGTGGCCATGCCGACCTCACCACCCTGCGGCAGCGCCTCGAGCTCACCCGTCTGGCCATCCAGACCGGGGCTCCGCTGAGCACGGCTGAGGTGACGGCTCTGCTGGGGGCCCGGCCCGGCAGCGCCGTGGTGGAGCGCGGAGGTCTGCGGGCCTGCCGCCTCAGCCGCAACGTCTGGAAGCTGAGTACCAGCGATGTTGTCGACTCCCGCGCGGATGGCCGGGACGACGGCTTCGGCGGCGGCTTCCAGGGGGGCCTGGGAGGGGGGTTCAGGCGCCGTCTCTGAGTCCCACCAGCTGCATCGAGCAGTCCCACATCTTGGTTGCGGTGTCCGGGTTGCTCGCCTTGTCGGAGAGTTCCTGGCTGAATTGCTTGCCGTCCTTCTTCTGACGGTTTCCCCAGCTCCAGTGCACTCCCGAAACGGCGAAGGCGGGGTCGGCCACCACCTGCGCCACCCGCTCGCCGGCCAGGCTCTGGCTCACGTAGCCCCCGGTGATGGTCTTCTGGAACCAGGGGAACACCTTCTGGAAGATCCGCGGTGTGTTGCGGAACAGAGGCGTGTCAGCGACACACCCCGGGTAGAGGGAGCTGAACACGATCCCTGTGCTCTCGTGCAGCCGCCGGTGCAGCTCCTGGGTGGTGATCATGTTGCAGAGCTTGCTGTCCTTGTAGGCCTTGCCGGGCTTGAAGGGCTTGCCGCTTGCCATGGCGATCGGGGGCTTGAACCCCGCGGCGAAGCCGCTCAGATCTCCCAGGTCCGCCGGGGCGGGGATGGGGATCTTCCCGCCCAGCTCCTTGGAGTTGGCGGTCACCGTACCCAGGATCACCACCCGCCTGGAGGGATGGCCGGACTGCTGGATCTTCGGCAGCAGCATCTGGATGAGCAGAAAGTGACCCAGATGGTTGGTCGCCATCGACAGCTCATAGCCCTGGGGTGAGCGCTCGGGCTGCTTCAGGCGGGGTTTGTAGACCGCGGCGTTCACCACCAGGGCATCCAGATCGCCGGGGATGGAATCCACAAGGGTTTCGACGCCGGTGCGCACGCTGTCGAGATCACCCAGATCGATGCGCAGATGGTGCAGCCGCTCTTGGGCAATGCCCAGGCTCTCGGCGGCGGCGGCGGCCCGCACCGGGTCGCGGTTGGCGGTGATCACGGTCCAGCCCCGGTCGGTGAGGGCCTTGGTGGCGTGGAGCCCGACTCCGGAGGTGGTGCCGGTGATCAGCACCGTCCCTGCGGAAGCTTCCCTTGAAGCGGATGCGGCCATGGAGCGGGAACGTTGAGGCTGCCGGCCAACCTAGAGAGCGGCCAGGTCGCTGCTCCCCGGTGATCGCCGGGGCTCAACAGATAGATAGATCGCCGGGCCCATGGCTCAGGGCAGGGGGCTCAGCGCTCGGTGCCGGGGTTGGCGGCGTTTCCCACAGCAGCGCCGGTGCGCGCCGTGTCCGCTCCGTCTCCTGTGGAGGGGCTGTTGCCGGCAGAGGGCTGCTTCCACACCACGCGCAGCCGGTTGGGTGCGATCCACTGGTTCTGCTCACGGATCAGACGCTGTTCCCCCTCCACCGAAAACAGGGTGTCGAAGCGTTCGCGGGCCTTGGCCACCTTCCCCTGCTCCAGTTGCAGCACGGCGGCCAGTTCCCCTTGCCGGTCCATGCGTTCCTGGTACGCGCCTGCCAGCCGCACCAGGCTGACGCCGGCCATGAGCACCAGCCCGAGCTTCACCGTGAGGCCGACGAGGCTGCAGATGTAATCACGGCGCTCCTGGGAGAGGCTCGCGGCGGCACCGGCCTCGATCAGTGCTGGTCGTTGGGACAGCGGAAGCGTCGGACCTGACTCACATGCCAGGACGGCCGTCCCTGCAGAGACGGCTGGAGCGGTGGCGGCTGGGCCGGTGCCGACGGCGCTGATGTGGAAGGGGGAGGGCTGCCCGCTCGGGCTGGATGACCTGCGCTGTAGCCGTTGGGAGGCCCGCACGGAGGGAAGGACGGAGATTGCCCACGCTTCTAGCTTCCCGGGCGGTCTCTGCCAAGGGGCAGCAGCCGGATCAGGCTTCCCGCACTCAGGCTTTGTAGAGGCTGAAGCTCAGGCGCACCGCCAGAACGCCGGCGTGGGCCGCCACCACCAGGGCGATCAGAACCTGGGCCTGGGTGAGGGAGGAGACCATGGCGAAAACGCGTGGAAGACCGGCACCATTCTTCGGCCCATCCCCGCTACGGTCCACTGCCGGGGCAGGCGCTGTCACAGCTCTTGACGCTCGTCCTCCACCCGCGCCCGCCCGCTCCAGCCTGCGCAAACAGTGTCCAGCGTGTCCGCAGAACCCGATTCCTCGCCCGCGGATCCATCCAGCACGGATCCCTCTGCCCCGGGTTCCTCCGCCGTGGACCAATCCCAGCTGCCGGTCGTGGTGTCTGCCGCCGCGATCCGGCGTCTCGATCTCTCACCCCTGAATCACTGGGCCGGCCTGCCGCCGGCGGAGCTGATCCGCGCCGCCGGCGGCCTTGATCTTCAGTACGAGTGGCCACGTTCCGCCGAGGATCCCCGCGAACTCTCGGAGATTCCGGAACCAAGGCTGTGGACGCTCCGCGCCGATGCCCACCACCCCTGGCTGCCGCTGCTGATCGACCGCCCCAGCGGCCAGCTCACCCGCCATGTGGCGATGCTCCTGCCCCATGGGTTCAGCCGTACTGAAGGCATCCGCTTCGCTCCCGAGGCCCTGGAGCTCTGGCTCACCCACCGGCTCTACCAGCTCGATCACTGGGCCCGGGGGCACGGTCTCAACTGCCGCCAGGGTCTGGGCCAGATGGCGGCGGTGCTCGGCCTGGAGCTCGATGTCAGCTTCTGGGATCAGGTCGACGGTGGCGATGGCTGAACCCTGGCCCCTGGCCGGGGCTGGGGGGCCATCCACACGCCGGGTGCCGACCCTCCGGCTGGGTGGGGCCTGGCAGATGGCCCTGGATTCCTGGTTGCTGGAGCAGGGCAAGCCCGCATTCAGGCTCTACCGCTGGCAGCGGCCCTGTCTGTCGCTGGGCCGGCACCAGAGATCGCTGCCCGACACCTGGCGGCGGCTGGTCGCCAGCGGAGCGCTCGAACTGGTGCGCAGGCCCAGCGGTGGCGGCGCCGTGCTGCACGGGGGTGATCTCACCTACGCCCTGGTGTGGCCGGACCCGCCGTCCAATCGTCTGGGGGCCTACCGCCAGGCCTGCCGCTGGCTGCAGGAGGCATTCCGGGAGCTGGGACAGCCCCTCCGCTTCGGCGACCAGCCCGCAACCCTGCTGGCGCCCAGTTGTTTCGCCACCCACACGGCAGCCGACCTGGTGCACGGGGTGGGGTTGAAGCGCATCGGCAGCGCCCAGCTTTGGCGTGGCGGCCGCCTGCTGCAGCATGGCTCGATCCAGCTCGCCCCTGATGCCGGTCTCTGGCGCCAGGTGTTCGGGTCGGATCCTCCGGATCTGCCCCCGTTGCCCATGACCGGGGAGCGGCTGGAGGCAGCGCTGGTCGCCGCTGCCGGGCGATGGCTGCCGCTCCCCCCCCTGCGCCGGCAGCACCTCAGGACGCAGGAGCTGGCGGCGATCGCGCCCCGGCTGGATCAGTTCCGCCTCGAGCCCAGCGCCGAAGCCGCCGGCTCGGCCGCATCCGGCTCCCTCACTTCTCCCGAGGCCAGCATCGAGCGCACCACCTGCGGCAGCGCCAGGCCCAGGGGATAGGTGTTGTGGCGACGGGCCGTCTCCAGCAGGGGGGGCGGCAGCTTCAGCCCCAGTTTGGTGAGCACCGCTTCACCGAGGTCGGGGCGGTCGATCGTGCCGCTGGGAAGTCCCGCCGGGCTCAGCACCAGCAGGCGTTCGCAGTTGCTGTCCTCCAGCCGCTGAACGGCCTGCCAGAGGGGTGCGTCGTCGCTGATGGCGGTGAGGCTGTCCAGTGGCCTGAGGTGGTCGCCCACCCGGTCGGTGTCCCAGCGCTGCACGGGCAGCTCCTGAAGGGTGGCGTCGTCGATCACCCCCCGCCAGCGCCCCCGGTCGCACACCAGCAGCCAGTCGGCTGGCCCAACGGGGCTGGGTTCCTTGAGGCGGGCGTAGCTGAGCTGGCGCAGGCTGTCGCTGGCCTCCAGCACCCGGAAGCGGCGTCCGGCCGCATCCTTCACGTTCAGGCTGGCGAGGGCGCTCTGCAGGCTGAGCAGCTGTTGCTGGTTGCGCACCGCCCCGAGGCCGAACCAGCCCAGCAGGATCAGCCATGCCCCTCCCATGCCTCCACCGCGCAGCAGCACCAGGGTGCCCAGGCCGATCGCCAGGTAGGCGAGCAGCCTGCCGCAGGCGTTGGCCACCTCCACCCCCCGTCTCTGGCTGCCGCTCAGCTGCCACACCAGGGCCTTGACGATCAGGCCGCCATCGAGGGGCAGACCCGGCAGCAGGTTGAACAGGGCCAGCACCAGATTGAGCACCCCCAGCTCCTTCACCATGGCTCCCAGCAGCGGCGAGAGGTGGTCGGCCGTATGGGTGGCGGCCAGCAGGCCGATGCCGAGTGCCAGGCTGACCGCGGGCCCGGCAGCCGCCACCAGCAGGGCGCCGATGGCGGTGCTGGACTCCCGCTCCACGCTGGCCACGCCACCGAGCAGAAACAGCGTGATGCTGCGCACCTTCACCCCCTGGCTGACGGCCACCAGGGAGTGCCCCAGTTCGTGCAGCAGCACCGAGACGAACAGCAGCACCGCGGTGGCGAGCCCCAGCCCCCACAGCACCGGCGATGCGGCCCCCGCGGGCAGCAGGTCTGGACTGAGGCTGATGCGGTATTGCTGCTGGAAGGCCAGGGTGGCCACCAGCAGGATCACGAACCAGCTGGGATGGATGCGCAGGGGAATGCCGCGGATCTTCAGCAGTTGCCAGCCTTCACCCACACCGTCTCTCCCTGATGCTGCGTCCGCAGCGTGCTGATCTGCATCCGTGTCGGATGGTCCCCGGGCATGGCCCGCGGAATGCCAGATCCTAGAAAGGTCGCCGAAGAGCCACGATCAGCCGCTGACCCCCCCCCCTCTGCTGAAGATCTGCGGACTTCGCCACCCGGATCAGGCGGCTGGCGTGGCTGCCCTTGGGGCGGACGCCATCGGCGTGATCGCGGTGCCCTCCTCGCCCCGGTTCGTGCCTCCCGAGGCCCGGTCGGCTCTGTTCGCTGCCGCCCGCTCAGCGTCGGCCGATTGCCAGGGGGTGCTGGTCGTGGCCGATCCGGGCGACGACCAACTGCAGGAGCTCGGAGCGCATCGGGGCCACCGGGTGATTCAGCTGCACGGGGCCGAATCCCCTCAGCGCTGCCGGGAGCTGCGTGAGCGCAGCGGCTGCCGGGTGTGGAAAGCGCTGCGCCTGCGCAGCCCGCACGACCTTGACATGCTGGCCGACTACGCCGATGCCGTCGATGCCCTGTTGCTCGACGCCTGGGTGCCTGACCAACTGGGGGGAACTGGCCATCCCATCCCGGTGGACTGGCTGGAGGGCTGGTCTGCACCCCTGCCCTGGTGGCTCGCCGGCGGCATCAGAGCTGAACGGCTGCCGGACCTGCTCGCCCGGCTCACCCCCACCGGCCTGGACGCCTCCAGCGGGGTGGAGACGGCACCGGGTGAGAAAGATCTCGGCAAGGTGAAGGCACTGGTGGCGGCGCTGCGCCAAGGCGGGTGACGCGCCTGCGGCCGCACCACCAGCCCCTCAGTCAGGTGGCCAGCACAGCTTCCTGCTGCTTCACCAGTTCGAAGAACTCGGCCTTGAGGCTCGGGTCGTGGCGGAAATCACCGCGAACAACCGAGTTCACCATGCTGGTCTGGGGTTCCTTCACCCCGCGCCATTTCATGCAGTAGTGCTGGGCTTTCACCAGGATCGCCAGGCCCTGGGGCTCGCACAGGCGCTCGATTTCATCGGCCAGGATCATCACCGCTTCCTCCTGGATGTGGGGCCTGGAGAACACCCAGTCGGCGACGCGGGAGAATTTCGACAGACCGATCACACGCTCACCGGGCTTGATGCCGATCCAGCAGTTACCCAGGATGGGAACCAGGTGGTGGGAGCAAGCTGAGCGCACTGAGATCGGCCCCACGGTGTAGATCTCATCCAGCTTCTTCACATTGGGGAAGCTGGCGATCTTGGGTTGCTGGTGATAGCGACCCTTGAACACCTCATGGAGGTACATGCGCGCCACGCGCTCTGCGGTTTCCTCGGTGTTGTGGTCGTTGTCGATGTCGATCACGAGGCTGCGCAGCAGCTCGCGCACCTTGCCGGCCACCTCGATCTCGAGCTGCTCCAGCTCGCCGTCGAGGAGGTGGGCGGAAATGTTGTCGTTGGCCAGGTAGGGCACATCAGCGGCGTCAAGCCGCTCGCGGATGCGCAGGCTCACGGGCCGGGGGGCTGCGTCAGGCGTTGCTCCAGCGGAGCTGAAGCTGGAGGGGAGAGTGGACGTCATGGATTGGCTCAGAGCACGCCGGCGGCGGGCATGAGGGTGAGGTCTTCCACCACCTGAGTGGCGGGTTGTTGGGCCAGGAAGAGCAGGGCATCGGCAGCTCGCCCAGGATCAAGCATGGCACGCCGATCAAAGGAACTGTCGACCGTTTCGCTATCCCAGAGTGGTGTATTCACCGCACCAAGGGTGAGGGTGCTCACCCTGATCCCGTGACTGCGCTCCTCAGCGGCCAGGCAGCGGCTGAAGGAGTTGAGGGCCGCCTTGCTGACGCAGTAGGCCCCCCAGTCGGGGAAGGCGTTGTGGGCTGCGTGACTGCTCACGTTGATGATGTGCCCTCCGCCATGGGCCCGCAGGTGATGAATCAGGGCCTGGCACACCTGGAACACAGCCGTGAGGTTGAGCTGCATCAGGGTGAGCCACTGGCTGAGGGGCATCTCCGCCAGGCTGCCCGTGTAGGCGGCGCCGGCGTTGTTGATCAGCACATCCGGGGTGCCCCCCCGCCGGCAGAGCTGCTCGAGGGCAGGCTGGATCGCTTCGGGATCGCAAAGGTCGACCCCGGCGCTGTGCACGGTGCAGCCGGCTTCGGCCAGTTCCTGTGTGAGGTCGTCAAGGTCAGCCGACGGACGTGCCACCAGCATGAGTCGGTAGCCGGCTGCCGCGAAACGGCGTGCGGTGGCTGCACCGATGCCTCGCGAGGCTCCAGTGATCAGGGCGGAGGGCAAATGGGCAGGGGGGGTACGGCGGGCTTTCAGCGCAGCTGCGCTGGGCGCGAGCAAAACCTTAAGGGGTGTGCACGGGGTCTGTGGCCCCCTCTTCCAGAAAGCGTCCGATGCGGCGGTACTTCTGGTAGCGGTGCTCGAGGAGCTCCTTGGGGCTCTGCCCCTCCAGCTCCTGCAGAGTCTCCAGCAGAGAGGTCTTGAGGGTCTCGGCGGCCTCCAGGGGGGCCCAGTGGTTGCCGCCCGAGGGTTCTGGCAGCACCCGGTCCACGATGCCGAGCTGGAGCAGATCGGCACCGGTGATCCGCAGCGCCTCCGCCGCCACCGAGGCCTTGGCGGCGTCACGCCACAGGATCGATGCGCAGGCCTCGGGGCTGGCGACGGTGTAGACGCTGTGCTCGAACATCAGCAGACGGTCGGCGACGCCGATGCCCAGGGCACCGCCGGAGCCCCCCTCGCCGATCACGGTGGCCACGATCGGCACGCGCAGCCGGAACATCTCCCGCAGGTTGATGGCGATCGCCTCACCCTGTCCCTGCTCCTCGGCCAGCACACCGGCGTAGGCCCCCGGTGTGTCGATGAAGCTGAAGATCGGCAGTCCGAACCGGTCGGCATGGTCCATCAGCCGCATCGCCTTGCGGTAGCCGCCCGGGGATGCCATGCCGAAGTTGCGGGCCACGTTTTCCTTGGTGTCGCGGCCCTTCTGCTGCCCGAGCAGCATCACCCCCCGGTCGCCAATGCGGCCGATGCCACCCACCAGCGCCTGATCGTCGTAGCCGCGACGGTCGCCATGCAGTTCGATGAATTCATCGCAGATCACCTGGATGTAGTCCAGGGTGCTCGGGCGCTGGGGGTGGCGCGCCACCTGGATCTTCTGAGCGGGGGTGAGAGCGTCGAAGATCTCGTTGCGGCGCCGGGTGGCAAGGGTCTCCAGCTGCAGCAGCTGTTGGCTCACGTCCACCTCCGAATCGCGTGCCAGCTGACGGATCTGCTCGATCTGTTCCTCCAGCTCGACCAGTGGTTTTTCGAAATCCAGCAGGGCGCGACGGGCCATGGCGTGGAGAGACCTCGGAGGACGGCGGGCAGGACGGTGGGAGGGATCAGGCGGGCGGGTGTTCCTCAGGCGCCGACAAGGACTGGGGAGGATCGGTCAACCGCTTCAAGCTCCAGGGCCTTGAAACCATGGCGCAGGGAGGCCTCGCCGATCCGGTCCATGGCCTCGAGGGTGATGTTGTTGCGCCCCCAGCTGAAGTTCGTGTGCAGCTCCTCGAAGTCGAGCAGGATCGCCTCGGCGAAGCAGGCGAACATCTGACGTTGGGGCACGGCCATTTCAGCCACCTCCATCATCTGCCAGCCGATGTCCTGCCAGAACTCCACGATCCCGCCCTTGAGCACATGCACGCCCGGGCCGGTGGCCTTGCTGCCGAGGTTCTTGGGATAGCCGCCGTCGATCATCAGGCAGGGATTGCGGAGCTGCGCCGCATCGATCTCCAGGCTCTGGGGCAGGCTGGCCACCCACACCACCACATCGGCTTCAGGCAGAGCCTCCTGAAGGCTGAGAATCCTTCCCGCGCCAAGGCTCTGCTGCAGCTCGACGAGCGGCTGGGGACGTCGGGCCACCAGGAGCAGCTCACCCACCCCGCGGCGCTGCAGCCATCGGCAGACGGCGCTGCCGATGTCGCCCGTGGCTCCCACAACGGCCACCCGTGCCCGGGCCAGATCGATGCCAAGGCGGGGTGCGTTGGTCTCCACCTGCTGACAGATCACCCAGGCGGTGTGGGTGTTGCCCGTGGTGAAACGCGTCCAGTCCAGTTCGACGGCGCTCACCCGCTGCTCCCGCAGCAGGTTCATGTCCTCGAAGATGATCGACGTGAAGCCCCCCAGAGCGGTGATGTCGATGCCGGAGCGCTGGGCCAGCTCCATGGCCTTGATCACCTTGCGCTTGGCCGTCTTGAAGCGGCGGAGCATTTCCGGCACGAACACTGAGTCGATGTAGGCCCCTTGGATGGTGCGTCCCGTGAGGCTGGTGACCTCGACGCGCTCCACCAGCTGTGGAGGCGCGGCGCACCACATGTCCAAGTCGCCGTCGGCGAAGGCGTCGTATCCCAGGGAACGGGCCTTGGTCCGGGCTTCCTCGAAACTGGTGGAGTGACCGATCAGCCCGAACATGCGGCAGTGAGAAGGATGTGGCGGACGCTACATCCTCCCACGTGAGTCGGAGCGTGTCAGGCGGTGAGAGCTGCTGCCGCCATGCGGGCGATCTCGCGGCTGCTGAGCCCGATCTCCATGAGTGACTCCTGGTAGGAGCTGAGGAAGTCGGCCATCAGGTCCTCCTGCTCCATCTGCAGCACGGCGGCATCGGCGGCCACCTGCTCCAGCATGCGCCGCACCAGCGGCAGGTTCTCGCGGTTGGCCTCCGTTAGCTCGTCGCGCACGCTTTCGAGGTTGGCCTTCAGCCACTCTTGGCCGTAGTTGAGGTGGGTGTATTCATCCTTGACGACCCCCTCGGTGATCTTGCGGGCGAAGGGATCAGCCACCGGTATGTAGATGTGATAGGCGGAGATGGCGAAGGCCTCGATCAGGATGGCCTGAATCAGCAGGCAGGTTGTCACCTTGCCGGCAGCCAGAGCGTTCTGGAAGTTGGTGTGCAGGGGGGCGAAGAAGTCCTTCGCGAAGGCCATGTCGGCCGTCACGCCCAGGTTGTTGGCACAGGCGGTGAAGCCTTTCTTGTGCTTCAGCTCCATCCGTGCCAGCCGGGAGAGCTCCTCGGCCTGGTCGGGAATCAGGCTGCCGATGGCGATGTAGTTGTCGTGGGCCTCCTGCTCGCCCTCGATCACGATGGCGTTGATGCGGCTGTAGGCGTCCTTGTAGGTCTCGCTGCCGAAGTCGGGCAGGCCCTCAGCCCCCTGGACAGGAGCCGCATGGGCTGCAGCCACGTCGTTGTCAGTTGCGCCGTCAGTTGCGCCGCTGGCAGCCGTGGCCGGGGTGGTGGAGGACAGCGTCACCATGGTGAACCCAACATCTGGATCGGATCAGGCGACTGTAACCAGCGTCATCCACATTCAGCCGACGGTGTGGACGGGAGGACGCGGCCCGGTGGCCAGTCGCTCACCAGCAGGCTCTCGAGCCGCTGCCTCCAGCCCTGCACCAGCGCGTCGCAGAGCTCACCGCCCAGCCGTGGATCGGCGCCGCCGGCATCGCCCACCACCCCGCTGGTGCTGAGGTCGCCCATCAGCCAGGCGGTGGGGGCGGCTCCCTCCAGGCTCCAGCCCGCCGGTGGCGGCGGCGTGAGCTGACCGTCCCGGGGGCGCTGGGCGCCCACGAGCGCCGATTCCAGGTGGAGCATCAGGCTCGTTTCGGCCAGGGCGGCGTGCAGGCCCCCATGGCGTTCCGCCTCCGGGAGACGCTCGGCGACGCCCTCGATGCCGCTCCAGAGAAAGCAGGGCAGCACGCCGAGCCCTGGCGCCCGCACGCGCAGCTCGCGCGCGGCGGTCTGCAGCAGGGCGATCTGGCCGCCATGGGCGTTGAACAGCACCAGCCGCTCAAAGCCGCATGCCGCCAGCTGCTCTCCCACGCTGCAGACGGTCTGGATCAGCAGCTCCGGCGGCAGGCTGAGGGTGCCGGCGAAGCCCAGGTGCTCGGGCGAGAAGCCGATCGCCTGCAGGGGCAGCCGCCACACCGGCAGGTCCTCGGCAACGCCCTCCAGTGCTGCGTCGAGGATCCGCTCGGCGAACAGCCCGTCGGTGGCCAGGGGCAGGTGGGGCCCGTGCTGCTCGATCGAGCCCCAGGGCCACACCACGGTGCTGCCGTGCCGTTGGGCTGCCTGCCGCACCTCGGGCCAGGCGAGGCGGTCGAGTCGGCGCTGGAGCGGCATGGCGACAGGATCCGATCCCTACAGTGTGAGGCTCCAAGCCCGAGGTGCCGATGGCCGGATCCGGCAAGCAACCGTCCCCGTCCTCCGCCCGCCCCGTGCCCCAAGGATCCCCCCGTCCCCAGGCGACGGCTCCGGTGCGCAGGCCGCCCCAGGTGCTGATGATCCGCAAGGACGATCCCCAGCCCGCCGCGGACGCCCCCAGCGTTCCGGGCGCGCTCAAGCCTCCGGTCCAGCCCTCTGCCGCCCCGGTTCAGGAGCCCGTCTCCCCCGGCCCCGACGAGGACACCCTCTTCGCGGAGGAGGGGCTCACCATGGCTGACCTGCTGGGACCGGAGCCCAGCCGGCGCGCCTCCGCGC
>JBATEO010000070.1:0-12484 GCA_049664045.1 Prochlorococcaceae cyanobacterium
GTAGGCGGCCGGGCCGGGGTCGGCGCCGGCCGATTAGGGACCCACGATCAGCCGCTGGCCGTCGAAGCGCACGATCGAGCCGCCGCCGGCGGCCACCGTGTGGATCGGCAGCATCGGCGCCTGCAGGCGCAGCCCCGCCACCTCCGTCTCCGCCTGGCGTTCCCAGGCCAGGCCGCCGAGGTCGGGATCGAAGTGGAACACGTCGGTGGAGGTGCCGCCCATGTCGAAGCCCACCACCGGCCGGGGCGCCTCGCCCGCCGTCGCCAGGGCCTGTTCGGCCACCGCCACCGCCCCCACCATGCCGCCGGCCGGACCGGAGAGGATCGTGTCCTTGGCGTGCAGCAGCTCCGGCGCCGCCAGCGAGCCGCTGGAGCGCATCACCCGCAGCCGCGGCCCGGGGCCGAGGGCGCCGCGCACCTGCTCCAGGTAGCTGTCCAGGACCGGTGCCACCGCGGCCTCCACCAGGGTGGTGTGACCCCGGGGCACCAGCCGGGGCTGGCGGCTGAGCTGGTGGGAGAGCGCCAGCCGCTCGAAGCCGAAGGGCTCCAGCCAGGCGGCCAGGCGGCGCTCGTGCTCCGGATTGCGGCAGGCATGCAGCAGGGCCACGGCGCAGCTGCGGTAGCCGGCGGCGATCGCGGCCCGCAGGGACGCCGCCAGGACGTCATCGAGGCGCAGCGGCTCCAGTTCGCTGCCGTCGGCGGCCAGGCGCCCCTCCACCTCCAGCACCCGCACCTCCAGGGGCCGGGGCTTCTCGATCGCCAGAGCGAAGATGTCGGGGCGGTGCTGATCGCCGATCTGCAGCAGATCAGCCAGGCCACGGTTGATCAGCAGCAGCACCGGCGCGCCGTGGTGCTCCAGCAGGGCGTTGGTGGCCACGGTGGTGCCCAGCCGCACCTCCTCCACCACGGCCCCTGGTGCTCCGGAAACCGCCGCGGCCAGCAGCTCGCCGATGGCATTCACGGCCGGGTCGCCCGGCCGCTCCGGCTGCACCGAGAGCACCTTGCGCACGTGCAGGGCGCCACCGGGGTCGCGGCCGATCACATCGGTGAAGGTGCCGCCGCGATCGATCCAGAAGCTCCAGCCAGCCATCATCAGAACCACGGGCCGGAGCCGGCCCAGGGGCAGCGCTGCGGCGTCTGCCGAGGCTTGTTCAGGAGAAGTGGCATCAGCGACATCGAGGCTGCGCCGCACCAGGGCAACGATGGGCCATCCTGATCGGAGGGCGAGGGGGTGGAATCAGCACCCAACACCGCACTGGCCCAATCACTGTTGGGGATCCCCTCCCTGCGGGACCTCATCGACCGCCATGTCACCCCCGAGCCGCTTCTCTGCCTCGAGACCGCGCTGGAAGTGGCCCTGCTGGCCAGTCTTCACCAGAACGAAGGCCGCAACCTGCGCTTCGCGCTGATCGTGGAGGCCCAGCCGCAACGCTCCCTGGAGATTCAGCGCTTCCATCGCCCGATCGCACTGACGGCGAAACAGCTGCAATCCATGAGCATCGCCTTCAACCCGGAGCGCACCGGGTTTGTGGTGGTTCCCGTCAGGGCTCGGGGCCACGGCCCCCTCATCCTCGGCACCATCGCCCGGCCCGGCGCATCCCTGCCCCCTCCGCAGCTGCACCGACCCCCGCTGGTGATCGAGGCGGAGGCGCCGGGAGTGGTGTCCGTCTCGATCGGCGAAGCCAAGGCCGTCTACCGCCTCGGCGAGGTGCGGGAACAGTCGCGCACCATTCCCGGGCTGGCACTGGAGGCGGAGACCGAGCTGCTGATCCGGGAGGTGTGCCGCCCGCGGCTGCAGCTGGAGCGCATCTGTCTGCCGGGGGATCAGGGTCTGACACCCATCCCGGCCAGCAGCTGGGCCAGCCAGAGCAAGGACGTCGCCGCCATCGTGCGCCGCTCCACCCGCCGGATGTACGACCGGATCCTGCAGAGCATCGCCCGCAGAATGGTGCGGGCCCGTCGGGGTGGTGCGATCCTGATGCTGCCGGCGGACACGACGACAGCCGAGCTGTTCGCAGGGGGTCGCTGGTACGCGCAGCCCGATCGGCGCCTGCTCCGGGATGTGGTGAGAATCCTCAGCCTCGAAGTGGTGCACCGCCTCACCGTGATGGGCCGCTCCCTCGGCACCGAACCGGGCCTCTCCTCACCGGCCGAACTGGCCAGCTGGGCGAACGATCGTCTGCGCTCCGCCCTGGCGGCGCTGGAGGAGAGCTGTCAGTTCTGCGCCGATCTCACCGAAGCCGACGGTACCGCGGTGCTGCGCAGCGACCTGGGAATCGAGGGGTTCAGCGTCAAGCTCGGCTCCCACGAGGGGGATTGGCCCGCACCCCTGGCGAAGTTCCTGGAAACCCGCGGCAACCGGCATCGGGCCCTGGCCGGGGCCGTGGTCCGTCAGCCCGCCGCCATGGGTCTCGTGGTCTCCCAGGACGGGGATGTCACGGTGTTCACCCATTCGCCCAACCGGGACCCCTGCTGCGTGGAGATCGTGCTCTAGACGCCCTCCCGTGGGCTGGGCGTTGTGGTAACGCTGGGGCCCCACTGGAGAGGAACACCAGGCTGGCGATCACGCCAGCACCCGTTTGATGGTCAGGATCGAGAAAGTGGGTCTTGCCGAACAGCAGCGGCGAACTCAATGGAGCGCGCTCAGCGGTAGTTCTCGAACTGCAGCGGCACGTCGAGATCCTTCTCCTGCTCGCGCAGCAGGACGATCACCTGCTGCAGGTCGTCCTTGCTCTTGCTGGTGACCCGCAGGCTCTCGCCCTGGATCGCCACCGTCACCTTCTTGATGCTGTCGCGCACCTGCTTGCTGAGCTTCTTGGCCAGCTCCTGACTCAGCCCCTTGCGCAGCTTCACCACCTGCTTCACCTTGTTGCCGCCCACCGCCTCGGGGTCCTGGAAGTCGAAGATCTTCAGCGACAGGTTGCGCTTGGTGGCCTTCTGGCGCAGCACGTCGCCCACCGCCTGCAGGGTCATGTCGCTGGCGGTGGTGATCGTGAGGCTGGCCTCCTCCAGCTCGATCTCCGTACCGGAATCCTTGAGGTCGTAGCGCTGCACCACCTCGCGGCGCACCTGATCCACGGCGTTCACCAGTTCCTGGCGGTCGAAGTCGCTGACCACGTCGAAGGAGAAGCTGTCGGCCATGGGAGCGGGGTGGCGGGGAGCAGCGGGCTGAGGGCAGCCTAGAAAAGAGCGTCCGCCCAGCCCACCGATGGCCCTCCCCGCTCCGGCGCTCGCCCTCGCCAGTGCATCAGCCAGCGCATCAGCCCCCTTCGCCTGGTCGCTGCTGCTGGCCGCCGGGGTGGTGGTGCTGAGCACCGTGCCCCTGGGGGCCGCGCGCTCCCAGGCCGATTTCCAGATGGCCGACCTGGCGGCGCCGCGGGCGATGTTCGAGCGCCTGCCGGCCTGGGGCAAGCGGGCGGCCTGGGCGCACCAGAACTGCTTCGAGGCCTTCACGCTGCACGCGCCGGCAGCCCTGCTCTGCCTGCTGGCCGGCGTGGGCTCCGCCGGGCCCGTGGCCCCGGCGGCGGTGCTGGCCGCCTGGCTGCACCCGGCTCTGCGCCTGGCCTACATCGGCGCCTACGTAGGCAACGTGCCGCCGCTGCGGGGGCTGTGCTGGGCCGGCGGTCTCACCTGCAGCGGCATCCTCTACGTGGAGGGGCTGAAGGCGGTGCTGGCCGGCTGAGGAGCGCTTCCGTCGAAATCCATCTCAGTCGAAGTACATCAGGCTCACCACCTTGCCCATGTCCTCAGCCAGGCGCACGCTCGACAGCAGCGTCTCGCTGTCGTGGAAGGCGTAGCAGATCAGCTGGTCACAGCGGCTGATGATCTCCTGGTTGCAGAGGCTGCTGGCCATCGGCAGGGGCAGCTCGTCGTGCTCGGGCTTCTCCACCAGGTGCAGCACCCGCTCGAGCTGCTCGCGCGATTCGCTCGGCTGCCGGTCGAGGCTCTGGGGCAGCAGCACCGTGAGCCTGGCGGGGTCGATCTCGAGCACGCTGCGGATCACGGCGGCGTTCACGCCCTGGGCTCCGGAGGTGATCAGGCTGTGACCCTCCTGGGCCAGGGAACGGGCCACCAGCTCCACCAGATGCACCGACACCACGGGCACGTGGCGGCTGCCGAGGATGGCGATGCGCCGCTTGCTGCGGTCCTGCAGCATCGCCAGCTCCTGGGCCAGCGTGTCGATCCGATCCAGTGAGGCGATATCCAGAGACCGGGTCACACCAAACCCCAGGCGGCACCCCGAAACTAGCAGTGGCGGAAGGGGTTTCAGGCCACGGGCAGGGGCAGGCCGAGGCGCTGAAACAGTGGCTCGAAGTTGCAGTGCTCCTCCACCAGCCGCACCGCGTAGGTGGCCTTCACGTCCTCGTGGAGGCGCACATGGCCGAACGCCTGCTCAATCACCTCCACGGTGGTGAGGGTGTCGTGCTCCACCTTCAGCAGGGGCACGTCCAGCTCCTCGGCGCGGGTGACGAGCTGGGGCAGGGGCTCGCCGGCGCCGGTGAGGATCAGGCACTGGGTGGAGGCCTCCAGGGCCGCCAGCTGGATGTCGGTGCGGTCGGCACCGGTGACCACGGCCATGTTGCGGCGGCGGCGGAAGAACTCCATGGCGGAGTTCACGTTCATGGCGCCGATCGAGAGGGTCTCCACCAGCAGGTCGAGCCGGTCGCGGCTGCAGAGCACCTCGGCCTGCAGGCGCCGGGCCAGCTCCTCCACGGTGACGCTGCGCAGCAGGGGGCTGCGGGGCATCACCCCCAGCACCGGCAGGCCGAAGCGCTCCAGGGCCGGCACGATCTCCTGGCGCAGACCGGCCAGCCCGTCGGGATCGACACCGTTGAGCACCACGCCGGCCAGCCGCTCACCCAGGGCGGCACGCGCCGCCAGCAGCGGGTCGACGCTGCGCACATCGTTCCAGGGATGCACCAGCAGCACCGGCGCATCCAGGCCCCGGGCCAGCTGGGGCAGGCTGAGACCGTGCAGCAGACCCTCGTCGAGACTGCCGGCGGCCTCCAGCAGGTTGAGCCGCAGCGCGCCGGCAACCGCAGACTGCGCAGCGGGGGGATCAGCCGCCAGCAGATCCTGCAGCCGGGTGTAGCCGTCGCCCGGCTCCTGCTCACCGGCCAGCAGGCGGCGGCGCACCTCCACCAGATCGAGGGAGTGCAGGGAAGGCAGCAACTGCTCGGGGGCCAGCCGCAGGTTGGCCCCCACGAAGCGCACGTCGGCGTCGAAGAGCACGCCGCCGTCAGGGACGGGGGCGTCGTTCTCGAGGACCGTGGCGAGCGGCTTGCCGAAACGCAGCAGCACGCCGGCGCGCAGCAGTTGGCGGGCCAGCCCCAGCACAACGGCCGACTTGCCGCTGAAAGGTTGACACGAGCCGATCAGCAGAGTGGGGGCCATGGGTCAACCGCGCCGCGGGCTCAGGCTAGGCAACGGCCGCATCCCCGCCCGCGGCTCTGCTCTCCGTGGCGGAGCGGGGCAGTTCACCCAGCAGCAACCAGCGCCAGAAGCTCACCGGCAGCTGGTGCTCGTGGCGCTGCATCAGCCACACCACCAGCCGGTAGGCCGGCAGGGTGAATTCGTAGTTCGCCGAGGGCAGGTCGGCAAAGTGCAGCTCGCAGCGCAGCGTCTCCAGTGGCGCCGGCTCCCCGTGCCAGCGCAGGGTGAAGGCGCGGCTGGCGCCACCATCCAGGCGCCGCTCGCCGGACCATTCGCCCATCAGCAGCTGCCCCACGGCAGCCTCGAGCAGCAGCTGCTGGGTGACCCCGCCGCAGTAGGGAGCGAACAGGGGCACCAGCGGCTCCAGAATCGCCTCGGTATCGAGCCCGGATCCGGGACGGGGCGGGGGTGGAGGAAACATCGGCAGCGGAGTGAACCGACGGGGAGTGAACCGGTAGGGGATGAACCGGAAGGGAATGAACCGACGCAGCCTGAACTGGCTCGGTCTTGCCCCCCATGATGGCCTGAAGCGCCGCCGCCCCACGACCACCATGACTCCAGCCCCCTGCGTGGCGATCACCGGCGCCAGCGGCAGCCTGGGGCAGGCGCTGCTGCGGCGCTGGCACCGGCGAGGCGCCCGGCTGATCGCCCTCAGCTGCGGACCCCGCGACCTCGACCTGCGCGACCCCGGGGGCCAGCGGATCCCGCTGCGGGACGTGACCTGGTGCGTGGGCCAGGAGGAGGACCTGCGGGAGCTGCTGCGGGAGGTGGACGTGCTCGTGCTCAACCACGGCCTGAACGTGCATGGCCAGCGCGGCGCCGCGGCCGCCGCCGAGTCGCTGGAGGTGAACGCCCTGAGCGGCTGGCGGCTGCTGGAGCTGTTCGCCGCCGAGGTGGCCGGACGGCCGGAGCAACCGGAACGGCCCCGGGCGGAGGTGTGGGTGAACACCTCAGAGGCCGAGATCCAGCCGGCCCTCAGCCCCCTCTACGAGATCAGCAAGCGGCTGCTGGGCCAGCTGGTGAGCCTGCGGGCCCTGGATCTGGCGGGACCACGGCTGCGCATCCGCCGGCTGGTGCTGGGGCCCTTCCGCTCGGCGCTCAACCCGGTGGGCGTGATGAGCGCCGACTTCGTGGCCGCCCAGGTGCTGGCCCAGGCGGGCCTGGGCTTCAACCTGATCATCGTCACACCCAATCCCTTCACCTACGCGCTGATGCCGCTGGCCACCCTCAGCCGCTGGCTCTACTACCGGCTGCTGACCCGCTCCGGGGCATCGGGCTAGAACTCGCGGTCGGTGAGGATCTCGCAGCCGTCGCTGGTGACGGCCACGGTGTGCTCCCACTGGGCCGAGAGGCTGCCGTCCACAGTCACCACGGTCCAGCGGTCCTTGAGGGTGCGGCAGGCCTTGCTGCCGCCGTTGAGGATCGGCTCCACCGCCAGGGTCATGCCGGCCCGCAGCGTCATGTTCGGCAGGTCGCGGGTGCGGAAGTTGAACACCGACGGTTCCTCGTGCAGGTTGCGGCCCACGCCGTGGCCCGTGTAGTCCTCCACCACCGCGTAGCCGTGGGCCTCCACGTGGTCCTGCACGGCACCGGCGATGTCGAGCAGGGTGTTGCCGGCCTTGATCCGGGCCAGACCCTGCATCAGCGACTCCTGGGCCACCCGGGCCAGGCGGCGCGCTTCCTCGGGCGCCTCCTCGCCCACGCAGATGGTCACGCAGCTGTCGCCGTGGTAGCCGTCGAAGTAGGCGCCGGTGTCCACCTTGAGCAGGTCGCCGGCCTTGATCACCCGCTTGCCGCTGGGGATGCCATGCACCACCTCGTTATTGATCGAGGCGCAGATGCTGGCCGGAAAACCGTGGTAACCCTTGAAGCTGGGGGTAGCGCCCAGCTCGCGGATGCGCTTCTCGGCGTGGGCGTCGAGGTCGCCGGTGGTGAGGCCCGGAGCGGCGATCTCCATGATCTCGCGCAGCACCGTGGCCACGATGCGGCTGGCCTGGCGCATCGTCTCGATCTCACGGGCACTCTTCACCTCCACGCCACGGCGTGACTTCTGAATGCGAGGGCCCGTCGCCACCTGGGCTGAGGGTCTGGAAGCCTGAGCCCCGCCCTGGCGGCTGCCGGTGGTGCTGGCCAGCAGATCGGCGAAGAGATTCATGGAAGGAGGGCGGCAGCCCCGCGGCCAGGGCACGGATTGACGGTCAAGCTATCAACGGCGCACTGGCCGCCGCCCGGTTCCGCCGCACCGATGCCCCTGCTGCCCGTCCAGCTCGTCCAGCGCCTGCGCCGGCTGCACGCCGCCCTGGCCCCGCTCGTTCTGCTGCCCCTGCTGCTCACCGTGAGCACGGGGGTGGGGTACCGGCTGCTGCGCGACTGGGGTGGCCTGGACCGTGACCAGGCCCACCTGCTGATGGTGCTGCACGAGGGGGAGTGGCTCACCACCTGGTTCGGCCCCAACGGCGAAACGGTGTACGTGCTGCTCAACGGGCTGGGGCTGCTGTGGATGCTGATCAGCGGCGGGGCCATGGCCCTGCAGCGTCTGGCCCGGGGGAGGGGGTGACCCCCAGCCGGTACACTGTCGGTTTGGCCAGGCGTTGCGGAGCTGAGATGGCAGCTGAGGAGAAGCAGGCAGAACAGGAGCTGAACGACCAGCCGACCGAGCTGGATGACCAGCAGTCGGAGCTGAGCGCCCAGCCGGAAGCGGCCACTGCCGTGCAGGAGAAGCCCGCCGCCGGCGCGGCCAGCGTGCGCACCGGCCGGATCAGCGCCCAGGACATGATCCGCGCCTTCGAGGCCGAGCAGCTCAAGAGCGATCTGCCCGACATCTACGTGGGCGACACCGTGAAGGTCGGCGTCCGCATCCGCGAGGGCAACAAGGAGCGCGTGCAGCCCTACGAGGGCGTGGTGATCGCCAAGCGCCACGGGGGCCTGAACGCCACCATCACCGTGAGGCGGATCTTCCAGGGCGTGGGGGTGGAGCGGATCTTCATGCTCCACAGCCCCCAGGTTGCCTCCGTGAAGGTGGAGCGGCGCGGTAAGGTGCGCCGAGCGAAGCTCTTCTACCTTCGCGACCGAGTGGGGAAAGCCACTCGTGTCAAGCAGCGCTTCGATCGCTGAGTCCGGTCTCGCACCGTTCAGTCTGGCGCCGTCCAGCAGGGGGCATCCCTCTGCGCCGTTAGTTCAGTTGGTAGAACGCAGGTCTCCAAAACCTGATGTCGGGGGTTCAAGTCCTCCACGGCGCGCTCGATGTCCCCTCCGGCATTCATTGCCGGCTTTCTGCTCTCGCCTCGCCGTTTCTCCTCACCGAACATGGAGTTGGATCTTCAACCTGGAGATGTGGTCAAGGTGCTCGAATCCGCAGCCCTGGGCTGGGTTCGTGCCCGCGTCATCCGGGTCAAATCCGGTGGCCGTGTGGTGGTTCAGAGCGATCAGGGCCGCGAATTCACGGCCCGGGGCAATCAGGTTCGCCTGATCGAACCGGCCGGCTTCCGCCCCTGAGCGGCATCTCTCGCCCGATCCACCGCCCGATCCACCGGTGCACGGTCCACGGACGCACTGTCCCCCGGCGCCCTCCCCATGCCTTGGTCTGACGGCCAGGCTCTCGGCCCATCCCTGCGGGGGTGGGCTTTTCGCTGGCGCCACAACGGGTGAGTTGAGCTGGTGAGTGGAGCGGATGAGTTGGGTGGATCAGCTGAGCTGATCAGTTGACGGAGGGGGGGGCGGCGGCGGATACTTTTCTGGTCGCACAGGCGACAACAGCGCTCCACCGGCTGGCTGCAGCACACCACGCAGCGGCTCCGGACGGCGGCCTGGGACTGTAGTTCAATCGGTTAGAGCACCGCCCTGTCACGGCGGAAGTTGCGGGTTCGAGCCCCGTCAGTCCCGTTTCCCTTTCCAGGAGAGCCAGCGGTGGCAGCTGAGGCGAACGCAGCGCGTCCGGTCCGCGTGCGCCTGGCTCCCAGCCCCACCGGCACCCTGCACATCGGCACGGCCCGCACGGCGGTGTTCAACTGGCTGTTCGCCCGCCACTGCGGCGGCCGGTTCCTGCTGCGCATCGAGGACACCGACCGCGAGCGCAGCAAGCCTGAATACACCACCAACATCCTCGACGGCCTGCGCTGGCTGGGGCTGGACTGGGACGGGGAACCCGTGATCCAGAGCCAGCGCCTAGAGCAGCACCGCGCCGCCATCCAGCACCTGCTCGACTCCGGCCACGCCTACCGCTGCTACGCCAGCGAGGCCGAGCTCACGGCCATGCGCGAGCAGCAGGCCGCCAGCAAGCAGGCCCCCCGCTACGACAACCGCCACCGCGACCTCAGCCCCGAGCAGGAGGCGGCCTACATCGCCGAGGGCCGCCAGCCGGTGGTGCGCTTCCGCATCGACGACGGGCGCACGATCACCTGGAGCGATCTGGTGCGCGGTGAGATGCGCTGGAGCGGCAGCGACCTGGGCGGCGACATGGTGATCGCCCGGCGCGCACCGGCCGATCGGATCGGGGATCCCCTCTACAACCTGGTGGTGGTGGTGGACGACGCGGCGATGGCGATCAGCCACGTGATCCGCGGCGAGGACCACATCGCCAACACCGCCAAGCAGCTGCTGCTCTACGAGGCCCTGGGCGCTGAACCGCCCGTGTTTGCCCACACGCCGCTGATCCTGAACCAGGAGGGCAAGAAGCTCTCCAAGCGCGACGGGGTGACCTCGATCAGCGACTTCCGGGCCATGGGCTACAGCGCCGCCGCCCTGGCCAACTACATGACCCTGCTGGGCTGGTCGCCGCCGGAGGGCATGGGCGAGCGCTTCAGCCTGCAGGAGGCGGCCGCGGTGTTCGGCTTCGAGCGGGTGAACAGGGCGGGCGCCCGCTTCGACTGGGACAAGCTCAACTGGCTCAACGGCCAGGTGCTGCGCGAACAGGGTCCCGAGGCGCTGCGCGAGCAGCTGATGCCCCTCTGGGGCGCTCGCGGCTGGGGCCTGACCGATGCCGCCAACCCAGTGCATGCCGACCCCGCCTGGCAGCGTGATCTCACCGAGCTGCTGGGCCCCTCCCTCACCCTGCTGGCCGACGGAGTGGAGCAGGCCGAGCCGTTCTTCACCACCCCGGAGCTGAACGAGGCCGCCCGGGCCCAGCTGGAGGCCGCCGGCGCCCGCGCCGCCGTGGCGGCGCTGCTGGAGCGGCTGCCGGAGGCAGAGCTGGGCGCCGATCAGGCCCAGGCGCTGCTGGGCGAGGCCGCCGCCGCCGCCGGCGTCAAGAAGGGGGTGGTGATGAAGAGCGTGCGCGCCGCCCTGCTGGGCAGCCTGCAGGGCCCCGACCTACTGGCCACCTGGCTGCTGCTGCACCGCAGCGGCGACGACCGGCCCCGTCTCGCCCGCTGCCTCTGACGTCGCTGCAGCAAGAGCTGCCGCCGCTCCGGCCGCCCCGGCGGGCTCTTCGGTGAGCTGCAGCCAGCGGGCCAGGGGCCCGGCGCTGAGCCCCTGCAGCCCCACGGTGAGCAGGATGGTGAGGAACACCAGCCCCTGCAGCCGCCCGGCGCCCACCACCCCCGCCTGCTCCAGACGGATGGCGAACAGGCTGGCCACCGCGGCGGTGACGATGCCGCGCGGCGCCAGCCAGCTGAGCAGGGCCCGCTGGGGGAGGCTGAAGTCCATGCCCCAGGTGGCCAGGCCGATCGCCAGCGGCCGCAGCAGCAGCATCATCGCCAGCACGCAGGCCACCCCGCCCCAGCCCAGGGGGCTGAGCTGGGCGAAGGTGACATCGGCTGCCAGCAGCGGGAAGAGCATGGTGATCGCCAGCTGGGCCAGCTGACGGATCAGTTCATCGAGCTCCTTGGCATCGGTGTCGGGGCGGCGACCCACGACGAAACCCGCGGCCACGGCCGCGGGCAGGCCGGATTCCGGCAGCAGCTGCTCACAGCCGGTGAACATCAGGAACAGGATGCCCAGGCTGAGCTGCAGGCGCAGGGCGCCGTTGCCGGCCGAGGCGGGGACGCGGCGCAGCAGCTCGGCCAGCAGCCAGCCGCTCAGGGCACCGATCAGCACGCCGCCGCCGAGCCGTTCCATCAGGCCGACGGCGAGCTCGCGCCAGCCCTGCAGGGTGCCCAGCAGCAGGTCGAGCAGCAGCAGCGCCAGCACCGCACCGATCGGCTCCAGCACCAGCCCCTCGCCCTCGAGCACCTCCCCCAGGGGCGGAGCCAGGCCGATCTGGCGCACCAGCGGGTTCACCACCGTGGGGCCGGTGGCCAGCACGATGGCGCTGAACACCGCCGCCAGAGGCCAGTTCAGACCCGCCAGCCCGTGGGCCAGCACCAGCCCGCCCAGCAGTGCCAGCACCAGGCGCACGGCACAGATGCGCAGCACCGCCTGGCGGGTGCCGTCGGCCGGCAGGCGCAGGTTGATGCCCCCGTCGAACAGCACCAGGCTCACCAGCAGACCCACGATCGTGCCCAGTCCGGGGCCCAGATCCAGGGGTTCCACCAGCCCCAGCCCGGCGCGGCCGATCAGCAGGCCGGAGCTGAGCAGCAGCACCACGCCGGGCAGGCCGGTGAGCCAGGCCAGCGCCTGGGCCACGGCGCCGGAGAACACGGTGACGCCCCAGAGCAGCCCCAGCCGCTCAGGCGTCATTCATCGTCGAGGGCATTGAACCGGGGCTCCACCCGGATGCCCACCACGGCGCTGGGGCGCACCACCAGGTATTCCCCCTCCAGCTCGCTGATCGGCACGTTCACAAACGTGTCGGGGGCCGAGGCGGTGAGCACGTCGCCGTACCACTGCTGGAAGGCCTGAAGGCTCGGGAACATCACCGATTCCGTCTGGCCGCCGCTCATGTGCAGGTGAACGGCGTAACGCCGTGGGTGGGGGGACATGGGGGAACGGCGAGGCGGCGGGCGGACACCCCCTCAGGATGCCCCAGGCGGGAGGCATCGTGCCATGCACCGCCGGGCCAGGGCTCCAGGCAGGCACTGGCGGGGAGGTAGAGGGGATGGCGGGGATGGCCGCCGCGGGTGGCGCCCAGGGCCAGCAACCGCCGGCCCCGCAGCAGGCGCAGCACCGCCCGGTCG
>JBATEO010000071.1:0-10933 GCA_049664045.1 Prochlorococcaceae cyanobacterium
GGCCTCCCCCGGGCGCGGGCCCGCGATCTGGCGCATCGCACCCTGGCGGGCACGGCCGCCCTGCTGGAACAGGGGAACCTCCATCCCGGTGAGCTCAAGGACATGGTGACCTCGCCGGCCGGCACCACCATCGCCGGTCTGCGGGTGCTGGAGCGGGGAGGGCTGCGCTCGGCCCTGCTGGAGGCCGTGCTGGCCGCCGCCGAGCGCAGCCGCCAGCTGGCCTGAGCCCGCTACTCACTGGGTGGGCCGGGCCTGTCCCAGGCGCGGTTCGGTGCCCGCCAGCAGCCGGGCGAGGTTGCTGCGGTGGCGCCAGATCACCAGCACGCTGGTGACCAGGGCCAGCAGCAGGTAGGGCCAGCGCAGGTCCATCCCCTGGTGCCGGAACCAGCCCAGCATCAGCAGTGGCAGCGCCACTGCTGATGCCACGCTGGAGAGCGACACGATGCGGCTGATGGCCAGCACGGAGAGGAACACCCCGAGGCAGGCCAGCCCCACCGGCCACGACAGCCCCAGCAGCATGCCCAGGGCCGTGGCCACCGCCTTGCCGCCTCGCCAGCCCAGCCACACCGGCCAGATATGGCCCGCCAGGGCCGCTAGGCCGGCAGCCACCACCCAGCCATCGGTGCCTGCCAGGGCGGGATCCAGCAGGGTGCGGGCCAGCAGCACCGCCGCCGTGCCCTTGAACACATCCACCAGCAGCACCGCCAGGGCAGGGCCCTTGCCCACCACCCGCAGCACGTTGGTGGCGCCGGTGGAGCCGGAGCCCTCCCGCCGGATGTCGATGCCCTTCAGCCAGCGGCCGGCCAGGTAGCCGCTGGGTGTCGAGCCCAGCAGATAGCCGGCGAGCAGCAGGGGCAGGGCAAGGGGCGGGAGCATCGGCGGAACGGCTGAGCGCCCCTCAGTAGTACTCCTCCTCGCGCATCAGTTCACCCGGGCCGGGAGCGAAGGCCAGCCAGAGGGGAAACTGCAGGATCGGGATCTCCACCCCCGGCTCGGCCGCGTCGATCACGATGAAGGGCAGTTCGCCGCGCTCCTCCAGGCGGTCGGCCCGCTCGATCAGGGCCTCGGGGCGTTCGAACAGCACGATGCCGCTGGTGGGGCCGAAGTCTTCGCGGCCCAGGCCGAGGCAATCCTGCAGGCTGCGCCGCCACTCGCCCAGCCGTTCCGGCTGGTTGGCCAGCACCAGGGTCTGGAAGCGTTCGCCGTAGAGCTCGCCGAGGATGGCGATCGCCGCGGCCGTGACCAGGGCGTTGCGGCTGCGGCTGCCGCTGCTGGGCTGGGCACCGCGGCCGGCCTGCTCGAGGAACCAGTTCTCCAGACAGGCGGCCCCGGGGGCGTCGAGGGTGCGGCGCAGCTTCCAGGGTTCGTCGTAGAAGTCGGGCTGGCCCTGAAACTCCGCCAGGCGGGTGCGGATCGGCTGGGCGTCGCTGCTGAACGGCCCCCCGGCCGAGACCCCCGCCGCGGCAGGCGCCGGGGTGTCCTGGGCGCGGACGGCGGCATCGATCGGCGAGGGCTGCACCAGCACCGGCTGGGGCACAAGCTCGATCTGTTCGGCTGCCACCGCCAGATCCTGCAGCGCTCCCACCAGGTAGTCCTGGAAGCCCTTGAGCCTCCGGGCCACGGCATCGGCCTGGCCGGCGTAGCTGCTGGCGATCTCCCGGGCGATGGCGTCGCGGCGGCCCTCCAGCTGGGCAATCTCTTGCTCCAGGGCCTCCCGCCTCTGCCTCAGCTCGCGCAGTGCCAGCTCCTGCCAGGCGGTTTCCGGCGTTCCGCCAGCGGCCGGGGGGTCAGTGGCATTGCCGGATGGGATGTCTGGAGCGTCGTCTGCGGCCGGGACTGGAGGGAGGGGCTCGTCGGGCATGGGGAGCGTTCAGGCGGCGTCATCGGTGCCGGCGTCGCCGGCCTTGGCAGTGGCGGTCAGCTGAGGCAGGTGGACCTGCAGCTGCTTGCGCAGGCCGGCTGCGTCGAACAGCACCGGCAGCAGGTGGATGCTCTGCCGTTCCCTGAAATAGAACAGCACCGGCACCTCTGGCCAGAACAGTCGCCATCCCAGCCAGGCGTCGTAGGGGAAGCAGCGCAGCTCCTCCCCCCCCCGCCGCACCACCAGGGCCTCGCCGCCGAACTCCAGCCGCAGCAGGGCGGTCTGCACCACCAGGAACAGGCCGAACAGGCCCACCGCCAGCGCCAGCCACTGGGCTCCGGGCCAGAGGGGCCGCAGGGCGAGGCAGGCTCCGCCAAGGGCCACCACACCGAGGGAAACGCCGTAGCTGGGGGAGAGCAGCACCGCTGGAGGGGATTGAGGAGAGGCCATCGCCTGTCAACCGAAGAGCACTGTGGTGAGCAGCGCGTCCATCAGCGCCACCGTCACCAGAATCATCACCACCGCGCCGGTGGTGCTGGTGCCCACCTCCTTGGGACCGCCGCGGGTGGTGAGGCCCCATCCGCAGGCGAGAACCGAAATCTGCAGGCCGAAGACGAGCGCCTTCACCAGCATCGAAGGCAGGTCGTCGGGCTGCATCCAGGTGCGCACCGAGGTCCAGAACACACTGGGGGGGATGTTGTACAGCAGGGTGCTGCTGGTCTGTCCTGACCAGATCCCCACCCAGAAGAACAGCAGACACTGCACCGGCGCCATGATCACCATGGCCAGCACCCGCGGCACCACCAGGTACTCCACCGGATCGGTACGCAGCATGGTGATGGCGTCGATCTGCTCGGTGACCTTCATGGTGCCCAGCTCGGCGGCGTAGGCGGTGGCCACCTTGCCGGTGAGCAGGGTGGCGGTGAGCAGCGGGGCGATCTCCCGGGACAGGCCCAGGGCCAGCAGGCCCCCCACGGCGGCGTTGGCCCCCTGCTTGGAGAGCTCTGCCACCACCTGGATGTTGAACACGGTGCCGGCCGCCAGGGCCGTGATCAGCACGATCAGGAAGCTGCCCGGACCGGCCTCCATCAGCTCTTGCATCAGGTCGTTGAAGCCGATATGGCCCCGGGCGATCGCGCTCACCGTCTGGCCACCGATCAGGGCGCTGGCGCCAAGGCGTTTCGCCCAACGCGGCAGCTTCGGCTGCCGCCCGGCGACATGAAACCGGAACCGGCGCGTCATCACGGCTGGGGTGGGCGATGGGGCCAGCGTCGCATCACCACCAGCCCCAGCACGACCAGAGTGGCTGGAATCACGCCCATGCTCAGCCGGATCGCCAGCACGGCGCTCAGGGGCTGGTCGCTGAGCTGAGCCGCCTGGTAGCCGCTCAGGCTGAGCAGGTTGCCGAAGAAGAAGAGGGCCACGCTGATGCAGAGCTTCTGGCCGAGCACCATCCAGGCGCTGTATTGGCCCGCCGGTTTCTCGGGATCGGCGTCGATGGCGTCGGGCAGCAGTGACCAGGGGATCAGGTAGGCGGTGGAGGCGCCCAGCCCCGCCAGCACGATCGTGACGATCAGAAGCCCCAGGCGGAGGCTGTTGCCGGGCGAGCCGAAGGGAGCGACATCGGGGTTCAGGGGGGGGAGCACCATCGCCAGGGCGCAGGCGCCGATCCACAGCCAGGAGCCGAGCTGCAGGGCCCGCACGCGGCCGGAGTAGCGGCTGACGCCGTTCCAGATCCACAGCCCCGCCAGGGTGCTGACGATGAAGGGAAGCAGGATCCAGTTGCTCCAGCTCTGGGGCAGGCGCAGCACCACCGGCAGGTAGATCAGGGCCGCTGTCTGCATGATCTGCAGGCCGCACCAGAGCAGCAGATAGAGGCCGATCACCCGCAGGAAGCGACCGTTGCTCCACACCCGTCCCAGCAGGCGGCGGGTGGTGCCCTTCTGGCGCTGGGGCCGCTGGCAGTGCAGGGCCACGGGCGCCAGCCCCCAGCCGCACAGCAGGGTGGACACCGTGACGATGCCGCCGGCCAGGACCCCCACCTGCAGGAACCGGCCGGCGTTGCTGTGGTCCTGAAGCAGCAGCCCCCCCAGCACCACCCCAACCAGGGTGGCGATGATCGAGCCGGTGAACCGGGCCGTGTTCAGCCGCGTGCGCAGGGCCACGTTGCCGGTGAGTTCGGCGGCCAGGGCCGTGTAGGGCAGGTTCGCGGCCGTGTAGAAGCTCTGGGCCACGGCCGAGATGAGCACGAACACGGTGAACTTCACCCACTGGTTGCCCGGGGGTACCCACCACATCGCCGCCATGGTGATGCCGAGGGGAACGGCGCTGGCGAAGATCCAGGGGAGGCGCGGCCCCCAGCGGGTGTGGGTCTTGTCGCTCAGCCAGCCGATCAGCGGGTCGTTGATGCCGTCCCAGAGGCGGCCCACCATCAGCACCGCCCCCGCCAGCCAGGCCGGCAGGCCGGCGGCCGAGGTGTAGAAGACGAACAGGTAGAAGCCGATCAGGGAGGCGGTCATGCCCGTGCCGGCGTCACCGATGCCGTAGGACCACAGCAGGCGCTGGCGTGCCGCTCCGCGCAGATCGGCGGCGTCGCGGACGGCGTGAGCCTGGGTGGGCATGCGGGAGGGAGCCGGTGGGGGCAGCGGTCATAATGGCGGGGCTCGGTTCGGCTCTTCCGCCCCTCCCGGCTGAAAGCCGTCCCAGACCCTGCGGGGTATGGGCCTCCGACCATTGTTCACAACAACCCCAGCTTTTTGCAGGATTGTGTGAATGAATGCGGGCGTAGTTTAGTGGTAAAACCTCAGCCTTCCAAGCTGATGATGCGGGTTCGATTCCCGCCGCCCGCTTCCATGTCTGCCGCCACACGTCGTCCGTCCCCAGAGCGGCCGGTGAACGTGCCTGTGTGACGAAACGTCCATCGGTTGTCCGGCATCCGCTTTTCCCCGGGGACGGGGCGGGCTTTGGGCCCAGCCGAGGGTCCTCCCGTTCTGCCTGTGGAAAAGTGAGGTCACTTCTGTGGGAAACGCGTCAAGCCTGTGGAAAAGCGTCATCAATGCTCCCCTGCGGCCCTCGCCGCTGTCGTCGAGCCCTGACGTGCGGGGTCTCCGGGCCCGCTCTGCGGCGTGGCGCTAGAACTCGATGCCCTCCAGCAGGCGCCTGGCCACCAGCAGCATCAGGCTGCGGCTCTCGAGGGGGGCGCCGGTGGGCTTCCAGGGCTGGGGATGGCTGGGCAGATCCTCCCCGGCCGGCAGTGCGGTGTCGATGACCCGAACCCAGCCCGATGGGCAGACGGGCAACTCGAAGTGGATCGCCCGGCTGTAGGCATTCATTCCGCACCACAGCAGGGGACCCTCCACTCTCTCGTTCACGCTCCAGGCCAGCGTGTGCGACCACTCCGCCCAGTCGGGTGCGTTGATCTGCACTCCGTGCCACTGCCGCCAGAGCACATGCTCGTCGTCGCTGCGGCGCTGGGGGCGCACCGGCAGCGGCAGTTCGGGGTTGAGCAGGTGTCTGAGGCAGGTGCGCAGCTTCAGCAGCCGCCGCAGGTATGTGCGCAGCGCCTCGTCGCCTGCGTCGGGCTGCCAGTGCATCCAGCCGAGGGGATTGTTCTGGCACCAGGTGTTGTTGTTGCCCCCCTGGCTGCGGCGCACCTCATCCCCCATCAGCAGCATCGGTACCCCTGGGGAGAGCAGCAGCGTGGCCAGGAGGTTGCGCAGCTGTCGCTCCCGCAGGGCGGTGACGGCGTGATCGCTGCTGGGCCCCTCCACGCCGTGGTTCCAGCTGTTGTTGTGGTTGTCGCCGTCGCGGTTGTTCTCGCCGTTGGCCAGGTTGTGCTTCTGGTTGTAGCTGACCAGATCGGCGAGGGTGAAACCGTCGTGGGCGGTAAGAAAGGTGATGCACTGGCCGGGGTGGGGTGGCCTGGGCTCGTAGAGATCCGGGCTGCCGCTCAGCCTCAGCCCCGTGGCCCAGGCTGTGCCCTGATCGCCCTTCCAGAAGCGGCGCACGTCGTCGCGGAAGCGGCCGTTCCAGGTGGCCACCCGCAGGGCGGGGAAGTCGGCGAGCTTGTAGAGACCGCCGCAGTCCCAGGGTTCGCTGATCAGTTTCAGATCGGCCAGCTGGGGATCGGCCTCCATCGCCTCGAACAGGGGTGGTGCCTCCAGGGGCATCAGGTGATCGCCGCGGCTCAGGGCGATGCCGAGGTCGAAGCGGAAGCCATCCACGCCCAGTTCCACGGCCCAGCAGCGCAGCGACTCGAGGATCAGGCGCCGCACCAGGGGGCGGTTGGCGGCGATGGTGTTGCCGCAGCCGCTCACGTCGAGGTACTCGCCTTGGTGGCCCTGCTGGTAGTAGAGCTGGTCACAGAAGCCCCGCCAGCTGAGGGTGGGCCCCTGCTGGTTGCCCTCGCTGGTGTGGTTGTAGACCACATCGAGGATCACCTCGATGCCCGCCCGGTGGCAGGCGCTCACCAGTGCGCGCACCTGGTCGCGGGCGGTGAGGGGATCGTTGCCCTGCAGGTAGCCCTGGTGGGGGGCCATCCAGCTGATCGGGCTGTAGCCCCAGTGGTTCTGCCGGCCGGGAGGGGCGTCGGCGGGATCGAAGGCCATCACCGGCAGCAGCTCGATGGCGGTGACGCCGAGCTCCTGCAGGTAGGGCAGGGTGTCGATCAGCCCCAGCAGGGTGCCGCGCCGCTCGGGCGGCACCGGGCAGCCGGCCCCCTGGGTGAAGCCGCCCACGTGCAGCTCGTAGATCACGCTGCGCTGCCAGCTGTGCCGAGGCCTGGGGGCGGCGTCGAAATCGAAGCGGTCGCGCTCGGTGACCACTCCCTTCAGGCAGCAGCCGGTGTTGGGCACGGCCCCCACCGCCGCATCGCGGCGGTAGCTGCCCCAGCCGGCGATGGCGCGGGCGCAGGGGTCGAGCAGCACCTTGGAGGGGTTGAAGCTGTGGCCGCCGGCCTGCAGGGGCCCATACACCCGGTAGCCGTAGCAGCTGCCAAGCCCTACCCCCTCCACCTCCACGTGCCAGTGGTCGCCGGAGCGGTGGCGCTGGTCGAGTTCCACCACCCGCTGGGGCTCGCTGGCTTCCCCATGGCTGAACAGCAGCAGCTCCACCCGGGTGGCCTGGGGGGCCACCACGGAGAAGTTCACGCCGCGGCGGGTGAGGCTGGCGCCCAGGGGCCAGGGATGGCCGGGGTGAACCGGGGCACCTGTGCCGCTGGCCGCGGAGGACACGGACGTGTGTCCAGTGCGTCCAGAGTGCCCGTGCGGATCCAGCGTGGGCCTGGTGTCAGCGCTGGTGTCAGCGGTGGGGCGGGCGGACAAGGCAGCGTTCGGTGTAGCCACAAACTAGTGATCAGATCGCCATCGCACCGCAGGTGTTACAAGCTGTCAGCCCGGAACCGGGGCGGCCGCCTCAGCCAGTGCGCCGGGGGCTCTGGCTGTTCGCCCCCAACCGCGACACGCGCGGGGGCAGCAGCTGGCTAGTGGAGGCCGAGGCGGTGGGGCTGGGTGGTGTGCTGGCGGGGGATCTGCTGATCGATTGCCCGGGTTGGACCGAGGCCAACCTCGGCTGGCTGGGCCGGCGTGGCGGCCGCGGCACGATCGTGCTCACCAGCCGTGAGGGCCATGGACGCTGCCGCCGCTTCCAGGAGGCTCTCGGCTGGGATGTGCTGGTGCAGGAGCAGGAGGCCTACCTGCTGCCCGGGGTGCAGCGGCTGAACCGCTTCGGGGCTGACCACGAACTGGCGCCGGGTGTGCGCCTGCTCTGGACGCCCGGACCCACCCCCGGCTCCTGCGTGCTGCACCTGGGCGCGGGCGGCAGTGATGGCCTCTTCTGCGGCCGGTTGCTGCAGCCGCTGGGGCCTGGTCGGGTGGGTCCCCTGGCCGCGGCCGGCACCTTTCACTGGCCCCGGCTGCTGCGCAGTCTGGAGCGTCTGCGGGCCTGGCTGCCCGCCGGCTCGCCCCGCTGGATCGCCTGCGGTGGCGGGCTCGGGGCCCTGCGTGGCGAGAAGCTCGTGGAGGGCGGTGCCGGGCTGCTGGCGCCGCCCGGTCCGGCGGGCTGCATCGCGCCCGGCACGCAGACCGACTGAGAGCCGCAGCTCAGACCCATTGCGGCAAGGGGCTTCTGTGTTGCGGTGTGGCATGACAGCCCATACCATTGGCCCGCCATACCCAAGGCTGGTCGGGGTTTCCGACTCGCCACACACCCCCGCCAGCCCCTCTCAGGCTCCCCATCCATGAACAAAGCAGATCTCGTCAACGTGGTGGCTGCCCGCACCGAGCTCACCAAGACCGACGTAGCCCAGGTGGTCGATGCCCTGATCGACACGATCATGGATTCGGTGGTCGACGGCAAGAAGGTGTCGATCCTCGGTTTCGGATCCTTCGAGCCCCGCGACCGTTCCGCCCGGCAGGGGCTCAACCCCAAGACCGGCGAGAAGATCAAGATCGAGGCCAAGCGCGTGCCTGCCTTCACCGCCGGCAAGATGTTCAAGGACAAGGTGCAGGGCGCCTGACGGCGTCTCCTGGCTGACGACGCCCATCCAGGAAGCCGCAGGTCTTCTCCTGCCGGTTCATCTCAGGACCGAGCTGGTTGAGGCTGCTGCGCGGCGGCCGCGGGGCTACCGGGGTCGCTTCGCGCCCTCCCCAACGGGCCCCCTGCACCGGGGCAACCTGCGCACCGCCCTTCTGGCCTGGCTGGACGCGCGTCTGGCCGGGGGCGAGCTGCTGCTGAGGATCGACGACCTGGACACGCCCCGCAACCGGGCCGGGTCCGAGGAGTCGATCCTGGCCGACCTTCACTGGCTGGGGCTGGACTGGGACGGTCCGGTGCTGCGCCAGAGCGCGCGGCGCGGGATCTACGGCACGGTGCTCTCCGCCCTGCGCCGTGGCGGGGTGCTGTACCCCTGCCGCTGCAGCCGCCGGCTGCTCGCCGACGTGTCCGCGCCCCATGGAGGGGTGCCGGTGTATCCGGGCTTCTGCCGGCGGCAGCCGGTGGGCTGGGGCCCGGAGGCGGGCCGCCTGCCCAGCTGGCGGCTGCGGCTGCCGCCGGGTCCACTGCGGTGGCATGAGCGCTTCGGCGCGCCGGGACTGCTCGATGGCCCCGGGCAGGTGGGGGATGTGGTGCTGCGCCGCGCTGACGGCTTTCTCGCCTATCACCTCGCCACGGCGGTGGACGAACTCAGCCTGGGCATCACCGATGTGCTGCGGGGGGAGGATCTCTGGTGGTCCACCGGGCCCCAGGTGGCTGTGATGGCTGCACTGGGCATGGAGCCTCCGCGCTACGGCCACCTGCCCCTCTGGCGGGATGCGGCGGGCCGGCGCCTGAGCAAGCGCGGGGCCGCCGAAGGACTGGCCGGACTGCGGCAACGGGGTCTGGATGGCGCCGGCGTGATCGGTGAGCTGGCCGCCAGTGCCGGCCTGGTGCCGCCGGGCTCACGGCTGAGTGCCCGGGAGCTGCTAGAGGAGCTGACGCCGCAGCGCTTCGCAGCCTCTCTGGAGGCCGCCGCGGCCCCATCCCTGCAGGCTTAAGAAAGGCTTCGGGATCGCGGGAGCCAATCCGGTCCACAGTGATTCCCAGCCGTTCGGCTCCCGAGGGAGCCTCCCCCCATGCCCCCCACCAGCACCCCTCAACTCCAGCCCTGGGAGCAGGGGGATCAGGTCTGTCCCCGCTGTGGAGGCAGTGGTGTGCTGCGCCTGGATGGTCACCGCTCGCGCACCTGCCTCCACTGTCTGGGTCAGGGGCGGCTCACCAGGCTGGAGCCCGCCACCACGACGGCGGCCCTGCGGGAGGCCGGCCTCCCCTTCAGCGTGCCTGCTTCTTCTTCTGCTGCCAGATGAAGAACACGGCGGTGGCCACCACCGCCAGCAACGGCACGGCGGTGAGCAGCAGCAGGATCACGGCGGTCCAGTCGGTGTACATGGCGGCGGAATCCGTTCGGGCGTCATCATCCCAGGCGGACGGTTCGCCCGGGCCAGCACCGCCACGTCGGCTGTGATACCTGCAGCACCGCAGGCTGCCTGTTGGATGGGCTCGCCGCAGCGCCACCGCCCCGGCGCGCCTCCATGCCACCGCGCCGCCACCCCCCGCGATGACCGACGACGGCGCCCCCGGCGGCCAGGGCCGCAGCACCGACCCCACCCATGACATCCTGCGCAGCGGCCGGGAGCCGCTGCGGGCCCTCTTCCGTCCGGGCTGCGTTGCGGTGATCGGGGCCAGCGAGCGTCCCGGCAGCGTGGGCCGCACCCTGCTCTGGAACCTGATCCGTTCGCCCTTTGGCGGCACGGTGTATCCGGTGAACCCCCGGCGTCACAGCGTGCTCGGGGTGCGCTGCTGCGCCAGCGTGGCGGAGGTGCCGGAGCCGGTGGACCTGGCCGTGGTGGCCACGCCCGCCGCCAGCGTTCCCCGGCGGCTGGCCGAGTGCGCGGCTGCCGGCGTGAAGGCCGCCATCGTGATCTCCGCCGGCTTCCGGGAGGTGGGGCCCGAGGGGCTGGCGCTGGAGAACCAGCTGCGCGAAATCCTGCGTGGTTCCGGCATGCGGCTGCTGGGGCCCAACTGCCTGGGGTTGATGAATCCCCGCATCGGCCTCAATGCCACCTTCGCCTCCGGCATGGCGGCGCCGGGTCACGTGGGCTTCCTGAGCCAGTCGGGGGCGGTGTGCACGGCGGTGCTGGACTGGAGCCGCCAGCAGGGGGTGGGCTTCAGCGCCTTCGTGTCGATCGGCTCGATGCTGGATGTGGGCTGGGGTGATCTGATCACCGTTCTGGGCGACGACCCCGCCACCCGCAGCATCGTCATTTACATGGAGGCGATCGGCGATGCCCGCGCCTTCCTCTCGGCCGCCCGGGAGGTGGCGCTCACCAAGCCGATCGTGCTGATCAAGGGCGGTCGCAGCACCGAGGCGGCGCGGGCCGCTGCCTCCCACACCGGCGCCCTGGCCGGCAGCGATGCCGTGCTGGAGGCGGCGCTGCGGCGCTGCGGGGTGCTGCGGGTGGACCGCCTCTCCGATCTGTTCCACCTGGCCGATGTGCTGGCCAAGCAGCCCCACCGGCCGGCCGGGCCGCGGCTGGCGAT
>JBATEO010000072.1:0-26776 GCA_049664045.1 Prochlorococcaceae cyanobacterium
AACCAGCGCATCGGCGAGCTGCGCGAAGCCGGCGCCCCCTACACCTGGCTGGGCGCGCCGCGCATCGGCAATGGCGTGTGGATCAGCCTCAGCGAGCAGCTGCTCGCCCAGGGCCTCGCCGCCGGCGTGAGCGGCGAACTGCTCGCCACCCTGGTGCGCGGCACCCTGCTCGGCGCAGGCGCCGTGATCCCCGGCAAGAAGGGCGAACCGCTCACCAACCCCACCGCCCAGCTCAAGGCCCTCCAGCAGCAGGCCACCCAGCTCGAGAAGCAGGGCCTGGCCTGGCTGCAGAGCCTGGGGGTGCTGGGGGGCTGATCAGCCTGGCTGCAACCAGAATGGATCCATACTGGTACGCCGCCTGATTGCCGGCTGTCATGGCCAAGACCCTCACCCTCAAGAACCTGCCCGATGCCCTCCATGCCCGGCTGGCCGCCGCTGCCAAGCGGCACCGGCGCAGCCTCAACAACGAGGCCATCGTGTGTCTCGAGGCCGGCCTCGGCGCTGACCCGCTGCCGGTGGAGCAGCGGCTTGCCGAGATCAGAGCTCTGCGGGAGAGATTCGCCCCCCACCACTTTGATCCCGCCGACATCGACGCCTTCAAGCGTGAGGGCCGGCCTTGATCGTGGTGGACACCAACGTGGTGGCCTATCTGCTGCTGCCCGGCCCCAGGACGGCTCAGGCAGAGGCCCTGTTGCTTGATCACCCCCAGTGGGCGGCACCGCCGTTATGGCGCAGCGAGTGGCGCAACGTGCTCACCGGTTACCTCCGGAGGGATCGTCTGCAGCTGCCTGAGGCTGTCGCGCTGATGCAACAGGCAGAAATGCTTCTCGGTGCCCATGACGAGCCTGTCAGCTCTGAGCATGTGCTTCACCTGGTGAGCAACAGCCGCTGCAGCGCCTACGACTGTGAATTCGTGGCCGCCGCTCAGCAGTTGGGGGTGCCCCTGGTCACAGAGGATCGGGCGATCCTCACGGCCTTCCCTGATCTGGCGCAGCCCTTGCCAGAGCCCACGCCCTGAGGCCGATCACCCCGGCTGCAAGAGCTCGACCCCCGCGGACGCTGAGAACCTCAGGTCGAAGCTCAGCACCGGCAACGCTCCGGCGCTGGTGGCGCGATCCAGGTCGTAGCCGCGCAGCACCCAGGCCACTTCAGCCGGCGGCGGCAGCGGCGATCGCGTGATCCATGTCCTCGGGTTCGACCTTCGAGGGCACGAGCACCAGGCGGCCATGCCGGTCGATCGAGGCCTGCAACTTGGCCCCAGCGGCCAGGCCCAGGGCGTCACGCAGCTGCCGAGGGATCGTCAGCTGGCCTGTGGAGGTGAGGGTCACGGTTGACATGGCTGCAGTGCAAGGCGGATTGCCTTACCTGGCTGCGGCGCTGGCATCAAAGAACTGGGATCAGGCCCGTTGCTCATCCTTGAGCTCGCCGACGGCATAGCGGTGCAGAACGCTGCTGATCAGGGTCTGATACGGCATGCCCAGCTGGAGTGCTCTGACGCGCAGAGATGCCAGATCAGCGCCGGAGAGCCGAATGTTGATCCGTTGGTCCTTCTGGCCCGTGGCGTGGGCCGCCTGCCTGAGCTGATCCAGCAGCTCTGAGGTGGCCACAGAACGCAGCTCGCCCGACTCCATGGCATCGAGGAGCTCACGCTCCTCAGCGTCGAGGGGATGGTTGCTTCGAGGAAGGTCGTTGGGGAGCGTCATGGCGTGTCCCGGTGGAGGTAAGCGCGGGTGGCTTTTCGGCTGGGGATGATCGTCTTTAGAAACAGATGGTCGTCGGCTTCGACGTAGGGAACCAGATGCACATAGCCATTCAACTCGACGACGAGGATGCGCTGGTCGGGGTAGCGACCTGGATTGGGGTGAGCCAGCACATCGAGCAAGCCCCCGGTTTCGATGGCCACCACAACGGCCTCGAAAGAGATCGAGCGTTGGGCCTGGAGCTGCTGGTTCTTGTCACTGCTCCAGCGAAAGGGCTTCATGTCGCCACCCTAGGCTGTGTGTCTGCCGATTGTCTTCAGCACGGGGGTACCCCTTGGGCGTCGATCTGCTGCGACCCAGAGCCAGAACGACAAGCGCAGAGGCTCTTGTGCTCCGACACCTTCAGCAGCTGCCTCGATCGCTCCTGATAGCGCGATAGCAGGTCGTGATGTTCCCGATGAAGAGTCCCCAGCGCCTGGGGATGGGCCGGTAGCGATCGGGAAGACCCAAGCCCTTCAGGCGTCCGTAACGCCGCAACGGACCACGCAGAGCAAAGGGGCTGGCGTCGCTGCCAGCAGCTTCACCTTGGGGTGTTGCCTGAAGCTGTCGGGATCGAGCTGATACTTGAGGCGCGCCACCTCAGCCTTCAGCTCGGCGACCTGGCGCACCAGGTGCGGGCCCAGATTCGGCGGCAAGCGCTTCACGGCTGAGAACGTCGAGAAACAGCGCCAGTATCAGGTTCCCAGGGTTGTACTTGCATCGAGTAAGTCCAAGTTTACGGCTACTCACTGGGCGGCGGCTCCGGCGGCGCCAGCGCCACCCGCTCCTGGCGGATCGTCTGGCCATCGGCCAGCTGGCGCGTCAGCTCCAGGCTGAGCACCCCGGCTGAGGTGCCCACCACGCGGAAGCCATCCCGGGGCGGCAGAGCGTCGATCAGCACCCGCGACACGGCTGTGCCGTCGCTCCATTCGCCGTCGAGCCCGTAGGCCGGGCCGCAGCGCATCAGCACAGTGCCGCGCCAGATCGAGGAGGGCGCCGCGCCGCGGCTGTAGAGCACCGCCACGCTCTGGCCACTGCGGTTGCGGCCCTGGAGCTGCAGCACGAAGGCGCGGCCGGCCAGGCTGCAGCCGGCCGGCAACGGCACCTGGCCGGCGTGGAGCGTCACCGCCTCGGCGCGCTGCAACTCGCCGCGCACCAGTTCCAGGGCCCGCTCGCCCGCCTGCCGCTCCCTCAGCCAGCGGCCCAGCCTGCCCACGTGGCGCAGATCGCCCACCAGCAGCTGCAGCACCGCGGCGCTCACCAGCCCCGAGAGCAGCAGCGTCACCAGCAGTTCCACAAGGGTGAATCCGCCAGGGCAGTGGCGGCGATCGCTGCCAGCAGTCCCGAGAGAGTGGGCCATCACGCCTCCTCGTCGCGCACGCAGCTGGCGGCGCTGACGCCGCCGCCGTCGCCCTCCTCGTGGCGGCCCAGGCGCAGCACCCCCACCGGCAACGCCATCACCAGGCAGCGGCGCAGGTCCGTGCCGGCCGTGCCCACCACCACGGTGCCGCCGTCGAGCAGCAGCCCGTTGGCGCTGAAGCGCAGCTGCCGCGGCAGGTTGTGGCTCAGCTCCACCCGGCCGCCGGCCACCTGGGCCGCGTCCAGCAGGCCGCCGGGTCCATCCACCGACAGGCTGCGAGGACGCCCCTGGCGAAGAGCCAGATCGCGCTCGCGCTCGATCGCCATCGCCAGCTCCCGCGCCGCCACCTCCACCCGCTGGCGGGCCAGAAAGCCCTGGCCCGTGAAACCGCCGATCGCCAGCAGCAGCCCCAGCACCACCACCGCCACCAGCAGCTCCGGCAGGGTGTAGCCCCCAGCGGCGCGGCGGCGAACCATCGGCCGGTTCATGGCTGCCCTCCCGCGGAGGTGCAGAGTCCATACACCGCCAGATCGAAGCGGCGCGTGCGGGTGTGCTCCCCACCAGCCGCCGCCGTGGCGGTGACGATGCGGCCCGAGCCATCCACCGCGAGCGTGAGCCCGGGAAGCAGCTCGGCGGGCTGCGGACAGACGTCCGGCACCGGCCCGGGAGTCTCTCGCCGCTGGGCCGCCAGGGTCTGCAGTCTTGCCTGCACCGTCAGCAGGGCGGCGTCGGCGGCCCGCTGCTGCTGGAGCAGCTGGCCGGCGTCGTGGCTGGAGTGGGCGGTGCGCGCCCAGATCCCCAGCGATCCGGTGGCCGAGCCCAGCACCAGGCTGCCGGCCACCAGCACTTCCACCAGGTTCATGGCGCCACCTCCTCGCTCGCCTCGGCGGCGGAGGCGCGCAGGCCCCGTTCCTCGAGGCCCGCCAGCTGCGGAGGGCCGGCGGGGGTGTCGTCGCCAGGCAACTCCCGCCGCCAGTGCAACGCGAAGGCGCCCCGCGGCGCGGTGTCGGTGCTGGTGCCGGTGCCGGTGAGTTCCAGCACCAGGTCGCCGGTGCCCTGATCGGGGCCGCCTGCCTCTCCAACCACAGGACCCGGCGTGTAGCTCACCAGCCGGTAGCCCTCACCGGCCTCCAGTGCGGCGCAGCCCGCCTGGCCGCTCCAGGGTTGCCGGTGCCAGTCGCCGGCGGCCAGCGCCAGCGCTTGCGGACAGCCGCGCTGCACACGGCCGGCCCACAGCTGGGCGGCGTTCATCAGCTGGTCTTCCGCCAGGCGGCGCTGGCGCTGCACGGCCGCCTGCAAGCGGCTCTGCAGCGCCAGGGTGAGCAACAGCAGGCTGCTGAGCATCAGCAGCAGCGCCACATTCATCGCCAGCGGCAACAACAATCCCGCCTCAGGGAACGGGGGATCACGGCGGGCAACCCGGGCCCGCAGCAACAACACAACGCCAGGCATCCACACACCTCGGCAACGACCGCTTGAGCGTTGCCACGGGGCGCCACGGGGCCGCAAAGATCCGCAACATCGCCTCTGCGAACAGCCGGCGCCAAGCCCTAGTATATCCATGTACATCCAGCCTGTCATGGCCAGGACGCGTCTCTTCCGCAACGGCCACTCCCAGGCCGTGCGCATTCCTGCGGAGCTCGCCTATGAGCACAACAACCTCGAACTCGAGATCGAGCGCGTTGGCGATGAGATCCGCATCCGTCCAGCCGCCCGGCCGATCACCGGGGCGCTGGACGCTCTGGCCAGCTTCTCGCCCTCCTTCCTGGCAGGCGGCCGTGGAGAGCAGGAGCAGCAGGAGAGGCCCCGTCTGTGAGCCCAAAGCCCCGTTACCTGCTCGACACCAACATCTGCATCTATCTGATGAAGCATCAGCCCCCGGAGGTGGGCCAGCGCTTCGCCCGATGCCGCGTGGGGGAGGTGCTGATCTCGGCCATCACCGCCGCGGAGCTGGAATTCGGTGTGGTGGCCTCCGGACCGGACGAGCAGAGCAACCGGGAGGCACTGGATCGATTCCTGAAGGAGGTTCCGGTGGCTGCCTTCGACGCTGCATCCGCCCGGGCCTACGGGCTGGTGCGCTGGGCGAGCCGTGAACGGCGGCGGGATGCGCTGGACAAGCTGATCGCGGCCCATGCCCTTGCCCTGGGAGTCACGCTGGTGACCAACAACCCCGCAGACTTCTCCGCTTATCCCGGTCTTGTCATCGAGAACTGGGTGGGGTAGCCGCCGGCCCGCCTTACAGCAGCGGCGCGTACGGCGTCATCCCCCGCAGAAAGCACTCCAGCGGCAGGCACTCGATGCCGTCGACGCGCAGCGGTTCGGGGCCGAGATGGAGGAGAGCCGTCTCACTCTCGGGATAATCCTCTCGGAACGCCTTGAGGCCCGCCAGATCACGGCGGTGCACGCTGCGGCTGCGCTTCACCTCCAAGGCCACGAATGTGCCGGGGCCGTACACCACGAAATCCACCTCGCGGCCGGCGCGGGTGCGCCAGTAGTGCAGCGTTTCGGTGCCGCCGCGGTAGGCGATCCAGGCGCGCAGGTGCTGGGCCACCAGGCCCTCAAAGCCCATGCCCTCGATCTCGGCGGGCGCATCGAGCGGGCCGGCCAGCAGGTTCCAGCTGCCCCGGATCCAGCAGATCAAGCCAGAGGGCATCGGCCAGCCGCTGCCGCTCTCTGTTCAACAGCCCCGCTCCGTCATTTGACGTAGGGAACCAGAACCTTGGCCAGCATCGGAAAGTGTCGGCGGTTGAGGGTCACCAGCGTGCCGCCTGCGCCCTCGGCGGTGGCGGCAATCAGGGCATCAGCCAGCCCGGTGCCATGGTTGCGGCCGTATTGCCGCCGCCACAGCCCGGCCTGCACCGCCGCCGCAGGTCCAACGTCCAGAAGCTCAAACGATGAAACGAAGGCATCCAGACGCTGCCGCTCATCGCCGTCGCGCACTCCCGCGTAGAGCTCGGCGATGGTGATCACACACGCCGCCAGCTGCAGCTCGCCGCTCTCCAGGAACGCGACCGCCTGGTGCTGATCTCGGAGGTAGTCGATCAGCACATCGGTGTCGATCACCAGCAGGCCATCCACCAGCAGGCGATCGGTCACGGGCAGGCACGATCCAGTTCCTGGCGTAGCTCTCGCCAGTCGGGCAGATCGTCGCGATGGGCCCAGAGACCTCGGGCCTCACGGAGGCGGGCCAGACGGCCCTGGGGCTGGTGCTGCTCCAGAAAGGCATCGACGGCGTCTCGGATCAAGGCGCTCTGGCTGCGGCCGCTGCGCTGAGCCAGGGCCAGCAACCCCTGCCGCTCGGCTTCGGAGAGATAGATCTGCGTGCGGCGCATCGGTCGGCAGGTGATGTATGCAACATACATCTGGCAAGCCAGCCAGGGTCGATGGACTGCCGCAGCTGGAGGCGGGGGATCGGCTTACGTGGATGCCGACCTGATCGCGCACTGATATCGCGATAGCACCTGCACGGTGGTGCCACAGCGCCTGAGTTGCTTGTCCGCACTCAGCAGCAGCCGCTCTGGAGCTGGCCCCGCTCACACCTCCCAGATCGGCGCCAGGTCCAGCGTCAGACCGGGGAACAGCTCAACAGCATCGAGGCTGGTGGCGTTTTCGAGCCGCTCGGGGTTGGAAGCGGCACCGGCCTGCCAGATCTCAGCGGCCCGCTCTTCGGGCAGCAACAACCAGCCCAGTTGCGCCCCATTGGCCAGATAGGCGTTCATCTTGCGGCGCAGGGCGGTGAGGCCGCGCGGCCCCTCGTCGGACGCGCTGGCCAACTCCACCACCAGATCGGGGCAAAGAGGTGCAAATCCCTGGCGCTGCTCGGGAGTGAGGGCCTGCCAGCGCTCCAGCCGCACCAAGGAGGCATCGGGGCTGAGCACCGAGCCATCGGGAAAACGGAAGCCGCTGGAGCTGTCGAACACCTGGAGCGGCAACCCGCCGCGACGCACCGCCAGCCAGAGCAAGGCGCCCAGGGCCTGATTTCTGGCGCCGGTTTCACTGCCGGTGGGCGTCATGGCGATCAACTGGCCATCGGCCGAGAGTTCCAGCACGGCATCGGGATTGGCCTGACACACGCGCTCGAACTGATCGGCGTTGAGCCGCAGGTCCCACGGCAGCTGCAGCGGCTGCAATGCCGCTGCAGCGCTCGGCGGTGCCAGGGTCATCGGCATACCTCCTACGAATCCTGAGGCTAAGCGGGCGCTACGACTCATGAGACGTAGCGTTTACCAGGGCGCCCGCTCGGTGGCGCCATTGCGCCTGGGCACACCCTGCGCACGGCGCTGTCAATTTGCTACTCACTGCAGACTCCATGGCCGAGGTGCTGATCCGGGAACTGGATGAGCAGGTGCTCCTGGCGCTCAAGGCTCGCGCCCGTGCCCAGGGCGTTTCTCTGGAACAGAGCCTGCGCGATCTGCTCACCGCCGCCGCTCGGGAGGGGGAATCATTGCGGGCAAGGCTGGCCAGGCTGCGGGCCACCACGCCGGCCGCCGGGCGAAACCTCGACGTGGCAGCCCTGATCCGCAAAGGCCGCGATAGCCGCTGAGCTTGGCGGCTTCTAGGTTGTGGACGCTCCGGTGGCGTTCGGCCGGTTCGCCGCGCTGGAGCTGGCCCCCGCTCACACGTCCCAGATCGGCGCCAGATCCAGCGTCAGCCCGCTGAACAGCTCACCACCATCGAGGCTGGTGGCGTCGTCGAGGCGCTCGGGGTTGGCTGCGGCACCGGCCCGCCAGATCTCCACGGCCCGCTCCTCGGGCAGCAGCAGCCAGCCCAGCTGAGCGCCGTTGGCCAGGTAGGCGTCCATCTTGCGGCGCAGAGCCGTGAGCCCACGTGGCCCATCGTCAGACGCGTTGGCCAGTTCCACCATCAGATCCGGGCAGAGGGGCGCGAAACCCCGGCGCTGCTCGGGAGTGAGGCCCTGCCAGCGCTCCAGCCGCACCAGCGAGGCATCGGGGCTGAGCACCGAGCCGTCGGGGAGGCGAAAGCCGCTGGAGCTGTCGAACACTGTCCAAGTTCCGGCGGCTTTGGAAAACTGCGTGAGCTGGAAAAGCAACTCGCTGTTGCGGGCGCCGGTTTCACTGCCGGTGGGCGTCATGGCAATCAACTGGCCATCGGCCGAGAGTTCCAGCACGGCATCGGGATTGGCCTGACACACGCGCTCGAACTGATCGGCAGTAAGCCGCAGGTCCCACGGCAGCTGCAGCGGCTGCAGTGCTGGTGGTGAGCCTGGCGGTGCCAGCGTCATGGACCCACCAACCAGCGCACATCCCGCGCCAGCACATCGGCCAGCTTCGGGTTCCACTGCGACAGCGACTCCCACTCGGCGCGGCTGTACACGAGCAGGTCGGTGGCCAGGGGGAGGGGGCTGGTGTCCCAGCGGCGCAGGATCAGGAGCAGGTCGAGGTCGCTGCCCACGCCGGCATCGCCGCGGCCGTAGGAGCCGAACACCCCCACCGCCTCGGAGCTCGGCCAGCGCAGCACCGCCATGGCTATTGATTCAGCTTCAGCACCGCCATGAAGGCTTCCTGGGGCACTTCCACGCGGCCCATGGCCTTCATGCGCTTCTTGCCCTTGGCCTGTTTCTGGAGGAGTTTCTTCTTGCGGGAGATGTCGCCGCCGTAGCACTTGGCGAGCACATCCTTGCGCATGGCGCTGATGCTCTCGGAGGCGATCACGCGGCTGCCGATCGAGGCCTGGATGGGGATCTTGAACTGCTGGCGGGGGATCAGCTCCTTCAGCTTCTCCACCAGCCCCTTGCCAACGTTGTAGGCCTTGTCGCGGTGCACGATGGTGGTGAGCGGATCGGCCTTCTCGCTGTTGATCAGCACATCGAGGCGCACCAGATCGTTCTTGCGGTAGCCGATCAGGGAGTATTCCATCGAGGCGTAGCCCTTGGTGCGGCTCTTCATCTGATCGAAGAAGTCGGTCACCACCTCCGCCAGCGGCAGCTCATAGTGGAGCGTGACGCGATCGGTGGTGATGTATTTCATGTCGATGAACTCACCACGCCGCTCCTGGCACAGCTCCATGAGGGTGCCGTTGTAGGTGTTGGGCGTGTAGATCTCCAGCTTCACGTAGGGCTCCTCGATCGACTCGCGCTTCTGCGGATCGGGCAGGGTGGCGGGGTTGTCCACCATCACGGTGCTGCCGTCGAGCAGGTTCACCTTGTAGATCACCGATGGCGCGGTGACGATCAGATCGAGGTTGTATTCGCGCTCCAGCCGCTCCTGCACGATCTCCATGTGCAGCAGGCCGAGGAAGCCGCAGCGGAACCCGAAGCCCATGGCGCTGCTGGTTTCCGGCTCGTACTTGAGGGCGGCGTCGGAGAGCTGCAGCTTGTCGAGCGCCTCGCGCAGATCGGGGTACTGGTCGGCATCGGTGGGAAAGAGGCCGCAGAACACCATCGGCTTGGCCTCGGTGTAACCGGGCAGGGGCTCGGCGGCCGGGTTGGCCAGCAGGGTGATGGTGTCGCCCACGCGGGCATCGGCCACCGCCTTGATCGAGGCGGCCAGGTAGCCCACCTCACCGGCATGCAGCGAGTCCACCTGACGCTGATCCGGCGCCATCACGCCCACCTCATCGAGTTCATAGGTTTTGCCGGAGGCCATCAGCAGCACCTTGTCCTTCCTGCTGATCGTGCCGGCGATCACCCGGAAATACACGATCACGCCGCGGTAGGCGTCGTAGTAGGAGTCGAAGATGAGGGCCTTGAGCGGCTCGGCCACGGTGTCGGCTGGCGGCGGCACCCGATCCACCACGGCCTGCAGGATGTCGGGCACGCCGAGACCGGTCTTGGCGGAGCAGGGGATGGCTTTGGAGCAGTCGAGCCCGATGATCGCCTCGATCTCCTCCTTGATGCGCTCGGGATCGGCACCGGGCAGGTCGATCTTGTTGAGCACCGGGATGATCTCGAGATCGTTCTCCAGGGCCAGATACACATTGGCCAGGGTCTGCGCCTCCACGCCCTGGCTGGCATCCACCACCAGCAGGGCGCCTTCGCAGGCCTGCAGCGAGCGGCTCACCTCATAGGAGAAGTCCACATGGCCGGGGGTGTCGATCAGGTTGAGCACATAGCTCTGGCCATCGGCGGCCGTGTACTGCATGCGGGCAGCCTGGAGCTTGATGGTGATGCCGCGCTCGCGCTCCAGCTCCATGTTGTCGAGGAATTGCTCCTGCATGTCGCGGGCGGCCACGGTGCCGGTGTCCTGGAGAAGACGGTCAGCGAGGGTGGACTTGCCGTGGTCGATATGGGCGATGATGCAGAAATTGCGGATGCGGGAGACGGGAACGTCGGTCATGCGCTCGGGATCGGGCGGTGGAGGCCGCTTCCGCGCAGAGGGGCCAGGGGCGGAGGCTCAGAGGATCCTAAGGACGGGTTTGGCCAAATCCCGAAAGACTGCCTTAGGTTTTCCCACAGGCTGCGAAACGCTCCCGGCATGGATCAGCCGCTTGAGCACCCGATCGACCGGCGCCTCACCAGCCGGGAAGAAGGGCAGCGCCTGCTGTATCGAGCGGCGATCGACGTGGCGCGGCTGCGAGGGGCGTTGAAGCCGGGGCAGACGCCAGACCCTGAAATGTCGCGCATGAGCAACACCAGCTACACGCTGGTGGATGGCAATGGCGTGGTGCTGGCCCGCATCCCGCTGGAGGAAGCGCGCCGACGGCTGAAGCATCGGGTGCGCATCGCCCAGCGGGTGCTGAAGGGGCCGCTGGCGAAGCTGCCGGCGGTGGCACGCACGGGCCGGAGCTTCTCGGTGCACCAGCTGCGGCTGCTGGACGAGGGCCCGCGGGCGCTGGCCTGGGCGATCGGCAGCGCCGGGCCGTTTCCGGATGCGGGCTCGCGGCTGGAACACGGGCTGATCACGGCAGGACTGCTGTGCCTGTGCGTGCTGCCGGGGCTCTGGTATGTGAGCGTCCGGCACAAGCAGTGGCGCGAGTATGAGCAGGAGGTGCGTGAACTGGTAACACTCTGGCGCAGCAAGGGGCGGCCGGATCCGCCGGACAGCTTCTTCCTGATGTACGGCAGCTGAGCCAGCCACGGGGCACGGTTCCTATGATCGGGCTCTACTGCAGAAAGCCCGGCCATGAGCATCGACACCGCCACCACCGACCCGAGCGCGCTCACGATCGAGAACGTGGAGCGCACGCTGGATGAACTGCGGCCTTACCTGATGGCCGACGGCGGCAATGTGGAAGTAGTGGAGATCGAGGGCCCGATCGTGAAGGTGCGGCTGCAGGGCGCCTGCGGCAGCTGCCCGAGCAGCACGATGACCCTAAAAATGGGCATCGAGCGCAAGCTGCGCGAAGCCATCCCAGAGATTGATGAGGTGGTGCAGGTGCTTTGACCCTCAAGAGTGCAATCTGGGATTCATCATGGGGTCACAACCGGACAATCTCCAAGCGCCAGAGAGCCTCCCGCATCAGGCGGATTGCAAACAAATACACTTCTTGCATGGGCCGTAACACAACCCGCACTAGCGCCTGGATTGATGCCGGGAAATTCTGGGAATCGCAAGCTATATACAATTTGCCTTGCGCTGCTAGCGACAGGACATGCAGAACCCGCAACAGGGCCTTGGTTAACTACAATTTGTGCATCTCGCACGACATCTGCGACCTCCAAATCTGGGGGATCACCTGAAGCAGTGTGCACCAATACACCGTCACGAGTAACCGCAGGCCCACACCTAACGATATTGCTGCCCTGGTTGTAGTAGTGAATAGGTGTTCTGTCACCCAATTGAGCATATGGTCCATCAGGCTTTGGGACAAAAAGGGTAAATGCAGAATTACCCCCTCCGCACCCATCGGTAGGCTGGCCGAGCAATATCTCCTCTGCCTCGGAAGCCTCAATTTGGATCAGGTAATTCAAGCGACTAGTATTTTCTTTGATTTTTTGAGCCTGCTCAAGGCGCCTTCCTTCTATGATTTGACCAATCATCACCTGGCCAGTGGCGGCCGCTACCAAAGCAGCAATAATGGCAGCAACCAATAGTTCGGGAAGAGAAAAACCAGCTTCCACCACAAGAGCTGGAAGCAGCAGGCCATCTCTGCGGCCGAAGATCTTAAAGCGGTTCATCGGTGCCATCATGAGCAGTTAGAATAAGCAGAATGAGACAAGCCCTTTACAATGTCCTCCATACTGTGCATGTGGCGCCAAGGAATGTATTTGGCCTTCCAATTTCAACAGATCCCAAAACCCTAGAAAGTCGAACACATCGAATAGGACGATTCCCCCCAAGATTGATCTCGGCAATGAAATCAGCATTTGCGAGAACAGGGGGCTCCCCTTCGGCTCCAGCTACAATCCAGACTCCCCTAGGTGTGAAAATAATGGGTGGCTGTACATTGGGAAATGTGATATTGACTGTCTCCCGAAGATCGGGCGGAGTAAAGAGCTGATCTTCTGGTAGATCACAATCTGCGGAAGCGATTTGAGCTCGCGATCCAAGGTTAGTAGGATTAGGGACGAAGTCGATTTGACATCCCTCGTTATTTCCACCCACAGAAACCTCATCAGCGGCTGCATTGCGGACGAGCTCAAGCCAACCAGCAACCTCTAGAGCGACAGAGTTGACACGTTCACGCCGAACAAGGGAGAAGAATGCGGGAACACCAACTGCAGAGATAATCCCAATAATAACTATAACAACAAGCAACTCTGGCAGCGAAAAACCATTTCGTTGATTCTGGAAAACTTGAGATTTTAATCGTGCATGAGGCATGGCTAGGGGCACCAAGCAGATACCAAAGGTGTTATTTGAATGGATCTGAGATCGTCGCCACCAGGCCCATCAGTCCATGTAATTTCTACAAGATGATTGTTTCCGGCTGCACCAGTAAGTCGGGCGACAGAATCTCGCGAGACGCCAGCCTCAGTTGCAGGGAGTTGGCCGATAGCAGTGATAAATCCATTAACTATGCTTCCGTCAGCACACGCATTTTCAAAGGTCACAATGTTAGCAGGATCAGCGGGAAAGTAATAAAATGAATCTCCAGGATTGGCATCGGTACATGTATCAACAGCACTGCCTAGTGGATTTGTGCAAGCCCCATAGTTCTCAGACAGGGCCACTATTCTAGCAACGTCCCGATCTATCGCCCTATTCTGATCAGCCCTGATCTCAGTTCCCCGAATCGAGCTAAAGATCAAATTCGCAGCCACTATAGAGCCAAGAACCGCAATAGTAACTATTATGACTGAGACTAGCACTTCTGGAAGCGTGAAGCCATTTTGCGTTAAATGCCTTTTTCGCGAAGAAGCTTGAGAGGCCAGAAAAAGAATAAGGCTTGGCGTAGATGCAAGATGACTAGCCATGGCCTTAGAATCCCGACGACTGAGTAAAACTTCGGGCAATAAAATCGATCAAAGGCACACCAAATCCAGTAGCTGGGCTCCCTGAGCCGAATGTCCGCATTCCAGAAGTGCCATTAAGATAAAACTTATTTGTCCAGACTTGGCCCATGAAATTGGTGGTCCCACGGAAAAGCACACCCCCATCAGGAGCGTAAATATTATAGCCCTCAGCAGTACCATTGCCTCTGTAATCAAATGTTCCAGTCCCAGAGGCGTAGATATTCAACAGCCTGCGGACTGCATACTTTTCATCGTCACATCCTGCCAGGCGATAGGAGCATAATTCGAGGAATGTGCCTTCACGATCGGCGTCAGTAACCGGATCACCAGGAGGGACGTCAACCCACTGGATCCGACAACTGGCCAATGTTGCACCTGTCTGGGCAAGGCAGTTCTGGCCCTGTGCTGAGAAGCCAGCGGAGTCCCTGAAATTATGCGTTCTGATGACGGCAGCGCTGCCGCTAAAGCTTATATAATCACCAGAGTAGGTAGAGGGATCAAAGAACAAATTGATTTTCGAGGCACTTGTATCAATAACGACTTCGGTATTGTTGCTAATATTAAAGTTTTGAGCTCGACAATGCACAACAGTGTAGGGGTCTTTGCTTGACGACATATTAAATTCCGTATCTCGATAGCATGGGTCGATGCTAGTAGTTGTTCCAAGTGCAACCCCATTCAGGCGAGTGGGTGTTCCTGTCAACTGATACGTGCTTGTCAGGCCTTGGCGAACCAAGCCGCTGTCTGTTGCAGTGACACGGGCTGGGTCAAAATAGATAATTGTCCTGCTACTGAAATTCACTTGAGCAGGCGTTACGGTTCCATTCGGATTGCTATAAGTGGGAAATGGCGTTAATGGGCCAGGGGTCGGGACAACACTGATTTGAAAGTTCGAATTATTTCCAATTGAATAACCCGGAGGCACACACTCTGGGCTTTCGTTGAGCAAACAAGAAATACGCCTGATGGGTGTGTTGTCTTCTCCAACAATGTCTTGAAGTCGCCCTACTCCCTGAATGCCACAGGTTGGTGCTCCATTGCACTTCAATGCTCCACCTAATCCAACTAGAAAGCCTTCAGGGCCCCCACCGAAGCAATCACGTTCATCCCTACCCCAATTGTTATCTCCTCCATCAGTGTTACGCCCGAATGAACGCTTGCAGCACTTCGGTACAATTTCAAATTCTCTTGATACCCGCGCCGAGCTTGTGCGATTGTTCTGAGCTACGTTTCCAATCACAGTGATGCGAATCAAAGTTCGGGTTCGACCTGAGAGAAGGGATTCCCGAAGATTTCGCACTACTCCTGCATCATCCGTGAATGTATCGTCACGATCATAGGGGTTGCGATCTGGCAGGCGATAGTCAACACTTTGGACCGTGAAACTTCGTCCATTGCCGAGATTAGTCGTGGTTCCAGGCAGAAATCTTCCAATCTCAGCTGCGGTAGGAGCTGTTGTGAGTGGGCTTCCTCCACTTGTACTCGGTGTACCGGCTTTGTTGTATGCGGTGCAGATATTAACAGAAGTTTCCCAGTCTGTTTGATAGTTCTGATCCGCTCTCGTTCCCGACATCAGAATTAGCCGGTTAGGTTCGCGGTTCATGGTGTTCGCGAAGTCGGCGATTGCCGTCTCTGCCACATCCCGGGCCTGGCGGTTCTGCACCTGGAACACCTGGCCAATGAAGCTGAGCTGCCCCCGCGACGCCAGCGCCGCCACCCCAAGCAACAACACAAATGCGGCGATCAGGGCTACTACCAGCGCGTAGCCCTGCTCCGCCAGGCTGCCGCCGCCCCGCTGGCGGGCCCGCAGCATCGTCAGCCTCAGCAGCAGGTTCAGGGCTCCCCGGCCGTTGCGTGGTTGGTCCATGGCGTATCAGGGCGTCCACTCCTTGATTCAAGCTACCCCCGCCGGGCAGCCGCCGCACCGGGGGCAACGGTTCATCACCGTCCTCTCAGCCAGCCCGCCCCAGGGCCCGGCACCTACGCTGCGGGCCGCCGTGCCCGCCCCCCGTGCTCGATCAGCGCCTGCTGCGCGACAACCCCGAGCGGATCGTGAGCCAGCTCGCCCGCCGCGGCCTGGCGGTGGACCTCACCGGTCTGCAGCTGATGGCCGCTCAGGAGCGCGACCTCGAGCAGCGCCGCAGCGAACTCCAGGCCGAAGGCAACCGCGTCGGCCGCCAGGTGGGCGAGCTGATCCGCGGCGGTGCCGCCCCCTCCGGCCCCGAGGTGGCCGCGCTGCGCGAGCAGGGCAACCGCATCAAGCAGCAGGTGGCGGTGCTGGAAGAGGAGGAGAAGGCCCTGGAGGCCCGCCTGCGCGAGCAGCTGCTCACCTTCCCCAACCTGCCCGATGCCGCCGTGCCCGAGGGCGCCGGCGAGGCCGAGAACGTGGAGGTGAAGCGCTGGGGCAGTCCGCGCAGCGAACCCGGCCTGCAGGAGCACTGGCAGATCGGCGAGCGCCTCGGCCTCTGGGAAACCGAGCGCTCCGTGCGCATCGCCCAGAGCCGCTTCATCACCCTGCTCGGCGCCGGCGCCCGCCTCGAGCGCGCCCTGATCAGCTTCATGCTCGATCAGCACACATCGCGCGGCTACACCGAGGTGCTGCCGCCGATCCTGGTGAACACCGCCAGCCTCACCGGCTCCGGCCAGCTGCCCAAGTTCGCCGAGGAGAGCTTCCGCTGCGCCGAAGACGACCTCTGGCTTACCCCCACCGCGGAGGTGCCGCTCACCTCCCTCCACCGCGACGAGGTGCTCCCCGCCGAGCAGCTGCCCCTGCGCTACTGCGCCTACACCCCCTGCTTCCGCCGCGAGGCCGGCTCCTACGGCCGCGACACCCGCGGCCTGATCCGCCTGCACCAGTTCAACAAGGTGGAGCTCTACTGGTTCTGCAGGCCCGAGGAGTCCACCGACGCCCACGAGCAGCTCACCCGCCACGCCGAGGCCATCCTCGAAACCCTTGAGCTCCCCTACCGCCGCATCGAGCTCTGCACCGGCGACCTCGGCTTCTCCGCCGCCCGCACGTTTGATCTGGAGGTGTGGCTCCCCGGCGCCGGCGCCTACCGCGAGATCTCCAGCTGCTCCACCTGCGGCGACTTCCAGGCCCGCCGCGCCGCCATCCGCTTCAAAGACCCCGACACCAAGGGCACCCAGCTCGTGCACACCCTCAACGGCTCCGGCCTCGCCGTGGGCCGCACCATGGCCGCCCTGCTCGAAAACGGCCAGCAACCCGATGGCTCCGTGCAGCTGCCTGCGGCGCTGGTGCCCTACTTCGGGGGGGAGAGGATCGGCCCGGCGGGTTGAAGAGGCGTTGCCGTTCAGCAATCGCAGCAGCGGCATTAGCGTCGGTGAAGGTGAATCCGCACACCATGAAGCTGACACTGGAGTGCGAGCAGGAAACCGACGGTCGCTGGATCGCCGAAGTGCCTGAGATTCCCGGCGTTCTCGCCTACGGATCCACACCCTCAGAGGCCATGGCCAGGGCCCAGGCGCTGGCTCTGCGGGTGTTGGCCGATCGCCTGGAGCACAACGAAGACCAACCCCACGCTCTTGAGCTGCAGCTGCCCATCGTTGCGTGAGCGTCTGGGCTTCCACCAAAGCGAGGCGGGTGCTGGCCCGTCTCGCCAGGCGCACCGGGCTCACACCCGGCGATCTCTGAATCAGCAGCACGGTGGATCAATCCCAATCCCTGAGCACCCAGCTGGAAGCGATGGAGCGCGTGCTCGATGCCGACACCGGAGCGATTCTGTTTCGGCACCCCACGCTTCGGGGCATCCGCAACCCGGCGGGGCTGGCCAGGCTGCTGGCGGAGCCGTTCAAGGCGCAACTCCCCGTGGCGGTGTAGACCGCGCATCGCCACAAGCAAAGACCAGCCTTAGCGTTCTCAGAGTGTCGGGCCTTTCCATTGCCATGACTCCCAACCCCAGCAGCTTGATCACCTGCACCCCGGGGGTGCGCAGCGGCAAAGCATGCGTGGCTGGAACACGGATCACGGTTTCGGATGTTCTGGAGTACCTGGCCAGTGGCATGAGCCAGGATGACCTCCTGGCCGATTTCCCCGACCTGCGCCCCGAACACATCCAGGCCGTGCTGCGCTACGCGGCTGAGCGCGAGAAGCGCCTCAGCGAGCTCACCGTGGCCTGAGCCCAGCAGCTTCCTGATCTTGTGATGGCAGGCCGGTTGCTGTTCGATGAAAATCTCAGCCCCAGGCTCAGTGCGGCACTCTCCGATGCGTTTCCCGATAGTGCCCATGTCCGAGACGTAAGGCTGAAGGGGGCTACCGATCAGAAGATCTGGGAGTTTGCCGGAAAGACCGGATTCACAGTCGTCACCAAGGATGACGATTTCAAAGGCTTGAGCCTCCTTCATGGTTCCCCGCCCAAGGTGATCTGGCTCCTGGTAGGCAACACGAGCACGGCCGAGATCCTGCAGTGCCTTCTCAGCAATTGCCCCACCATCGAAACCTTCATCGCTGAACCAGCCACCTCCCTGCTGATCCTGCGCATGACATGAGCACCCGATCGATGGCCCCAACACCTGAGCACCCAGCTGGAAGGCGTCGACATCCGCAACCCGGCGGGGCTGGCCAGGCTGCTGGCGGAGCCGTTCAAGGCCCAGCTTCCCGTGGCGGTCCTGTGCAGGCTGTACAGATCTCGATTGGCCCCGATCAGCACTCCGCAGCAGCCCCCTTGCACTGGCACCAACCCATGAAGGCATGACAGATGGCTGCGGTGAAGCGGGTGGGCGCCAGTGGTCAGATCTCCCTGGGCAAGGAGTTCGCGGGCCGCACCGTGCTGGTGGAATCACCTGAGGCTGGTGTGTGGGTGATCAAAACCGCCACCACCATTCCCGATTCGGAGCTCTGGCTCCACGAACCCGAGCAGCGGCAGCGCCTGGATCGCGCCCTTGCCCATACAGCCGCAACGCCCGGCGAACCCACCGATCTCGAGCGACTTGCCGGAGAGCTGGGATTATGAGGTCCAAGGGGCCGCACGAGCGAGATCGAGCTTGATCTCAACAACCCCGAATTTCAGGACAACTGGCTGAGCCTGCAGCGCGACGAGGCCTGGGCTACGAGCTGATCCAGAGCCGCAAGGTTCGTGCCGTGGTGAGGCGGGAAGGCAACCTGTTGCGCTTGCTCAGCCTGCACCCAGACCACGATTCGGCCTACCGCTGAAAAGGCTTCTCTCTGCCACCGCCGCTAGCTTGAGATCACCTGCTGCGCAGGCCCGATGACCCTCGCCGCCAACCCGGCAGCCGGCAGCCCACAGCTCGATGCCCTGCCGCCCCTGCGCCTGCCCGAGGATCTGCGGCTCACGCCCGAGCAGTTCGAGCGGGTGTGCGCCGCCAACCCCGAGGCGGTGCTCGAACTCGGCGCCGACGGCCAGGTGATGGCCATGACCCCCACCGGAGGCGAAACCAGCCGCCGCAACAGTGAGCTGCTGTTCCAGCTGAACACCTTCGCCAGCACGTCAGACAGCTGGCTGGTGTTCGACAGCTCGGGAGGTTTCCGGCTCCCCGACGGCTCGGTCCTCAGCCCCGATGCCTCCCTGGTGCGACTGGAACGCTGGCAGGTGCTCACGCCCCAGCAACGCCGCGGCTTCCCGCCCCTCTGCCCCGATCTTGTGGTGGAGTTGGCCAGCCCCAGCGATGAAGGCCCCCGCGGCCTCACCGCCCTGCGCCGCAAGATGACCAGCTACCAGGCCAATGGCGCCCGGCTCGGCTGGTTGCTGCTGCCGGATGAGCAGGCGGTGGAAGTGTGGCCCGCCAGCGGCGAGCCGCAGCGTCTGGAGCAGCCTGCTGTGCTCGATGGCGGCACGGAGATTCCCGGCCTGCGGCTGGAGCTGGCCGGGATCTGGGCGGCATGAACAGGCACACCCCATGAGAAAGAAGCCAGCCACCACCTGGTATCAGCGTCAGCAGCGCCGCCGGCGCTCGCCCTTCTTTCGCGTCCTCGACCGCTCCTTCAGGTTTCGGGTGCTGATCGCCGCGGCCTGCTCCTTCGCGCTGCTCTCGCTGGTGAACCGTTTCGAGAACTGCCATGGCTCCCGCCTTGAGCCGAACTGCCTCACCAGCGACTACCTCGACATCATCAACATCGGCAACGTCGAGTCGTTCAGCATCGTGGCCGCCGCCTTCGTGTACATCTTCGAAGCCAGCAAACGCAAGGAGCGAGAGCATCACGAGATGCTGGATCTGGTGCTCGCCCAGCGGCAGGCCGGCGCCTGCAACAGCCTCAGCCGCATCCGCGCCATCGAGGATCTCTCCGCCGATGGGCTCTGGCAGGACGGCTTCGATCTGCAGCGCGCCAACCTCGAGGGCCTGCGCATTCCCTTCAGCCGCTGGCGGGGCGCCAACTTCTCCGGCTCGGTGCTGCGCCATGCCGACCTCCACGGCGTGGATCTGCAGGGCGCCGATTTCAGCGACGCCGATCTCACCGGCGCCGATCTCTCCGCGGCCGATCTCAGCGGCGCCCGTTTCGCGCGGGCCCGCCTGAGCCAGGCCGATCTGCGCGGCGCCCGCCTCACCGGCACCGACTTCCAGGACGCCGACCTCAGCCAGGCCCTCACCGACCAGCCACTGCCGTCCAGCGGGTCCGCCAGCGGTGCAACCGCCAGCGGCCCCACAATGGAGGTCCAACGCGACGCAACCTGAATGGGTGTTCTGGCGGCCCTGGCGATCCTCGCGGGCCTGATCGTGGTGCATGAGGCCGGCCACTTCCTCGCCGCCACCTGGCAGGGCATCCGCGTCAGCGGCTTCTCGATCGGCTTTGGGCCGGTGCTGCTGCAGCGCCAGCGCCGCGGCGTGCAGTTCGCCCTGCGGGCCATCCCCCTCGGCGGCTTCGTCTCCTTCCCCGACGACGACACCGACAGCGCCATCCCCAAGGACGACCCAAACCTGCTCTCCAACCGGCCCCTGCCCCAGCGCGCCCTGGTGATCGCCGCCGGCGTGCTCGCCAACCTGCTGCTCGCCTGGCTGGTGCTGGTGGCCCAGAGCTCCGTGGTGGGCATCCCCGCCGGTTTCAGCGCCAACCCCGGCGTGCTGGTGAGCGGCGTGCAGGCCGGCCAGCCCGCCGCCCTCGCCGGCCTTCAGCCCGGCGACCGCATCGTGAGCCTCGGCGGCGAAACCGTGGCCGGCGGCCAGCAGGCGGTGGCCGAGCTGGTGCAGCGCATCCAGGCCTCCCCCGGGCTGCCGCTGGAGCTGGTGGCCGAGCGCGACGGCGGCCCTGTTCAGTTGCGACTCACCCCCGCCGATCAGGCCGGCACCGGCCGTGTGGGCGCCCAGCTGCAGCCCTTCGGCAACGAGGCCTACCGGCCCGCCCGCGGCCCCCTGGAGCCGTTCCGCCAGGCCACCAGCGACTTCACCACCCTGCTGGGCCGCACCGCCGGCGGCTTCCTCACCCTGCTCACCCACTTCGGCGAGACCGCCGGCCAGGTGAGCGGTCCGGTGAAGATCGTGGAGATGGGCGCCTCCCTCGCCCAGCAGGGCGGCGGCAGCCTGTTCCTGTTCACCGCCCTGATCTCGATCAACCTGGCGGTGCTCAACGCCCTGCCCCTGCCCCTGCTCGACGGCGGCCAGTTCGTGCTGCTGCTGCTCGAGGGCCTGCGGGGGCGGCCCCTGCCCGAGCGCTTCCAGATGGCCTTCATGCAGTCGGGCTTCGTGTTCCTGGTGGGCCTCAGCCTGGTGCTGATCGTGAAGGACACCTCCCAGCTGCCGGCGGTGCAGCAACTCCTCGCCCGCTGACCCGAGCCCGAGCGTCCGCCACGCCGCCTGCCCCATGCCGCGCGTTCCCAGCGCCCGCACCCGCGCCCCGCAGATCCTCGAGCGCCTCGGCGCCCTCTACCCGCACGCCACCTGCTCGCTCGACTGGCGCGATCCCTATGAGCTGCTGATCGCCACCATGCTCTCGGCCCAGTGCACCGACGAGCGGGTGAACCGGATCACCCCGGCCCTCTTCGAGCGGTTTCCCGATGCCGCCGCCGCCGCCGCCGTGGAGCCCGCCGAGGTGGAGCCCTACGTGAAGTCGGCCGGCTTCTTCCGCAACAAGGCGAAGAACATCGTGGGCGCCTCGCGGCTGCTGATCGAACGCCACGGCGGCGCGGTGCCGCAAACCATGGACGAACTGCTGGAGCTGCCCGGCGTGGCCCGCAAGACCGCCTCGGTGGTGCTGGCCTGGGCCTACGGCATCAACGCCGGCGTCACCGTGGACACCCACGTGAGCCGCCTGGCCCAGCGCCTGCGCCTCAGCCGCCACAGCGAACCGGGCCGGATCGAACCCGATCTGATGAAGCTGGTGCCCCGGGCCGACTGGCAGAACCTGTCCATCCGCCTGATCTTCCACGGCCGCGCCGTGTGCACCGCCCGCAAGCCCCAGTGCCCCGCCTGCCCCATCGCCGACCTCTGCCCCAGCCACCCCTAGCGGTATGGTGGATGGCTCTGCTCACCCAGGTTCCCCAGCCCGCATGGCGAAGAAGTCGATGATTGCGCGCGACGAGAAGCGCAAGAAGCTGGTGCAGCGCTTCGCCGCCAAGCGCGCCGCCCTCCAGGCCGCCTTCGCGGCCGCCGCCGATCCCATGGAGCGGCTGGAGATCCACCGCAAGATCCAGAACCTGCCCCGCAACAGCGCCCCCAGCCGCGTCCGCAACCGCTGCTGGGCCACCGGCAAGCCCCGCGGCGTGTATCGCGACTTCGGCCTCTGCCGCAACCAGCTGCGCGAGCGCGCCCACAAGGGCGAGCTGCCCGGGGTTGTCAAGTCGTCCTGGTGACCCCGGGTGCGAGAATCTCTCCCGACAAAGAGAGATAACGCCCAGTGCAAGGACAGACTCAGTCGATCTCCTTCGATGGTCGGGAGATCCGGCTGACCACAGGCCGCTTCGCGCCACAGGCCGGCGGCTCCGTGATGATCGAATGCGGCGATACGGCGGTGCTGGTCACCGCCACCCGCTCCGGAGGCCGTGAAGGCATCGATTTCCTGCCCCTGATCTGCGACTACGAGGAGCGGCTGTACGCCGCCGGTCGCATCCCTGGCAGCTTCTTCCGCCGCGAGGCCCGTCCCCCCGAGCGGGCGATCCTCACCTGCCGATTGATCGATCGGCCGATGCGGCCGCTCTTCCCCAGCTGGATGCGCGACGACATCCAGATCGTGGCCACCTGCCTCTCCTTCGATGAGCGCGTGCCGCCCGATGTGCTTGCCGTCACCGGCGCCTCCCTGGCCACCCTGCTCGGCAAGATCCCCTTCCACGGCCCCATGGCCGCCGTGCGGGTGGGCCTGCTGGGCGACGACTTCATCCTCAACCCCAGCTTCCGCGAGATCGAGCGCAGCGAGCTCGATCTGGTGGTGGCCGGCACCCCCGAGGGCGTGATCATGGTGGAAGCGGGCGCCAACCAGCTGCCCGAGCTCGACGTGATCGAGGCCATCGACTTCGGCTACGAAGCGGTGTGCGAGCTGATCAAGGCCCAGCAGGCGCTGCTCAAGGATCTGGGCATCGAGCAGGTGATCCCCGAGCCCCGGCAGGAAGACCCCACCCTGCCCGCCTATCTGGAGAAGGAGTGCTCGGCGGCCATCGGTGAGGTGCTCAAGCACTTCGAGCTCAGCAAGGAGGAGCGCGACGCCCGTCTCGACACCATCAAGGCCCAGGTGGCCGACACCGTCGCCGGCCTGGCCGAGGACGATCCGGTGCGCGTGGCCGCCGCCGGCAAGGCCCTGGGCAACGGCTTCAAGGCGCTTACCAAGCAGCTGATGCGCGGCCAGATCCTCAACGAGGGCAAGCGCGTGGACGGCCGCGCCCTCGATGAGGTGCGCCCGATCAGCGCCGCCGCCGGCGTGCTGCCCAAGCGTGTGCACGGTTCCGCCCTGTTCCAGCGCGGGCTCACCCAGGTGCTCTCCTGCGCCACCCTCGGCACCCCCAGTGACGCCCAGGAGCAGGACGACCTCAACCCGTCCACCGAGAAGACCTACCTGCACCACTACAACTTCCCGCCCTACTCCACCGGCGAGACCAAGCCGATGCGCAGCCCAGGCCGGCGTGAGATCGGCCACGGCGCCCTCGCCGAGCGCGCCCTGGTGCCGGTGCTGCCGCCCAAGGAATCCTTCCCCTACGTGCTGCGCGTGGTGTCGGAGTGCCTCAGCTCCAACGGCTCCACCTCCATGGGCTCGGTGTGCGGCAGCACCCTGGCGCTGATGGATGCCGGCGTGCCCCTCAAAGCGCCGGTGAGCGGCGCCGCCATGGGCCTGATCAAGGAGGGCGACGAGGTGCGCATCCTCACCGACATCCAGGGCATCGAGGACTTCCTCGGTGACATGGACTTCAAGGTGGCCGGCACCGAGAAGGGCATCACCGCCCTGCAGATGGACATGAAGATCACCGGCCTGGCGGTGAAGACCGTGGCCGAGGCGGTGAACCAGGCGCGCCCCGCCCGCCTGCACATCCTCGAGAAGATGCTGGCGGCGATCGACAAGCCCCGCGACACCATGTCGCCCCACGCCCCGCGCCTGCTCAGCTTCCGCATCGATCCGGAGCTGATCGGCACCGTGATCGGCCCCGGCGGCCGCACGATCAAGGGCATCACCGAGCGCACCAACACCAAGATCGACATCGAGGACGGCGGTGTGGTGACCATCGCCAGCCACGACGGCGCCGCCGCCGAGGAGGCCCAGCGGATCATCGAAGGGCTCACCCGCCGCGTCTCCGAGGGCGAGGTGTTCACCGGTGGCGTCACCCGCGTGATCCCCATCGGCGCCTTCGTGGAGATCCTCCCCGGCAAGGAGGGCATGATCCACATCTCCCAGCTCAGCGAAGACCGGGTGGAGAAGGTGGAGGACGTGGTGAACGTGGGTGATCAGGTCACCGTGCGCGTGCGCGAGATCGACAACCGCGGCCGCATCAACCTCACCCTCCGCGGCGTCCCCCAGCCCGACGCGCCGCTGCCGGTCTGAGGAACTTCAGTCAGTCCCGAACAACGAGCAGCTCACCACCCCCCTGTGCGGGGGGTGGTGAGAACGCTTCGGCCACCTCGCTGCACAGGGGTGGGACCGTCTCACTGAACCGGGACTGCACGGCCAGCTCACCGGATGTGATGTGCACGCACCCCAGTCGCTGCTTTTTCGAGAGTCCGTGCCACTGCACCACCTCCATACGCAGGGCGTAGACAGGATGCCGAACAGCACCCTCGAAACGACCCAGCGTTTCAGTCTTTCCGCTCCAGACGATGGTGAGCTGGGGTGCGGGCTGCCGTTGGGCTGCTGAATCCTGTTCAGGCGGATCAGCCATGAGCTCAGGACGCACGTTCATGCCGGCCAAGTGGTAGCGATGCAGTGACTCCAGTCGCTGGTGTAAGCGGCGACTGATCAACAGTTCTTCACACCACTCGGCGAACAGAAACAGCCCAGCTCCAAGCGCCAGAGCCACCACGAACAGGCTCAGGAGCTTGGGGAGCAACGGCTGATCTTTCATGCCTAGAGGTCAGCTCCAGCCACTCCCGTGCGGGATCTGTTCAGCCAGGTCTATCTAGGCCAACAGCAGCTCACTGTGGCGACGGGCACACACCGCCACCGTGCTCACACCACAAATCCCGGATCGATCGTGGCCATCGCCGCCGCTGTGCGCTCACACAGCTCGGCGTGGGCGGGGCCGTGGCTGGCGATCAGGCAGCCGGCCTGGCGCACGTCACCGGTGTTGTAGGTGAGCGGCCGCCCGTCGGCGTGGGTGAAGGCGCCGCCGGCGGCCTCCAGCACCGCGTGGGGGGCGGCCATGTCCCAGTCCTTGGGGGCGCTGCGGCCCGAAAGCGACACGTACAGATCCGTCTCGCCGCGCAGGATCGTGGCCACCTTGCCGCCCACGCTGCCGATCGCCTTGGTGTCGCCCAGCTCCAGCGCCGCCAGCAGCTGCTCCAGCCGGTCATCGCGGTGGTTGCGGCTGGCCACCAGCACCAGCTCGCTCAGCTGCCGCCGCCCGCTGAACCGCACTGGGGTGCGCTCGCCGGTGCGGTTCTCGCACCAGGCCTGCCCTGGCTCGCCGGCCAGCGCCTCGGTGATCCCCAGCCACAGCTGCTCCATCTCCGGCAGCAGCACCACCCCCAGCACCGGCACGCCCCGGTGGGCCAGGGCCAGGTGCACGGCGTACTCGCCGGTGCCCTGCAGGAAATCCTTGGTGCCATCGAGGGGATCGAGGATCCACAGCCACTCCGCCGCCAGCGGTTCACCGGCGGTGAGCTGCTCCCGGGCGGTCTCCTCGCTCAGCAGAGTCCAGTCGGCGTCGGGGAAGGCCTGGCCAAGCCCATCGAGCAGCCAGCGGTTCACCGCCAGATCGGCCGCGCTCACCGGCCCCTCGCCGCCCTCATCCACGCTCAGGGCGCGCGGGAAGCCGTAGGGCGGCTGCTCGCCGCGGCCGTAGGCGCGCAGGATGTCGGCCGCGCCCCAGCTCAGCCGGCGCAGCTCCGCCAGCAGTGCCTCGAGGCTGATGCCGGACGGCAGCGCCAGGGCGGCGCCGGCGGACGCTGAGGAGGGGCTGGCCATCGGCAGCAGACTGGGCCCTGCATTGTGCAGGAGCCCGGTGCCCAGCCCGCCAGATGCAGCACCGCCATCCGCGGCCGGAGCCGAACCCGCGCCGGGGGTGCTCTATCTGGTGGGTACGCCGATCGGCAACCTGGGCGATCTCAGCCCCCGGGCCCGCCAGGTGCTGGCCGGCGTGCACCGCCTCGCCTGCGAGGACACCCGCCGCAGCGGGCTGCTGCTGCACCAGCTCGGCCTGCGCGACCGGGAGCAGGGGCGCGGCCCCCGGCTGCTGAGCTTCCACCAGCACAACCAGGCCAGCCGCATCCCCGAACTGCTCGACGCCCTGCGGGCCGGTGAGGCGGTGGCGGTGATCAGCGACGCCGGCCTGCCGGGCATCTCCGACCCCGGCGAGGCGTTGGTGGCCGCCGCCCGCGACGCCGGCCTGCCGGTGATCTGCGTGCCAGGCCCCAGCGCCGTCACCACCGCTCTGGTGAGCAGCGGCCTGCCCAGCGGCCGCTTCTGCTTCGAGGGGTTCCTGCCCGCCAGGGCCAGCCAGCGGCGGGCGCAGCTGCAGGAGCTGGCGGCGGAGCAGCGCACCCTGGTGCTGTTCGAGGCGCCGCACCGGCTGCTGGAGCTGCTGGAGGATCTGCTGGCCCTGCTGGGCGACAGGCCCCTGCGGGTGGCGCGCGAACTCACCAAGCGCCATGAGCAGCAGGTGGGCCCCACGGTGAGCGCCGCGCTGGAGCACTTCCGCCGCACGCCGCCCCTGGGGGAATGCACCCTGGTGCTGGGCGGCGCCCCGCCCGCCCCACCGCCGGTCTGGGACGAGGCCGCCC
>JBATEO010000073.1:0-10969 GCA_049664045.1 Prochlorococcaceae cyanobacterium
CGGCGAGGCGGCCCGGGACGCCGCCGCTGCCGCCCGGGCACGGGAGGATGCCCGCCCGCTGCCCCGTTCCAGTCGCCGCCGCCCCGGCTGACTACGCTGGGACGGTCTGCACAGGGTCCATGAGCAGCCTGGTGGTGGTTGGTTTTCCCAAGGCAGCGGAGGCCGAGGAGGTACGCCGCGAACTGGTGGACATCCAGAAGGAGCGGCTGATCGCCCTGGAGGACGCCGTGGTGGTGGAGCATGACGGGGACGGGCAGGTTCATCTGCGGCAGGCGGTGAACCTCGCCACGGCCGGTGCCCTGGGGGGCGGCTTCTGGGGCACCCTTGTGGGCCTGCTGTTCCTCAACCCCCTGCTCGGTGCGGCCGTCGGTGCCGGCGTGGGCGCCGCCTCCGGTTCCCTGTCCGACATCGGCATCAACGACACCTTCATGCGCGAGCTCGGCGAGACCCTGCCCCGCGGCACCGCCGCGCTCTGTCTGCTGATCCGGGAGGCCACCGCTGACCGGGTGATCGAGCGCCTGCGAGCCCATGCGCCGCACGCCAAACTGCTGCGCACCAACCTCAGCCACACCGACGAGGATCAGCTGCGCCAGCTGCTCGACAACGCAGCCCGGCAGGCGGAGGCCCTGCGGCTCGGCTGAGTGAGCTGCAGGCTGCTGCCGCGCTGGCGCAGTTCCCGGTTCACCGGACGGCGCAGCTGGGGCGGCATCTCCACTGCCATCTCCTCCACCGACACGCTCACAGCGTTCGCCCCCATCAGCAGCGCTTCCAGCAGGTCTGCCCATTGGCGGATCAGGCGCTGCTGGGCCAGCGGCCGTAGCCCCTGCCGCTCCAGCAGTGCGCCACAGCTCTGGCGATGCCAGAGGGCGCTGCGGTTGTGGCGGCGCGGCAGGGGCTGCAGGGCCAGCCCCTGGTGCAGGGCGTCATGGCTCGGGGCCCCACTGGCCAGCCGCAGGCCGGCCTCGCAGAGGATGCGGCCGCAGTGCACCGCGGAGATGCCGTGGAGCCGGCCCAGATCGGTGAGGCTGAGCCACTCGGACTGGGGAGCGGGGAGTGGGGCGGTCATGGTCGGTCATGCGCCGTTCGGCACCCAATGCAGCGCCAGCCATGGGACCTGTCAATCCGTCAACCCCTCCTGGCTCACGAATGCAGACAGGCGCCTGCGCTGGTGCCGGCGGCGGGTCCCAGCCAGTGCTCAAGTTCCGGCGAGAACACCTCCCGAATCACCGTGAGGGGTTCTCCGCCGCGGAAGAAGCGGTAGTGGCGGCTCCAGAAGGGCCCCCCGTGACCGAAGCGGCTTGCCAGCCACGGGGCCTGCACCAGCGCCAGGCCGTCCACTTCCCGGAAGAGCTCGGCCCGGTTGCTGGTGAGGCTTCGCCAGATGGGCTGGTCGCGCTCCCGCAGGTGCGCGTCGGCCTGGCGCTGGTTCCACCAGCTCTCGGCCCAGGCCAGTGTGTGTTGCCCACAGCGCAGCCACACCTGGCGGCGCAGCAGCGGCAGCGCCAGCTCGGCCACCTCCTGGGGCGGACGGGCTCCATCCTGATCGGGCCGGACCTGGGGCGCCATGGCGATCAGCTCAATCCGCACCGGCACACCGGTGAGCGATTCCAGGTGGCGGGTGGGGCTGCCGTCGCCGAGGAGCAGCAGGCGCCAGGGGCCGCTCAGTGCTTCGGCCAGGGTGTGGAGGGACTCGTCTGCCAGGCTCCGTTCCCACAGGGCGCCGGGCGACGGGCTGGACACGGGGTTGGCCGGGCTGGGCGACACACTCAGACCCGTGGCCGTCATGGCTGTCTCCTGTTTCTCAGGAGGCAGCCTAGAAACGCCGATGGTTGTCAGGAGCCGCTGCTGATGCTGATGCGCCGCTGTTGCCCGTTGCGCTCGATCACGGCCGCGTCGCCACTGGCTGACTGCAGACGCCAGCCGCTGCTGCCGATGGCATCGCCGATCGCGGCGCTGGTGGAGCTTCCCCCCACCTGGAAGATCGCCGAGCCGTTCTGCCCGGGCACCTGCACCACCCCCACCAGCTGGGGCAGCGAGGGGTCGTCGACCTGAGGGGCGGGGCGGGGCTGGCTGGGACCGGCACCGGTTGCGGCCGCCGGGGCCGGCCTGGTGACCCGGGAGCTCATGGGCACCTTCAGGACATCGGCCCGTGGCGCGCTGCTGGCCGGCAGGGTGGCCAGCTCCTCCATCCAGGGTTCCACGGGAGGCGGCGGCAGTTCATCGCCCGCTTCGGCCACGGCGGCGTCCACGGGCTCAAGGGCGGGTTGGGCCGGTGTGCCTGCGGAAGCGGGCACGGTGGCGGGGCCCATGGCGCGCAGCCGCTCCACCAGCAGCATGTTGCGCTCCTGCCGCAGCGCCTGCTGCCCCTGGCTCCAGAGGCTGAGGCCGATCAGGGCACTGCCGGCCAGGGTGGTCACCGTCAGCCCCACGGCGGCGATGACCAGGGCGGGCTGGTGCTGCAGGCTGCCGTTCCAGGCGGAGGACATCCGCTGCCGGGCCCTGGAGACGGTGCTGGCGCCGCGGGTCTTGGGCCGAGGCGCTGTGAACGGTGCGGCCCCGGTGCTGCTGGGGGTTTCGCACACCTCCACCTCGATGGGTGCCTCGGGTGAGAACACCCGGTTGAGAACCTGCTCTGCCCGGAGTTCCCAGTAGGCCCTGGAGGTGGGGATGGCACGCACGGAGGTCACGGCCGGCACCCGCAGAAAAGTGCACGCAGTGTATCGGCTGCGGATGGAACTGACACTTCGGGTTCCATTTCGACATGGGCTCAGGCATGGGCTGAGGAGCGCACCTGATCCGCCAAAGCCGGGCCCATTCCGCTCAGAGGCTGTAGCCCAGGGCGTGGGCGAGCCGCTGGCAGGACCGCCGGACGTGGCGGATCTCCCCTTCATCCAGATGGCTGCTGTAGCTGCCGGTGCTGTCGAACAGGGGCTGGTTGATCTGGCGGTTGCGGTTCTCCGGGTGGCCGATCGCCGACGCCGTTGCGTCCCGCGCTGCTTCCTGGGCTGCTTCTTGGGGCGCCGCAGCCCCGTACCAGCTCACCGGTTGCTCGTGGTAGCCGAGCTGGCCAGCCTCGAAGGTCAGCCCCAGAAACCGCATCACCGGGTCGAGGGACGCCTGGGGGCTGCGCACCAGATCCTCGTAGCGGACCAGCATCGCCCGGGGATGCTCTCGCCAGCGGAGCACCCGGGCATTGTCCTGTTTCCAGCGGCGCAGGGACTTGCCCAGCCGGCCGTAGCGCCGCTTGAGCGAAGCCACCGTGTCCAGCGGGTTGCGGCAGATCAGCAGGATCCTGCTGGTGGGCGCGGCGTCGAGGATGAAGCCCAGGTGGCGCACATGCTTGGGGGTCTTCTCCACCCACAGGTCCGCCCCCGCGGCCTCGCTGTCCCGCCAGAACTGCTCCAGGGCCTCGCGGTAGCGGCCGTAGCTCTCCTTCTTGGCCACGCCGGACTCGCCGGGAATCGCGTGGATGCGCGAGTGGGCCCCCACCAGTCGGGTGAGGATCGAGGTGCCGGAGTGGCCGCAGCCACACACATGAACGCTTCCCCGCAGGGGTGGTCGCCAGAGTCTGCGCATCACGTCCTGCTCCTGTTCAGGTCCAGTGCCGGTCGATCCACGGCACCGGCATCACGAAGCGCCGAAGGTCCCGCCAGTTCCGCTCCTGCAGCAGACGCTGCAGGTGGGCCCGGCGGCCGGCATAGGCAGGTGACTCGGCGTTCCACCGGCCCAGCCTCACATCGGAGGGGTTGGGTCCCCCTGGAAAGGTGATGATGCGGCTGCCGGCCGGCAGCCGCGCCGGCCTCAGGTAGCGCAGCGGCATCGGGCCCAGGCAGTGCAGCCGGAAGTGGCGCGTCCAGCCCCGTGGCCAGAAGGACAGTTCCTTGCCGAGGCAGGCGGTGACGAAGTGCTGCTCGTAGCGGAAGTGATCGGCGATCGCCTGGGGATCGCGCCGGAACCGCTCCAGGATCTGCGGATGGGAGCCGATGCGGAAGCGGAACACCGACGTCTGCCCCAGGCCGCTGAGGGGACGGGACCAGTTCCGCTCCAGGATCACGGCATCGGGATCGCCGTGGCTGAAGTAGACATCGAGGCTGCCCACGATCACGGAGTCCAGATCCACGAACAGGGCCGTGCCCTGGAGCCCCTCCAGGGACGGCCCCCAGAGGGCCAGCTTGCGCCACTTGCCGCGGGTGTTCTGCGGCTCCGGGCAGCCCAGCTCCGGCAGGGGCAGGGTGCGGATCGCCGGGTCGATGCCGGTGGGATCGTCGGTGAAGCAGACCAGGGAGAAGGGTGGCGTGATGTGGCGGGCCACCATGCGGTGGAGCCGGTTCACATACTCCGGCCCATACTTCGTGCCCCATTTGATGCACAGAATCTGCTTCGGTTCCGTGGCTTCAGCCGGGCTGAGACTCTGACGCGTGCTCACGGGCGCTGGGGCTGGGCGGATGGCGTGGCCGTCGGGGGCATCGTCGGGGGCATCGTGTAGTTCAGGGCCAGGATCTCCCGGGCGCACACCAGGGCAATGCGCTCCTGACTGGCAGCGTCCAGCACCTCCTGCCAGGGCCGCCGGTCCTGGCGGTGGTCACCCTTGGGGCGCTGCTGCGGCAGCGCCAGGGGCTGCTCCAGCCCGAGACGGGCCGACAGGGCGACGAGGTCGTCCTGCAGGGTTTCGTAGCGCAGCATCACATCGGTGACGGGCGTGTCGTTGATGGTGTAGACGGCCCAGTTGGACAGTTCTGATGTGGGGCAGGTGCGCACGTACTCGGCGAGCGGCACCGGTTGCCGCTGCTTGCGGGTTCGCCAGTAGTAGCTGCTGATCGCCTTGTCGAAGGGGTTGCGCTCCACGCTGATCTTCAGATAGCCGTCCCAGATCCGGCTGGGGAGCTGGGCCTTCACCTGGGCGGCCGGGATGTGGTTGTAGAAGCGCTTGCTGAGCTTCGCCCGGCCCAGCAACCGGGCCAGATCCCGGCCGGAATAGTGATGCAGCGGCGCACGGAAGTTGCGCGGGCCCGGCCGGCCGAGCTCGCGGCTGAGCCGCTCGTCCTCCGCTGACACCGGCGTGATCACGTCGGCTGGGTCCAGCAGCAGTGCCCGCAGGGCGATCTCGATGGCGGTGCCGGCCGTCTTCTGGGTCTTGAGGAAGATGAAGCGGTGGCGGTGGGAGATCAGCATGGGCTGCCGACACTGGTGCGCCGGCTGCTCAGCTCCAGCCAGAGCAGCAGGGCGGTGACATCGGCCGGGCTGACGCCGGGCAGGCGGGCCGCCTGCCCGAGGGAGAGGGGCCGAACGGCGGCGAGTTTCTCCCGGGCTTCGCTGGAAAGCGTGCCGATGGTGACGTAGTCGAGATCGGCGGGGATGGGCCGATGTTCCTGCTGCTTCACGCGATCGATCTGCTGCTGCTGGCGGGCCAGGTAGCCGCTGTACTTGATGTCGATCTCGGCCCCCTCGCGCACGTCGGCGGGCAGGGCGGGGTCGGCCAGGCCGTGCCGCGCCAGATCGGTGCTGTGGAAGCCTGGCCGCCGCAGCAGCTCAGCCAGGGTGATCGAGCCCTTGATGGGCGCACCGGTGTCCCGCTCCACCGCCGCCGTCGCCGGATCGCTGGCCTTCAGACGCACGCTGTCCAGCCGCCGCTTCTCGGCCTCGATCGCCTCCTGCTTGGCGGTGTAGATCCGCCAGCGGCGCTCGTCGATCAGGCCCAGCTCGCGGCCCAGGGGGGTGAGCCGCCGGTCGGCGTTGTCGCCGCGCAGCACGAGGCGGTATTCGCTGCGGCTGGTGAGCACCCGGTAGGGCTCGCGCAGATCCTTGGTGATCAGGTCGTCGACCATCGTGCCGATGTAGCTGCCCTCGCGAGGGAAGTGCACCGGCTCCTGGCCGCGCACCAGCCTGGCGGCATTGAGGCCGGCCACCAGCCCCTGGGCGGCGGCCTCCTCGTAGCCGGTGGTGCCGTTGAGCTGGCCGGCGGCAAACAGCCCGCTCACCCGCTTGGTTTCCAGCGACGGCCTGAGCTGGGTGGCGGGCAGGTAGTCGTAATCCACGGCGTAGGCGGGCCGCAGCATCACGCACCGCTCCAGGCCCGGCAGGGTGCGCAGCAGCTCCAGTTGCATCCGCTCGGGCAGGCCGGTGGAGAAGCCCTGCACGTAGATCTCGGGGGTGTCGCGGCCCTCGGGCTCCAGGAAGATCTGGTGGCTGTCCTTGTCGGCGAAGCGCACGATCTTGTCTTCGATCGACGGGCAATAGCGCGGCCCCTTGCTGTCGATGAAGCCGCCGTAGATCGGCGTGAGGTGCAGGTTGTCCCTGATCAGCTGATGGGTGGCGGCGGTGGTGCGGGTGATGTGGCAGCTCATCTGCTCGCCGCTCACCCAGGCGGCCGGATCGAAGGAGAAGAAGCGGTCAGCCGCGTCGCTGGGCTGCTCCTCCAGTTGGTCGAGGGCGATGCTGCGCCGGTCCACCCGGGCCGGGGTGCCGGTCTTGAGGCGTTCGGTGGCGAATCCGAGGGCCTGCAGGGCCTCGGTGAGGCCCTCGGCGGCCTGCTCGCCGGCGCGGCCGGCGCTCATGGACTGGTTGCCCACCCAGATTTGGCCGCCCAGGAAGGTGCCGGTGGTGAGGATCACGGCGCCGGCCCCGTAGGTGCTGCCGAAGTAGGTGCGGATGCCCGTGATCCGGGCTGCCGGTCCCTGTCCAGGATTCCAGCCCGGGCCGCCGCCGTCGGCCGCGCCTTCCACCACCAGGCCGGTCACCATCGCCTCGCGCAGGGAGAGGTTGGGGGTGTGCTGCAGCAGCTGCAGCATCTGGCGGGCGTAGAGGCGCTTGTCGGTCTGGGCGCGCAGGGCCCACACGGCGGGGCCGCGGCTGGCGTTGAGCACCCGCTTCTGCAGGGCGGTGGCATCGGCGAGGCGGCCGATCACGCCGCCGAGAGCATCCACCTCATGCACCAGCTGGCTCTTGGCCGGCCCGCCCACCGCCGGGTTGCAGGGCTGCCAGGCGATGCGGTCGAGGTTGAGGGTGAACAGGGCCGTGTTGAGGCCCAGCCGCGCGGCGGTGATGGCGGCCTCGCAACCGGCATGGCCGCCGCCCACCACAATCACATCGAAGTGCTCTGCTGCTGCGGGGTCCATCACTGGAGTCAACCCTCTGGGCACCACCGGCCACCCATCTATTTCGCCTAATCTAGCACTTGGCCGATTGAATCCAGATGGGCAAGCTGATGCGGACCAAAGATGTGACCGGAGGCGTTGACAACGTCTTCGTCAATCACTTCGCAAAGGCTTTGCAAGCGCCACTCGCCGGGGGTTCACACCTGCAGAGACGATTCCTGGCTGGAGCGATTCTGCAGTGATGGCTGGCGGCCTACTCAGCTTGTTGACTGTTTTGATGAGAATGCGGCAAGCAGCTCATCTCTGAGCTTCAGGACCTCGCGGTCACCCAGCACCTCTGCCAGGAGATCGCGCTCTTTCGGATCGAGCGATTGATCTCGATTCAGCACTCGTGTCCTGATGTCCGAGGAGGTCTGGTTGATTGGGCTGATGTCCAGAAACGAGCTGCCTCCGCCTTCATGGGCTGCCTGCTGAAGCGCTTCCTCGCTGGGCTTGATTCTCAGCCACGCGGCGATGGCTGAGCGATAGCCTGAATCAAGCAGCCATTGATCAAAAAAGATGCCGACGGTGTTGCCTGCCGTTTCGTGATTGTCTGGCGGCTTGAGGTTTGCCAGGCAGAGCCTGGCGTGCTCTTTCCAGAGCTTTATCGCCCGGAGCATGACTTCATTCATCTCGCGGGGATAGGCGGCGTGGGAAATTCTGAAGCCCTTTCGTATTCTGCTGGCGAATAGATTTCTGGGATCCCGTACAAGGACAACATGTCTTGATTCAGCCGGGGTATTTCTGAACAGTGTCTTGTCGATGGGCATGTCCTCAATGCTGATCAGCATTGTCTTCAGCCCGAAGTACAAGGGCAGGTATCTCGGCTTGACGGCATCAATCCTGCCAGACCTGACAAGCCTGCCGAGGGGCAGAACGTTGTTGAAGAACCGAAACTCTCCGCCCGACTTGATCCAGTTCAGCACCACATGGTTGCCACTGCGCTTGAGTCCGTGGAAGAAGATCGGTTTACCTCGCGTGAGCTTCGGCATGGTCTGGCTGGCACTTCTAAGTTGAGTTCCTGCTGCCTCTGCTGACCCCGCTCGTCAAGGCGGCGGCGTGATGGCGCAGGTGGTCGTCGATGAAGCTGGCCACGAAGAAATAGCTGTGGTCGTAGCCCTGCTGATAGCGCAGGCTGAGCGGATGGCCGCTGGCCGCTGCCGCCGCCTCCAGGGCTTCGGGGCGCAGCTGGCTGTCCAGGAAGGCATCCGCCGTCCCCTGGTCCACCAGCAGCGGCAGGGCGGCGCCATCGGACCCGACCGGGCCCTGTCCGCTCGCGAGCAGGTGGCTGGCGTCCCAGGCCTGCCACTCCTGGGGATCGGGGCCGAGCAGGTGAGCGAAGGCCTTGCGCCCCCAGGGGCAGGCGCTGGGCTGGCTGATCGGCGCGAAGGCCGACACGGACCGGTACCGCCCGGGATGGCGCATCGCGCACACCAGGGCGCCGTGCCCCCCCATGGAGTGGCCGCTGATGCCGCGGCGCCCCGGATCCAGGGGCAGCTCCGCCTCCACCAGTGTCGGCAGTTCCGCCGTCACGTGGCTGTGGATCCGGTAGTGCTGGTTCCAGGGCGGTTGGGTGGCATCCACGTAGAAGCCGGCGCCATGGCCGAAGTCCCAGCCGCCGTCGGGGTCGCTCGGCACCGCCTCGCCCCGCGGGCTGGTGTCTGGAGCCACCAGGGCCAGGCCCAGCTCTGCCGCCAGCCGCTGGGCGCCGGCCTTCTGCATGAAGTTCTCGTCCGTGCAGGTGAGGCCCGAGAGCCAGTACAGCGCCGGCACCCTCAGGCCCTCCAGGGCCCCGGGCGGCAGGAACACGGCGAACACCGTGTCACCCGCCAGCGCCTCGGAGCAAACGCGGTAACGGCGGTTCAACCCACCGAAACAGCGGTGTTCCTCGATCAGCTCCAGGGAGGACATGGCGCAGCTTGGAGTGGGAATCGGGCCGGGGATCAGAAGTGGATGACGCTGCGGATGCTCTTGCCCTCATGCATCAGCTCGAAGGCGTGGTTGATGTCCTCCAGCCCCATCGTGTGGGTGATGAAGGTGTCGAGGGGGATCAGGCCCTGCTGGAACTCCTCCACGAAGCCGGGCAGCTCACTGCGGCCCCGCACCCCGCCGAAGGCCGAACCGCGCCACACCCGCCCTGTCACCAGCTGGAAGGGACGGGTGCTGATCTCCTGGCCGGCGCCGGCCACGCCGATGATCGTGGATTCGCCCCAGCCCTTGTGGCAGCTCTCGAGGGCGGCGCGCATCACCTCCACGTTGCCGATGCACTCGAAGGAGAAATCGACGCCGCCGTCGGTGAGGTCGATGATCACCTGCTGGATCGGTGCGTCGAACTCGCGCGGGTTGATGCAGTCGGTGGCGCCGAGCTGCCGGGCGATGGCGAATTTCTCGGGGTTCACATCGATGCCGATGATGCGCGACGCCCCGGCCATCACGGCGCCGATCACCACCGCCAAGCCGATGCCCCCCAGCCCGAACACGGCCACGGAGCTGCCCGCCTCCACCTTCGCCGTGTTGCGCACGGCGCCGATGCCGGTGGTGACCCCGCAGCCCAATAGGCACACCTTCTCCAGGGGGGCCTGTTTGTTGATGCGGGCCACGGCGATCTCCGGCAGCACCGTGTACTCGGAGAAGGTGGAGGTGCCCATGTAGTGGTGAAGCATCCGGCCGTCCCTGGAGAAGCGGCTGGTGCCGTCGGGCATCACGCCCTGGCCCTGGGTGACGCGGATCGCCTGGCAGAGGTTGGTCTTGCCGGAGCGGCAGAACGTGCACTGCCCGCACTCGGGTGTGTAGAGGGGAATCACGTGGTCGCCCACGGCCACGGAGGTCACGCCGGGGCCCACCTCCTCCACGATCGCGCCGCCCTCGTGGCCCAGCACCGCCGGGAACAGGCCTTCCGGATCGGCGCCGGAGAGGGTGAAGGCGTCGGTGTGGCACACGCCGCTGGCCACCACCCGCAGCAGCACCTCGCCCGCCTGGGGGGGCGCCACGTCGATCTCGGTGACCTCCAGGGGCTCACCCGGAGCCCAGGCCACGGCGGCACGGCAGCGGATCATCGGCGTGGCGGTGCGGACTGCCCGTATCCTCGGCCCCAGCAGGGGCCCAGGCATCCCGTGGCAGATCCAACCGGCTGCAGCGGGTGCGAGGACCACCCGCGGCGCTCCCTGCCGCGCATCGTCTGGGCCCTGTGGTTCCAGGGCGAGGAGAACGCCCCCGAGATCGTGCGCTGCTGCCTGGCGTCGTGGCGGCGGCTCAACCCCGGCTGGCAGGTGATCGTGCTGGATCGCGCCACGGTGGCCCGCTACGCCGACGTGGGGCTGCCGGAGCCGGTGTTTGCGGCGCTGGGCGTGCAGATGCAGGCCAACCTGGTGCGGCTGGCGCTGCTGCAGCGCCATGGCGGGGTGTGGGCCGACGCCACCACGCTCTGCGCGCGGCCCCTGGACGCCTACATCGATGCGCTGGTGGCGCCCAGCGGCTTCTTCGCCTTCACCAATGCCTCCCGCGAGCGGCTGCTCTCCAACTGGTTTCTGGCGGCCCGGCCGCAGCATCCGATCGTGGCCGGCCTGCGGGAGCGCCTGATCGCCTACTTCACCGCCCATCCGCCCCGGCCCCGCCACCCGCGCTGGCAGCGGCTGCTGCACAAGGCCGCGCGCGAGGTGTTCAAGGTCCATCCGGCCGCCACCCGGCTGTGGCTGCGCCGGCCGGTGATCGCCCTGACGGGGCGCTACCCCTACTTCCTCTTCCACTACAGCTTCGCCGACCTGCTCGCCCGGGACCGGCCGTTCCGCGAGCTCTGGAGCCGCACCCCGCGGCGGCTCAATCGCCCGGGCAAGGCG
>JBATEO010000074.1:0-6612 GCA_049664045.1 Prochlorococcaceae cyanobacterium
GCCGACACGGTGCCGTCGCCGCCGCAGGCCACCACCATGGCGCCGGCGGGATCGCCCTCGGGCCTGGCCTCGATGATGGTCACCAGCTCCCGGGTCTGGGTGGCCGGATCCTCACCCTCCCGGGTGAGCACCACGCTGACCAGCAGCTGCGGTTCGAGCAGGGAACGGATGCGGGCCAGCTGGGCCGCCGCATCGCCCGTGCCCGCCACCGGATTGAACAGCAGGTAGGCCAGCCGGCTGCGGGTCAGGCCCCGCAGGGCCAGGTCGGCGCTGGCGGGGTTCAGGGCCAGGGGGGTGCCGGCGATGGCGCAGGCGCGGATCAGGAGCGCCGCGTCCGGCTGGGTGTGGACCGCAGCCCGCGGGTCGAGGAAGGCCACCACCGCCGCCGTCCCGTGGCTCAGCACCAGCGCCGCGGCACGGATGTCGGCGCCGGCGGCGAGGCCCCCCAGCCCGTCCTGCTCCAGGCCGGCGGTGACGGGGCGTTCGGCCATGGCCCTGGCCAGTTCGTCATTGGCCAGCAGACGAAAGCCGGCCAGGGTGGCCTGATGCAGCTCCAGCCAGTCGAGCAGGGCTTCGAGGCCCGCTTCGGCGGCCAGCAGCACCAGGGCGTTGCTCATCAGGCGGGGCCGGAACGGGCTGCGGGTGGCGCGCTGGCGGGCACCTGCCGCAGGTAGGCGGCCACCGGCACCGGCTGGCTCTGGGCGTAGCCCACCGGCAGCCAGAGGTCGCCGGCCTCGGTGTGCACATGGATCTCCCAGTGGTAGAGGCCGGTGTAGGCGCGGGGGTCGTCGCGCAGCAGCGAGGCGTACAGGAGAACGGCGCGGCCGTAGTAGTCGCTGTTGTTGTAGCCCCACAGGCCTCTGCGGATGTCCTGCCGGCCGCCGCGGCGCACCAGGTAGCGGGCGGCCGCCTGGATGGCGTCGTGGGGATCGCGGATGCTGCCCTGGCCCACGCCGGGCTGGGCCCAGGTGGTGGGCAGGAACTGCATCGGCCCCTGGGCGTTGGCCACCGACACGCCGTCGATGCGGCCCATGCCCGTTTCCACCAGGTTGATCGCCGCCAGCACCTCCCAGTCGATGCCGGTGGCGGCGGCGGCCTTGCGGTAGTGGGCCAGCAGCTCCTCGGCAGGCGCTGGGGCGATGATCCGCCAGGCGGGCAGGGTGGCCAGCGGCCGGCTGCGGCCTTGCATCGCCAGGAACTCGCGGCGGGCAGCCACGTGCCGCTCGGCCACGCTCCGCCAGGCTGGATCCAGCAGCGCCAGCACGGCCTCGGAGCGGGCAGGGTCGCGGGAGAGCTGCCGGTAGATCACCTGCTGCTGGTGGCCCAGGCGCGGGAGCTGCCCCGCGGGGGTGGCGGGATCGCGCAGGGCCGTCTCCAGCGCCGCCAGCAGGGTGGCCAGCTCGGCCGGATCGTCCGGCACCAGGGGGTAGTGGCGGCCATCGGCGAGCTGTGGCAGCGCCGGATCCGTGGGCAGCGCAACAGCTTCTGGCGCAGCAACAGCCTCGGGCACAGCAACAGCCTCGGGCACAGCAACAGCCTCTGGCGGGCCAGCAGCCTTGGGCCCAGCGGCGACCGCAGCCGGGCCGTTGCCCGGGCCAAGGGCCAGGGCGCTCTGGCGCAGCTCGGGCTGCAGTCCCAGAGCTTCGATCACGGCTACCAGCAGGGCCACGGCGCCGGCGGTCAGCCCTGCCGCGATGAGGGTTCGGGCACCGCCGCGCCGCACCTGCAGGCGCCGGTGGGGATCTTCGGGCAGACGCTGGGCCATGCCGGGCTTCTCCACGGGCGTCGCCCCCCGAACCTACCGGCTCCGGCCAGGGCCGCCTGGCGGCCGCTCCAGACCGGGATCCAGCAGGGCGGTCGTTTCGATGCAGAGCAGCAGGGCGTCGGTGGCGGCCTTGCGGTCGAACTGCCCGAGCCGCAGCCCCTGCTCGAGGGCCTCCAGCCGTGCCCGGGCCGCGAGGGCCCGGCCCACCTTTTCCTCCAGACGGCTGGTCTGCAGCAGCTGGGTGGTCACCGAGGCCACCACCGAGGCCGCCGAGGCCAGGCCGCAGAGCAGGCGCCAGGAGGGCACCGAGAGGTTGAGGGCTTCGGTGAGGCCGGTGGTGAAGGCCTGGCCGCCGAACGCCGGCGCCGCGGTGATCAGGGCCGCCGTGCTGCTGAACAGGATCGAGGCGCTCACCAGCTGGCGGCTCCGCGGCAGGGCGCTGCGCAGGAAGCGATCGAGCTGGGCGCGCCGACTGCGCATCTGCTCGATCAGCGGATCCTGGGCCTCATCGGGAGTGCGCATGGCGATTCAGAGCAGACCGCGGTAACGGATGAACAGCTGCACCATCGTCCAGGAGCCGAGTGTCACCTTCACGGCCATCAGGGCGTTGAGGATCGGGATCCAGCCGCCGCTCTCCAGGGCCCCGAAGGGTCCTTCGGGCAGGTTCAGCCCCTCGAGGCTGAGGAAGGCCAGCAGGATGAACAGCAGCACCGACAGCTTCTCGATCAGCTCGTCGGCGGCCACGCTGCGCGCGGTGGCTTCCGCCGGCGGGGCCGCTCCCGACCGGGAGCGCACGATCAACAGCAGGGCCAGGGCGGTGCCGCCCGACACCCCGGCGGCGAAGCCGCCGCCGGGGGAGAGGTGACCGCGCAGGGCCAGTTCCACCGCAACCAGGGCCGTCACCGTGGCGCCCAGCCGGCAGAGCACGAGCACGGCGGGGTCGTCGAGGCCGTGGATGCTGGCCTGGGGGCGCTCGGCGCTGAGCATCCACACCACCCCCATCGAGGCCAGGGTGAACACCACCACCTCGGCCACGGTGTCGTAGAGGCGGGTGTGGAGTATCACGCCGGACACCAGGTTGGGCACCCGGGTCTGCTCGCTCAGGGCGGCGATCATGGTCCCGTTGGCGGCGGTGGGGGGCAGGGCCTGCAGCAAGGGCGCCAGCGCCACCACCACGGCAGCCAGCAGGTGCAGGGGGCGCAGGCTCATGGGGTGGGCTGCTCCCGCTCCCGCAGCAGGTTGGCGATCAACAGGATGCCCGCGTTGCCGACGCTGAGCATCAGCACACTCACCAGGGCCGGCATCGGGTCATCGCGCACCACCGCCACCACCAGCATCACCAGCGCCACCTTGGTGGAGAGGCTGGCCAGGGCCGCCAGGCGATGCCAGAGCTCGCGCGTGCGGCAGGCCACCACGATCGGGATCAGCAGGGCCAGCACCATGCCGTCCACCAGCCAGGTCATGACTGCCGCTCCGGGGTGAGGGTGTGCACGTGGTACCGGCGGCTGGCGGGGTCCATGCCCAGGCAGATGCTGAAGGGCGTGAGGGTGATGGTGAACACCTCCAGAAACATCAGCACGTCGTTGCGGCGGCCGTTGCCGGGCACCGAGTCGAAGCCCTCCCGCAGCCGCCGCCGTGCCAGCAGCAGCACGGCCTGGTGAAACGCCTGGGGGATCGCCTCCAGCACGTGGCCCATGGCCCGAATCAGATCGTGCACCGGCAGGGCCCTGGCGCTCTCGATGGGCAGCAGCAGCGCCACCGCCATCCCGATCAGCACATTGAGGCTGCGGGGATCCTGGGTGAGCAGCATCCAGAGGCCCACCCGCAGGGCCACGTTGAGCAGGGTGGCGATCACGGCTGCCACCCCAGCAGGCCGAGCAGCACCGCCGCCAGCAGCACGATGGCGCCGAGCAGCTCGTCGAGCCCCTCCAGCTGAGGCCGCCAGGCAGGCGCCGGCACCGTGGCACCCGTGCCAGATGCCGTGCTAAGCGCCGAGCCAGAGGCTGCGCCGGAGGGCGCGGGGGGCGTAGGGCCACGCGCAGAGGCGGGCGCGCTGGCGCTGAGCAGGCGGTGCAGCATCAGGCCGGCCGCGAACACGGATGCGCTCTTGAGCATGGCGACGGTCAGAGCCTGACGGTCCATGGCCGCCCAAAGCGGCAGGGCCCAGGGGCTGGCACTGAGCAAAGCCAGGGCGGCCACGAGCAGTGTCGCTCCAGTCGGGACGCCGGGTCCGTCTGGCGCTGAGGCTCCGGCAGGGGCGGCGCTCTGCGCAGTCACCGCCCGGGCCGTCGGCGCTGACAGCGGCGACCCCCAGATCCGGGCGTACACCGCCACGGTGCCGGCGCCGAGGGCTGTCACCACCCAGCCGGCAGCACCGGGCAGCTGGTTGCTCAGCTGCTCCTTGGCCAGGAAGCCCAGCAGTGGCGGCAGCCCGGCGATCGACAGGGACGAGAGCATCAGCGGCCACCACAGCGAGGGCCCCAGGGGGCGCTGCCGCCAGCCGGACAGCGCCGGATCGGGGATGCGGCGGGCGAGGAGGAACAGAGCTGCCTTGGCCAGCCCGTGGGCAAGGGCGTAGAGCCCGCCGACCGCCGGCAGGATCACCACCAGCCCCATCTGCGCCAGGGTGCTCCAGGCCAGCAGCCGCCGCAGGTCGGGTTCCAGCAGGGCCAGCAGCACCCCGGCGGCTGCGCTGGCGATGCCGAGCCAGCGCAGCACCGGCAGCAGGCTGGTGGCCTCGGCGCTGAGGCGCAGCAGGGGCACCACCCCGGCGCTCACCACCGTGCCGGAGAGCAGGGCCGACACCTCCAGCGGCCCCTCGGCGTTGGTGCGCGGCAGCCACAGCCCGGCCACGAACACCTCGGCCTTTGTGAGCAGCGCCACCGCCAGCAGGGCGAGCACGAGGCCCCCGGCCTGGCCCACCCCCGCGAGGGCGAAGCTGCGCTGCTCGAGGTAGAGCAGGCCGCAGCCGATCAGGAACAGCAGCATCACCGTGTTGCTCACCAGCATCAGCCGCAGGCCCAGCCACACCTGCCGGCGGGCTCCGCCCAGCACCAGCAGCAGGAAGGTGGCGATGCCCACCACCTCCAGGGCCACGTAGATGCTGATCAGGTCGGCGGCGACGATGGCACTGTTGACGCTGCCGTGCAGCACCAGCAGCAGCAGCGGCCAGGCCTCGCTCCGGGCCTGCCCCCAGCCGTCGAGCAGCACGGCGGCGCACACCAGGGCATTGAGCAGCAGAAAGGGCGCGGCCAGGCCATCGGGCCGCAGGGTGATGCCCAGCGACCCCAGCAGCTGCAGGTTGGCTGGCAGCCAGCTCTGCTGGGCCGCGAGCGCCATGGCGGCCGTGCCAAGGCAGGTGAGCACCACGGCTGACCGTGCGATCACCGGCAGCAGGGCGGCGAGGAAGGCCGCCAGCAGCGGCAGCAGCAGCCAGGCGATGGTGATCGGGTTGATCACAGCCCGGTCCCGGCCTCAACCGCTTCCGGCCGGTCCAGTTCGGCCACGTCGAGGGTGGGATCGCGGCGCGCCAGCAGCGTGGTGGCCAGCAGCAGCAGCGCCTGCACCGAGAAGCCGATCACGATCGCCGTGAGGATCACGGCCTGGGGGATCGGGTCGGCGTAAGCGGGGGCGGTCCGGGGATCGACCACGGGGGTGTCGCCGTGCAGGATCGGCGTGATCAGGCCGTCGCGGGCCGCGATCAGCACGAACAGGCTGATCACGGCGGTGCTGGTGACGTCCATCGCCAGCACCTTGAGGAACAGGTTGCGGTGCCGCAGCAGGGCGATCAGGCCGGCCAGCACTGCCAGCAGCACCAGCAGCTCGAGGGCCCGGAAGGCTGTCATGGTGCCGTGGAGGCCACCGAGAGTTTCCGAGCGTAGGGCGGGCCAGCGGCTTCAGGCTCCGCCGCCCGCTGCGCCGCCTCCAGCGTGAGCGTGACCACCTGCCGCTGGGCCTGGCTGCCGCCGATGGCCTGCGCCTCTGGCAGAGCCCGGCTCAGGGACTCGATGGCCGCGGTGGCCTCGCCGCGGCCCCAGGCGTCAAAGCCCCGCAGCAGCGGCGTTCCCACCGCAGCCGCAAGGGCGGCGCCGTCTCCTGTGGTGGCGGGATCCTGGCCCGACTGGGCGGCGATCCGGCGCTCGCTGCGTTCCCGGTCGCCGCTGCCGATCCAGGCCATGACGGCATGCAGATCGTTGAACGCATAGAGGGCCGGCACCGCCACCTGTCGCCACACGTCGGCCACGCTGCGCCAGCGCTCGCCCACGTCCACCCCCCGCAGCTGCAGCCGCCAGAGCAGGGAGGAGGCGTCGATCAGGTCCACCGTCATCGCCGAGCGCTGGCCGTGGATCGGGCCGTCGAACAGCGCCAGGGCAGCGTCGATCTGGCCCTGATCCAGATGGAAGAGGGCCAGATGCCACCAGTTGTGGATCGCCAGGGCGTTGTCGTCGGCCCAGAGCGGCTGCCGCTCCAGCATCCAGCTGATGCCCTTGCCGGGGCGGTGTTCCATGGCGAACACGTGGGCCACGGCGTGGTGGGCTCAGGCGTTGCGGGGTTCGAGCTCCAGGGCGCGGCGGCCGTGCTCCTCGGTGAGCCGGTAGTCGCCGCTTTCCTCGCAGCCGAAGGCCAGCATGCCGAGCACCGCGTGATAGCCGGGTTCGTGCGGCCGCCAGTGCGCCAGCGCCCGTTCCGGGCGGCGGCGCAGTCCAGCGGCATCGCCGCGGTAGAGGTCGAGCAGGTGACCGGCCTGCAGGGCGAGGGGATCGCGGGGGTGCTCCGCCGCCAGCTCGTCGAGGATGCGGCCCGCATGCCGCCAGCGGCCGGCGGCGAAGGCTCCGATGGCCTCGGCG
>JBATEO010000075.1:0-22824 GCA_049664045.1 Prochlorococcaceae cyanobacterium
CCCGCGAGGCGGCCTCGCCAGCCACCCGCCCGGATGCCAAGGCCGGCGGTGTGTCCTTCGAGCCGCTGCCCGGCCCGATGCCCCTCCCCGGCGACGGCCGCAGCGCCGCCCAACAGCGGGAGCTCTATGGCCGCATCGCCATCGACGACCGGTTGGTGGTGCCGGAGGGCTACCGCAGCGACCTGCTGTTCACCTGGGGCGAGCCGCTGGCCGATGGCCGCTTCGGCTTCAACAACGACTATCTGGCGTACACGCCGCTGGCTGACGGACGGGCGCTGCTCACGGTGAATTTCGAATACATCAGCCCGCAGGTGTGGATGGAGGGCTACGCCGAGGCCACCGGCGAGACGTTGCCGTTCGAGGCGCTGCGTGAGGCGCTGGCGCCGCGCGGCGGCCGGGTGGATGTGGCTGGGCTGGCGGCGGACGATCCGCTGCGCCAGCCCCTGCTGGCGGTGGCCAGTGCCGCCATGGCCGACCTGGGCATCGGCGTGGCCGGGTTCGGCTGCGACTCCAGCGGCACCTGGCGTGCCGTCCCGGGTCGTTACGACCGGCGCATCACCGGCCTGAGCGGCCTGCAGCGCCCGGAGGAGCGGCTGCGCTGCAGCGGCCCGGCGGCGACCGTCTTCCGCCGCCCCCAAAGGCTGGGCTACGACGACGGACTCGGCGATCGGGTGATCGGCAGCTTCGCCAACTGCGCCGGCGGCCAGACCCCCTGGGGCACGGTGCTCTCGGCCGAGGAGAATATCCAGAGCCACGTGGTGGAGCGGGTCTATGCCGACGGCTCCTCCCCGCCGCCGGGGGAGCGGCCTTTCCGCTTCGATGGCACGCGCCTCGAGGGCCTGGGCAACCCGTTCGCTCTGGCCGGCAACAAGTACGGCTGGATGGTGGAGCTCGACCCCCGTCGCCCCGAGCAGCCGGCGGTGAAGCACAGCTGGCTGGGCCGCTTCCGCCATGAGGCGGTGGCGGTGCGGGCCACGGCCGGTCAGCCCCTGGTGGTGTTCTCCGGCTGCGACCGGCATGGGGGCCACCTCTACCGGTTTGTGAGTGAGGAGCTGGTGCGCGATCCCGCCGATCCGGCCAATTCCCGGCTGCTGGAGCGGGGCCGGCTGGAGGCGGCGGTGTTCAAGCCCGACGGCACGGGGCGTTGGGTAGCCCTGGCGCCGGAGACGCCCCTGGCGCCCCTTCTCCCCAGCCACTACGAGCGTTTCGATCTCAGCCAGCCCACCCTGCTGCCCCACCGCGACCGCAGCCAGCCCGGCGCCGAGGCCCTGGCCAGCGACGCCGCTGTGGCGGCCTACCTGCAGCTGCACCGCAGCCTGGCTGACCTCTACCCGGGCCAAGGCGACGAACGGCAGGGGGCGATCCTGATCGACGCCCACCTGGCCGCCAACGCCGTGGGGGCCACCCCCGCGGCCCGCCCCGAGGACACCGACATCGACCCTCGCAGCGGCGATCTGCTGATCGCCTTTACCGCCGGTGGCAGCGATGCTGAGGGTCGGGCCGATCCGGCGATCTTCCGCGGCCCCCAGGGAGAAGCGAGCTGGCCCTACGGCTGGGTGATGCGCCTGCAGGATGGCCTCCAGCGGGGTGACGCCAGCGGTTTCCGCTGGAGCATGGTGGCCACGGGCGGCACCCCCTGGCAGGGGGGCATGGGCTTCGCCAATCCCGACAACCTGGCGATCGACCGCGCTGGCAATGTGTGGATGGTCACCGATCGCTCCACCGGCAGCAGCAGCGACCTGGATGTGTTCGGCAACAACGCCTGCTGGCTCTTCCCGGCCAGCGGACCGCGCGCCGGCGAGGCGCTGCTGTTCGCCACTGGGCCGATGGAGTGCGAGTTGTGCGGGCCATGCTTCGACCGGGAGGAATCCACCCTGTTCCTGGCGGTGCAGCATCCGGGCGAGACCCACGGCACCCGCCAGCGGGGCGGCGAGGAGATCCAGGCCCACACCCTGGAAGACCGCGATGGCGGCCGGTTTGAACAGCTACGCCAGGTGCCGCTGGGCTCCAACTGGCCCTCACCGGTGCTGGGGCGGCCGCCCCGGCCTGGGGTGGTGGCGATCCGCCGCCTTGACGGCCGCCCGCTGCTCTGAGCACGGCTGCGGGTTCACGGCAGGATCTGCCACTGTCCGTCCTTGCCTTTCACCAGCAGAAACTGCTTGGGGAAGAGCGAATTGAGCATCACCAGGAAGCAGAATGCGATGTCATTGGGCAGGGCTTCGTACCGCTCGACGGTGCCGTCCTGATTGGGAAAGTTGAACAGGTATTCACCCGTCCCACGGGCCACCACCACTGGGCTGCCGGTGGTGATCAGGCGGACATCGGCCTCGGCGGGCGCGGCCACCCGGATGCCGGTGCCATAGCCCGTCTCCAGGCAACGGTGCCGGCGTACTTCCGGCACGTCGATCGTGAGCCCACGGTCGGTGGGCTGGCTGGCGATGAATCGATAGGCCGCCTCGAAGTCGGGCGCGAACAGTGCCGCACGCTGGCTGATCAGGGCCAGGATCGCGGCACGGTCGGCCGGCTCGAGGGTGTTGACCGCCGGGGCGTCGTGCCAGGGTTCCACGCGGGCGAAGGGTGCCTGGAACGCATGCTGCACCGTCACCGGCCCTCGTACCTCGCGGTCTTCCCCTCCCCTGGCCGAGTGGTTGGTGGTCACCTCGGAACCCTCTTCCGTGGTGCTGGTGGTGGTCTGGTCATCGATCACCGCCCAGCGGAACTGGCTGCGGTAGGTCACACCTCCATCCTTGGGCGTAAACCGCAGCCGCAACACATTGTTGCTGCGCCTCAGCAGTGGCTGCAGCTGACTCGCCGGCAACCACACAGCAGGAAACACCTCGATTCCGCTGTCGTCACTATCCATCACCAGAGCTGATTTGGATTCCAGTGAGGCCTCCGCCATCGGCACCCCATTGAGCTCCAGCTCCAGCACTCCCGGCACAGTCGTGACCTTTTCGGCGTCGCTGGCGGCAGGAAGATAGGGCGTGAAGCGGAATTCCGCACTCACCGGCTTTGCCCGTGCTGGTGCCATGGCGAGTGCCACCAGCGTCGCCAGCAGGGTGGAGCTGAGCAAGCGGGTGGTCAGACGCCTCCGCTTTGCCTGAGGCCGGAATCGATTGTTCTGGGCGCTGCAGCCGTTCGTGCTGCCGGACCGAGCCGGGGTACCCACGGTGGTCTGGATCGGCTGCCGGTGGCTGGGATTTCGACCTTCGTAGGCACAGTGCTCTGATACGCGGACAGGCATCGCCAGAGGACCCTGTAGAGGCTGACCGTCCATCTCCACTTCAGCTGACTGCTTCATGATCTCGGTTGTCAACACTGTCTTGGATTCATGTTGACTTTAGGGAACCCTGTTGAGTGCAGCCACTCTTCCAGCGGTCTTCAAGACATCCCGGCAAGGTAATTGAATCATTGCCAAGTGTGAACTGGTGGTGGCATGCGCTGATCATCCTTTCCATCATTGCGGATGGGACGACATCGCCAGGTGCCGAGTTCGCGTCGTCTCCATTCCACCGTGATCCTCATCTCTGTCTGCCCAGATGAAGACAGTATTCTCAGGTGCCTTCGGATTGGTGACCGCCAGTACCCTCTCCCTGAGCACAGGTGTTCTGTTGGGCTGGCTCTCACTTGGGGATGTGGGCTTCAATGCCCAAGGCGCCATGGCCGCGCCAGTCATGGCCGAGAGTGACCGGAAGGACGACGCTGAGCCGACGGATGCCTCCGGCTACGCCGAGCGCTGCGCCAGACGGACCGAGGCCGAAGCATGGGCATTGGCGGTGTCTGACTGCAGCGAGGCGATTCGTCGTGATCCCACGCTGGTGCAAGCCTGGTTGGAACGCTGTTACGCCTATGGGAATCTGAGACAAGCCAGCAAAGCCATCGCTGACTGCAAGGAGGGCCTGCGACTGGAGCCCGAGAATTCAGCTGCCTATATTTTTCAAGGCGACCTAAAAGTGGAGTTGCTTCGGGATGTCAAAGGGGCGATAGCGGACTATAGTAAAGCAATCCATATCAATCCTGACTCGTTCGAAGCATATTTCGGCCGCGCCTCAGCAAGGAGTGAATTACAAGATTATAAGGGTGCACTTTCAGACTATAATCAGGTGCTTTCTCTGAGCCCTGACGACTCATGGACCGTCGATACCTTGAATAACAGAGGTGGCGTCAAAGAGGCGCTTGAGGACTTCGCTGGTGCGATTGCCGACTTCAATGATGCCATCAGGCTTGCGCCGGAAAATGCGCTACTCTACTACAATAGAGGCAACGCGCAGAGCAGCCTGATGCATCATCGTGCTGCGATAGATGACTATACTAGAGCGATTGCCTTGGATCCAGACGAGTACTTCTCTTGGCTAAATAGAGGAATTGCGAAGTATGAGCTGGGCGACTACTTTGGTGCGGTTGGTGATTACGATAAGGCAATTCTGCTCCAGCCGGACTTTTTCCAGGCTTACAACAACAGGGGAAATGCTCGCTATCGCTTGAAGGACTTTCGTGGCGCCCTGAGTGATTATGACATGGCCATTGAGCTTGGCCCATTGGAGTCTAATCCTTCCATGAATCGAGCTCATCTCATGGTGAAAATGGGGAGACTCGCCGATGCCTTTGAAGATGCCGAACGTTCACTCTCTCTTGATCCGACCAACGCCTCTGCCCACATCTTTTATGGCGAGATCATGTTCTTGCAGGGCAGTCCCACGCAGGGCTGCGCCAGCTTTCGACAGGGATTGGCCCTTGACTTAGCTGATGACTTGTTTGAGGAAGTTGGAGGAGACCTGGACCCCAACTACCTCAAGACCTGCAAGGAGCGGTAGGGATATGAATTGAATTGAGAGAGCGATACTGAAGAGCAATCAATGCCTGAGCTCGAGCCCTGAGTCTCGGACCAGATGAATATCTGAGACTATCGCGGTAACTGATCTCAGTGATAGTGCAATGTAGCGTGACAGCACCACCCAGTAATTCCAGGATAGCTGATGTCAGCAATCCTCCGCCAACCTTGGCCTACGGGAAGTGGCTGGTAGCGGATGTGGACCGGCACATCGGCCGGGTGGCTCAGCCGCGGGGGCACAGCCTCGCACCAGTGCGCCGAACGTGCGCACCTGGTTGCCACTGAACACATCGACATCGACGAAGTGACCACCGGCAGGGCTGAGTCGGAAGGCGTCCTCAAGCTGCTGAACCAACTCAGGGGTGAAGTATTCGCGTTGGCTCGTCAGACCGATCGGCCCCCTGTCGTTCTGGCCGCCGATCTGCCAGCGGTAGAGGCCATTGATCTGGTCAGTCACCCCTGCTGGACAGGCCACCTGCGCAGCGTCAGCGGTGCTGACGAGTTTCAGGGCGAGCAACAGCAACAGGCGAGAAGCCCCTGGAGACGCCGTGTGCTCGCCTGGATCCATGACTCGCACGATGAAGAGCGGGGTTCCGCCGGCACGACTCCTGATCACCAGCAGGAACGGTTGTTCGACCAAGCGCCACCGTGACCGCCGCCGCCTCGCTGCCGGCTTCATCCCCGCTCAGCAGGGCCTCCTGCAGCACAGCGGACAGATGCAGCTCCGAGGCGCCTGTCCCTGCTCTCGACAGGCTTCATGAGATTGAGCTGGCTCAGCTGGGGTGCGCTCAGGGGCAGACGGTTCCCTCCATTCACCTGTTGCGGGAGTCGAACTTTGCCAGGATCCTCATGCACAGCTGTTCCATGGAAGTGACGACGGAAGTGGCGACTACCATTCCAGATTTCCTGTGCTCATGACCCCAGTGAAAAAAAGGGTTTACGTGCTCCTCACCCTCCTGATCCCGCTCCTGGCAGGTTGCGGTCTGATCTGGCGCTGGACGACACGTCCCTTCAGCCTAAGCTGCGCTTTGGAGGATGGATCGGAGAAGACCATCCGCGTCGATCCACGTCTTCAGCAGGTGCAGGAACTGGATCCCGGCACGGGAGAGGTTCGTGACACCATCACCACCAATGAACCACCGGAGGAGCTGGGAGGGGGGATCATTGATGAGAGCACTGTCACGGTCTCCGAGCAGGCCATTCACTGGAGCGAGAGAATGTACAGGCCCCAGTTTGTCTCGGAAAGCCACACGATTGACCTGCAGACGCTGGGCTATCGGGGTGAGCTGGCCATTGGGAGTGACTATGGGGCGGAGGTCGATGCCCAGAGCATGACCGGGAGGTGCCGACGAGTCGAGTCTCTCCCGTGAACCAGGATGGGCGCCTACCTGGAGCGCATGGGCTCAGGGAGCGTCCACCGGAAGGTCCCAGAGGTAAATCCAAGAGGAGACCGCCAGGTACAGCAGCTTGCCATCAGCTGACACAAGTAGTGGATTGCCAAGACTCAGTGACGGCACGCTGTTGCCCGCCTCCATCATGTCGTCAGGGATCCGCAGGTTCATCAGTAGCTGGCCCTGGAGGTCGCGAATCTCGAAATAGTTATCCCCATACTGTGAGCCACCCAGCACTACGCCTGTGCCCTGGGGAAGTACCTGGAAGGGATCAACAATGGCGTTCTCACGCAACGCCGTATGCAGTCTCCCCAGCGGGTCCCATCGACCCGCCCCCCCCCCGTTCCATCCGGCAGCCCACACATCGCCACTGGCGGTGACGGCCAGAGAGTTGAGAGTGGCAAGCCCAGTGTCGATTTCACTGAGCAGTCGGCCGGTCGTCGTGCTCCAGCGGCGCACGGTTCCTCTTTCTTCGCCGATGGCGATGCTGCTGCCAGATGGATCGAATGCCACTTGATTCACCTGTGACCCCCAGCTGGGATGCTCGAATCGTCTCAGTTGCACTCCCTCGGTATTCCAGAGGACTGCTGATCCGTTCCTGTGACCGGTGAGCAGGCTTTTCCCATCCGGTGAGATCACCATCACCCGGGTATCACAACCTTCACAATCGCCATCCTTAGCAATCGCGGTCTTGAAGCTCCCCCGCGGTTCACCCGTTGTGCTCCAACGATGGATGGTGTCGCCAGCGAGGCTGAACAGCAGCCGTCCATCCGGCGTGACAGCGACACTCTGCACATCAAACAGCTTCGGCTGCTGACGGAAGCGCAACTGTCCTTCCGCGGTTCGCAGTTCGACCGCCCCTGACCTGCAACCCACCAGCAGCTGCCGGCCATCCGGCATGGAGGCCAGGGCCGTCACAAAATCGCTGCCTCCGCCATCACGAATCTCCTGGCTTGTGCAGACCTCCAGGTGTGCTTCCCGTGCCAGCAGCGTCGGCACTGCTGTCTCAGCGCGTATGGGTTCGGGCATCGCCAGCAGCGCTGCCAGGGTCGCAGTCACGAGGCCATACAGCCCCAATCCCTGCTGGGTCGTCATCGTCGGTCTGGCATCACGCGCCCTCATCAGTCTGCCTGGCCCACCCGCCAGACACCGATGCCGTGGTCGGGGACATGGGCTGCCAGCGTGTTGCCATCGCCGCTCAGGGCGGACAGTGCCATCGGCAGCACTGGCCTGTTCGGAGATGACGGCCCCGTGGAACCCAGTTGAAGCGTGTGCTGCACGGTTCCGTCCCTGGGACTCAGGACCCGGAAGGCACCGTCGTAGCCGGCCAGGAGGCCCTGTGTCGTCCAGTACAGCTGGTGCACCCGTTCCGGTATGTCGATACTCCGGATCTGGCGCGCCGTGGCCAGATCCCAGATCGAGATCGGTGGTCCCTGGCCCAGAGAGAGGGCCAGCTCTCCGCCATCCGGTGAGAAGGCCAGGGCGAGAATCCCCGCCGGGTTCTCCAGCTCCAGGGTGCTGACCTGCCTGCCCTCGCTGATGTTCCACACCTCGATCTGGTCGTCGTAGACCCGCCGCGGGAAGGCCAGCAGGCGGCGATCCGGGCTCATGGCAATCGGAAGCATCTCCCGCTCCATGGTGTTGAGATCCGCCGCAAGGGATTGCAGCAATTCCCCACTGGAGAGATTCCACACCTTCAGGGACTGGGGTGTGGGTCTGGCTGCCGCGGCATCCACCGGGGCCAGCGTCACGAGCCTGTGATCGGCCATGGGATAGGCCACTTCGGCCCCATCCAGACGTAGGCGGGGTCTGCCGTCGGGCAGCCTGCGCACCTGCACCTGCTGGAGGGCAGCCGTGATCAGCTCCTGTCCATCCGCAGACAGGGCCAGGGAGGCGACGATGTCCTCAAGGGTCTGCTGCCCCTGGGGTTTGCCGTGCAGGTTGCGGATCCTGTGCCGTTTGCGGGTCTGGAGATCGATGATGTCCACCTGTTGCCTGCCGTAGCTCACACTCAGCACAGCCAGCCGATGGCCATCGCCGCTGAGGGCCAGGTGCGAGGGAAGGCTCTCGAAGCCGCTGACCTCGGCCAGCAGGGGGAATGGCCCCTGGGGGCTGGGCGTCCTGACGGCGATGGCCGGTGGTGACAGGGTCACCGTGAGAACCAGGGCGCTGATCAGGTAGGCCGCCAGGATGACGCCAGCGCGGAGGTGGGGGCGCCTCAGGGGCGAGCGGGGTCGGGCGGCGGTGACCAACCCCAGCCCTGCGCCGCCGATGGCGCTGGCCGGAACGAACATCAGCACCATGAAGCCCAGCCAGATGGCGGCATAGGGGCCGCCGATCAGGGAGGCCGGATGGGCCTCGATTGGCAGCAGGCCGATCAGGAACACCCCCAGCGAGGAACCCCAGATGGCAGGCCCTGGAGGTCGTCGCGCCGCAGCGGCCACCCCTGCACCCACGACAGTGCCCAGCACGGAGCTCACGACGGTCATGCGCAGCAGCTTCGGCAGCACCAGCTCCAGCAGTGTGTCGGCGTCGAGCAACGGTCCCATAGCAAGAGTTCAGCGCGGCAGCCGCCTCAGTCGATCCGCTCACCGGTGCGCACGGCGGTGGGTGGCGATGGCGGAACGCTGCCGGGCTGCCAGATGCGTGCACGCAGCGGCCCCTGATCCCGTGGCTCGAACTCGGCTCGCCAGCCGGATGCCCACTCGACCACCACGGTCTCTCCCCTGAGCCGCCACACGCCGCCGGCGGGACGGTCCACGCTGTTGAAAGCCAGACCGTTGGAGAGCAGGCTCAGGGTGGTGGGTGGAAGGTTCTCCTCCACAGGCCGGAATCGGTAGACCCCCACCGCCACGGCGATGGGATCACGCACCGGCACCGCCTTGCCGTGGTTGGTGGGTGGCTGGAGACGGTCTGTCCCCGGAGCCCACGACCATTGCACCGGCCCCTCAGGACCGGTGACGATCGCATCGGTCCAGCCATCGCTGTAATCGATGCGCACGCCGTTGCCCCAGGGCTGCCAGCGGCCTCGTTCGAACAGCTGGGCCGGTCGCAGGTTCTCGCTGCCTCCGAGCGGCGTGCCCTCCGTGCCACTGGTGCTCAGTGCCCTCCCGTCGGCGCTGAGGCGCACGTTGAAGAGGTTGTTGGCGTTGTCCACCAGCGCCCACACTCCGGGAAAGCGCTGCCGCTGCCGGCGCTCTTCGGCCGCCAGGGGAGACGGTGGCTCCGCCGCCTCCGCAGCAATCGGTACAGCCGCCCCAGTGCCCGCGGCCAGGCCGGCGACCAGCAGCAGCGCCTGGGCGAACCGGCGCGGCTGGTTGCCGCGGCGCGGCTCCCTGTTGTGAATCATCCCCATCAGCCGGCCGGCAGATTCGCTCAGCAATCCTGCTCAGGCCTCAGGTTCCTGGGCAGCCGCAAGCGACGGTTGCAACAGAGCGGCTGTAACAGAGCGGCTGTAACAGAGGCGGTGTCAGCCCATGACCCGCCTCACACCCCTCTCCTTATTCGAACCCCACCGACACCGACGGGTCGCCCGGCAGGCCGAAATAGCGCACGCTGATGCGGGTGCCTGGGGCCGCCGGTGCCGCCGGCAGGAAGGCGCCGAGGCTGAGCAGGTCGCCCGGCCGCAACTCGATTCCGTCCTGGCGCAGGCTGCGGGCGAGCCACAGGGCGGCGTGCAGGGGGTGCTCCATCAGGGTGTCGCCCCGGGCCCGGCCGAGTTCACGGCCGCCGTGCTCCTCGCGCGCCACCACCGTCATGGCGGCCAGGGCTTCGAGGAAGGCCGCGGTGGGTTTCACCGGGATCGGGGTGCCGAGCACCCCGGCGCGGAAGCCCACGTTGGTGGCGATCACCGCCGGGCCCGTCACGGGCCCAGTGAGCATCAGGTCGGGCAGCTCGATGAACGGCACCACGGCCTCGATGTGGCGCAGGGCTTCCAGGGGATCGCGGGCGCCGGCGAGCCCCGGGTCCTTCACCACCACCAGCAGATCGGCTTCGACGTGCGGCCTCGCACCGAAGCCGATGGGCATGGTGGTTCCGGAGGGATGGAGACCCCAGGCGAACATCGCCCCCCAGGCCGGACCCTCCACCCCGAAGCGCCGCTGCAGCACCGGGTTGGTGAACGCGGCCTTGTAGCCAACCAGCGGCCCGAGCTGGGCGGGGAGCCGGGCGATCAGGCGGCGGCGGGCGCAGACGGCATCAGGGAGCGTGAGGTCATGGCCGAATCCCGCGCTGGGGCGTGCCGCCCCGAAGTCGGCCAGGAAGGCCGCCACGGCATCCGGTGCTGGACAGGCGGCGCGGGCCAGCGCCGGCGTGAGCAGCAGCAGGCTCAGCCCGGAGGCGTGGACGAGCGCGCGCAGGATGGCCATCGCATGGGCAACCCGGATGATCACCCTAGGGTTCGGCATTGGCCCCATCCCCATGCAATCTCCGCTTCGCTCCGCCAGCAGACCTGATGGGCCCGCTGCGGGCCTCAGCCTGATCCTGGCGGTGGTGCTGGGGCTGGTGATCCTGCTGAGCCAGACGGTCTTCATCGTGCCGGCCGGCAACGTGGCGGTGGTCACCACCCTCGGCAAGGTCACCGGGGCGCCGCGCTCACCGGGCGCGAATTTCAAGCTGCCGCTGGTGCAGAACGTTTCCCCGTTCGATGTCCGCACCCAGGTGCGGCCCGAGCAGTTCTCCACCCTCACCAAGGATCTGCAGGTGATCCAGGCCACGGCCACGGTGAAGTACGCCATGAAGCCCAGCGAGGCGGGCCGCATCTACGAAACGATCGCCACCGACAACCAGCAGATCTATCCGCGGGTGATCCAGCCGTCGCTGCTCAAGGCGCTGAAATCGGTGTTTTCCCAGTATGAGCTGGTGACGATCGCCACCGAATGGAACACGATCTCAGAGATCGTGCAGGAGAAGGTGGCCGAGGAACTGCGCAAGTTCGACTACGTGAACGTGCAGGGCCTCGACCTCACCGGTCTGCAGATCGCCGAGGAGTATCGCGCCGCGATCGAGCAGAAGCAGATTGCCGAACAGCAGCTGCTGCGGGCCCAGACCGAAGTGAAGATCGCCGAGCAGGAGGCCAAGCGTTACCAGACGCTCAATTCCAGTCTCGACGACCTGGTGCTCTACAAGCTCTTCCTGGACAAGTGGGACGGCCAGACCTCCGTGGTGCCGGCCCTGCCGGGCACGGCAGCGGGCGGCGGCAGCTCGGTGATCGTGAATGGCCGCCGCTGAGCCGGGTGCGGCGCCAGGGGATCTCAGGGCAGGGTGAAGCCCGACTGCAGATGCTTGAGGTCGAGCATCACCCAGGTGATCCACACCAGCAGGGCGATGCCGCCGGAGATGGCGGCGAAGCGGGCGGCGGATCGTCCCAGCAGCTCCAGCAGGCTGATCTCTTTCACGTGTTGCCCCTGATTGACTGTGTGATGCTATCGCTGAGTCAGCGTCTCAAGGATGCGGCGATCAGGTGCTGGTCATCGCACAGTGTGATCGCCGTGTGTGATCACACTGTGTGATCGCAGTGTGTCAACCATGTGTGTGATCGATTCGCGATCATCTGCAACCCTCCAGCCCTCAGCGGTCCAGTTTTCAGGGACACTGGCGTTTCGTCTGAAGCAGGGAGACACCGATAGCTGAGATTCATGGCAGTGGTGATCCGCAGTTCAGCCGCATCGCTGAACTGCTGAGTGCCACTGTTGATGCAGGGCGTGATGAGCGACGACCGTGGCCCCGCACTCGTGCGGGCGGCCTATGCCGCCATTGGCATCGACTGACCGGCAGATCTCAGGGCATTCCTGCCAGAGTTGAACAGCCAAGCTCCTGCCTCCATGGTTCGCTCCCGCCTTGCCCTGTTCCTGGCCGCCGCCGGTCTGCTGGCCGGCACCCTGGTGGGCTGCGGATCCGGCCCCGAGCCCAAGGAGGACGGCGAGGGCGGTGAGCAGAAGATGGAACGCACCAGCCCCGAGAACGGTGGTGAGGAGAAGGACGACGAGGACGACGAGGACTCGTGAGCCTCACCCGTGACCTTCAGGGCTGAGGACCCCAGGATTTCCAGCCCGCCCGGCGGAACAGCCGGGAGGCCTCGCCGGAGTTGACGTCGGGATCGAACAGCTCCTCGGGCTTCTCGATGCCGATCGAGGCGATCAGCCGCTGGTTGGCGATGGTGGCGTGTTCCTCCCGCCACTCCTGGCGGAGGGCGGCGAGGGCATCGGTCTGGGGCGTCTCGCTCGCCAGCAGGCGCTGCGATACCCATGAGACCGCCACGCACAGCCCCGCCATCTCGAGAACGCTGATCTCCTTTACCGGCAGGGCAGATTGAGCAGACCAGCCTGAAAGGCTGGTCTGCCCGTTCTCGTCAATGTGACGTCGCTCTGTGGCGGCAGGCAGAGTTCTGACTGCAATGCAAGGATCACAGGAGTGCTCTGGAGCTGCACCGCCATGGGTGAACCGGTGATTGCTGCCAGAACGCCCGTGCGCGTCGAACTGGAAGCCGGGAAGCAGTATTTCTACTGCACCTGTGGTCGCTCAGAGGCCCAGCCTTTTTGTGATGGATCGCATCAAGGCACCGACTTCACCCCCAAGGAATTCACGGTGGAGAAGGATCGCAAGGCGATGCTTTGTCGTTGCAAGCACACGAAGGACGCCCCCTTTTGCGATGGGTCCCATGCCCACCTTCCTGATGCGGGCTAGCGACTAATCGCTGCTGCGCCCGGGGTTCCCGTCCTGGGGGCTCCGCATCGATCCCCGCACCGGCTGCGTGGCACGGCTGCGTGGCGTCGCGCCAGGGGCCGGGCACGACCGTGGTGCCGTCTTCGTCTCGTCGATGTTGTCCCACAGAGAGCCGCCCTCGGCGCTGGCGGGGGTGGGCACGATCAACGCTGCCAGACCGAGAACAACGGCAAACGCAGCAATGGCCATCGGGATCAGTTCAAGAACCCCATCATGGCGATCCTCAGGGTTGGATGCCCCAGGGTTTCCAACCCGCCTGGCGGAACAGCCGGTAGGCCACGCTGGAGTTGACGACGGGATCGAACAGCTGCTCGGGCTTCTCGATGCCCATCGAGGCGATCAGCCGCTGGTTGGCGCTGTAGTGGATCTGAAACAGGCCGAAGCAGTCGCCGTTGCAGCCGCGGGCGGTGGGCGAGAGGCCGCTCTCCTTGTAGGCCACCTGGATGGCGGTGGTTTCGTGTTCCTCCGGCCACACCTGGCGGATGGCGGCGAGGGCATCGGCCTGGGGTGTCTCGCTCGCCAGCAGGCGCGGCGAAACCCATGAGACAGCCACTGCCAGCACCGCCAGCACGAGGACGGCGGCCGGGCGAGAGAGGCGAGGAAGGGAGCAGCGCATCGCCGCAGCGGGAGGCAGGGCCGAACCGTATCGGCCCGGCACCGCTGCAGCAAGGCGCTCCCCGCAGCAGCTCACCGCGTCCTGACGCCCCTACTGCCGGGCCAGGATCTGGCGCATCCGCTCCTGCAGGTCCTCGATCGGGGTGCCGGTGACATCCACCATGGCGCGCCGGATGCGGCCGCCGTAGGCGAAGGGCGGCTTGTAATCCGGCAGGGCCGGTGAGCCGGGATCGGCCCCCACCGCCACGCCGGCCGCCAGGCCGAGGCTGAGTGGGATCGTCACCGGCAGCTCGCCTTCGCCCACCGGCTGGCCGTCCACGAACAGCTGCACCCGGGCCGGGGTGCCGCGCCCGTTGGCGAGGTCGGCGGGGCCGGTGGGGGTGAACTCGGCGCTCACGATGTGGCGGCCGGCCGGCAGGGGGCCTTCGGAGCGGATGCGGAAGAACTGCTCGGCCACGTAGTTGTAGCCGTAGGTGAGCAGGCCGTTCTGCACGTAGAAGGCGAAGCCGCCGTCGTTGCCGCCCATGCTGAACAGCACCCCCTCGGCTCCGGCCTCGGGCACCTCGACCTCCACCGAGATCGAGTGGGGCCGGTTCAGCACCCGCGGTGCCGCGTTGGTGGGCACCATCTGGGTGCCCGGGTAGTAGATGAAGCGCTCCCGGTCGGCGCTGATCTGGGGGCGCTCCTCGGCGAAGCGCTGGGTGCCGCGGCTGTCGATCGGCAGCACCTTGTACTTGCCGGCCTCCACGTACCACATGCCGATCATGGCGATCAGGCGGTCGCGTTCGGCGGCGGCCAGGTCGCTGGTCTCGGCGAAATCCTCCTGCAGGTTGTAGAGCTCCCAGCCGTGGGCATCGAGCTGGGTCAGCTGGTCGTAGCTGATCGGATCGCCGAAGCGGCGTCCCGATTCCACGAACGACGTGCCCGGCCAGGGGCACACCGCCCGCCAGCCGTCGTGGTACAGCGCGCGGTGGCCGAACATCTCGAAGTACTGGGTGAGATGCACGCTCGGTGCCGCCGGATTGTCGAAACAGGAGCACAGCGAGAAGCCCTCGATCGGGCTCTGGGTCACGCCGCGGATCGCGTCGGGCGGCTCGATTCCCAGGGCCTCGAGCACGGTGGGCACCATGTCGATCGCATGGCAGTACTGGCTGCGGATCTCGCCGCGGGCGGCGATGCCCTTCGGCCAGCTCAGGATGAAGGGATCACTGGTGCCGCCCCGGTAGGTTTCGCGCTTCCAGCGGCGGAAGGGGGTGTTGCCGGCGTGGGTCCAGCCCCAGGGGTAGTGGTTGAAGTACTTCGGGCCGCCAATGTCATCAATGGCGGCGAGATTCTGCTCGAGATTCTCCGGCACGTTGTTGAAGAACTTGCCCTCGTTCACCGAACCGGTGGGACCGCCCTCGGAGCTGGCGCCGTTGTCGGAGATCACCATGATCATGGTGTTCTCGTATTCGCCGATCTCCTTGAGGAAGGCGATCAGCTCGCCGATGTAGTGGTCGGTGTGCTCGAGGAAGCCGGCGAACACCTCCATCATGCGGGCATACAGCCGCTTCTCCGGCTCCGAGAGGCCGTTCCAGTCGGGCACGTCCGGGTCGTGGCGCGAGAGCACGGTGCCTTCCGGGATGATGCCGAGCTCCTTCTGCCGGCTGAAGGTGCGCTCGCGGTAGGCATCCCAGCCGTCATCGAACTGGCCCTTGTATTTGTCGGCCCACTCCTTCGGCACGTGGTGGGGCGCATGCATGGCGCCGGTGCAGAAGTACATGAAGAAGGGCTTGTCGGGCGCCACCTGCTTGGCGTCGGCGATCATCGCCTTCGCCTTCTCCACCAGATCGGGGGTGAGGTGATAGCCCTCCTCCGGGGTGCTGGGGGGCTCCACCTGTCCGTTGTCGCGCACCAGCTCGGGGTAGTACTGGTGCGTGTCGCCACCCATGAAGCCGTAGAAGCGCTCGAAGCCGCGCCCCAGGGGCCAGCGGTCGTAGGGGCCGGCGGCGGAGGTCTGCTCGGCGGGGGTGAGGTGCCACTTGCCCACCGCGTAGGTGTTGTAGCCCTGCTGCAGCAGGATCTCGGAGAGGAAGCCGTTCTCGAACGGGATCAGGCCGTTGGCGCCCGGATAGCCCATCGACCCCTCGGTGATGCAGGCCAGGCCGTTGGAGTGGTGGTTGCGGCCGGTGAGCATGCAGGAGCGCGACGGCGAGCAGAGCGCCGTGGTGTGCATGTTGTTGAAGCGCAGACCCTCCGCCGCCAGGGCGTCGAGATGGGGCGTAGCAATCGGGCTGCCATAGCAGCCGAGCTGCCCGAAGCCCGTGTCGTCGAGCACCAGGAACAGCACGTTGGGTGCCCCTTTGCGGGCCCGGTTGGGTCTGGGCCAGGCCGGGGTCGACACATCGGCGGTGCGGCCGATCACCCCGGGGAAGCTGGTGCCGGGCTTGTACTCGCGCAGGGACATGGGCTGGTGGGGGAGGGGCTGCCCCATCAGTGGTAGCTCCGCTTCCAGCCCGCCGCAGGTCCTGCCCGGGGCGGGCGTCACCGGATCCGGCCTGCCGCGCCGTCGAGAGCGGCCACCCCCCGCCGGTGGATCTCGCGGGCGTAGCCGGTCCAGATGCCCTGGCCCCAGTAGCGGAAGCAGCTGGTTTCCAGCAGCAGCAGGTGCAGGAGCGCCCCCTGGTAGGCAGGTGTCTGCGTGACGGCGGGATCGCCGGCCACCAGGGGGTCGAACACCTGGTGGAAACGGGCGCTGAGCTGGGCCATGGGCTCGAGCACGTCGGCGTAGCCCTCCACCCAGCTGAGGTCGTTGGTCCAGGAGGCGCCGGCCATTGAGAAGCCGGGATCGCTGGCCGCCAGCTCGGCGATGGCCGCCTCCACGGATTCGGGCGTGGCTGAGCCCTCCACCTGCTGCCAGAGCCTGTGCTGCCGCACCGCCTGGATCTGCGGCAAATCCTCGGACCTCACCCCGGCGGCCTCCACGAGTTCCAGATACTCCGTGCCGTTCATCGCCACCGTGGCCTTGCCCTCGGCGGCGATGCGGTGGTGGGTCTGCAGGAAGGCCGGCGGGAACTCGTTCATCATCACGCCGCCGTTCTCCCCGTCGGCGATCTGCGACACCAGCGGCGGGATGGGGATGCCGCCCAGCACCACCCGGTTCAGCCCCAGGGCCTGGTGGTAGGGCTGCATCTGCCCCACCAGCTTGGTGTCGGAGCCCTGGGTTTTGATCAGCGCCGTGATCTCCACCTCCTCGCCGCTGGAGCTGCGGGCCACGAGCCGGTTGGGGATCAGCGTCTGCTCCGGGCTGAGCGGCGAGCCATCGAGGGTCTCCACGCTGTGCTCCTGCACCAGCAGCCAGCGGTAGCCGCATTCCCGCAGGGCACTCACCAGGGCGAAGAGCGTGTCGGGATGGTTGGGCAGGTGCATCTCCGGCAGGGAGAACCCCTTCACCCGCTGCAGGGCCTCGGTGCCGAACAGGGCGGCGACGTGGTGCTGCCAGGCCAGGATCTGCAGCTTCAGATCGGGGATCGGCGTGGAGGGGGCCACGGCGTGGCTCCAGAACGTGCCCAGCCACTCCACATGGGGCTGCAGGGCGGGATCGCAGGCCAGAACGCGCAGGGCATCGAGGATGTCCTGGCGGCCCATCTGCTCGAAGCCCCAGAGCAGGTTGCCGGAGTAATCGAGCATGATCCGCGGGTTGCAGCCCTCGGCGATCAGCTGGGGGATGAGCTCGGCCATGCGCCGGTAACAACGGGCGAACGGCTCGGCGTTGTGGTTGTCGCCTTCCCCCGGGTGCTCGAACATCCACTGCAGATGGGAGATCAGCTCTCCATTGGCACCGGCCGGGATCACGGGCTGGTGCATGTGCAGCGCACAGGCGAAGCCGGAGCGGATCTGATCCAGCTTCAGGTTCGTGCGCGGCAGCGCCACGGCACCTGCCTGCTGCACCAGGGAGAGGAGTTCGGCTTCGCGGCCGGCGATCGGCGGCAGGGCGTTGTGGCGCAAGGCAAGAGGCAGCAGCTCACCTAGAGTTGCACCAGCTGATTGCTCGTCCGGTGCCAACGCCCGCTCTCTTTCTGGTCACCGGTCTTCTGGCCCTTCCCGCATTGATCCCCAGCGCAGCACTGGCCCAGAAGCGGATTCCCAAACTGCCGGGTTACGACGAGTGCCCGCTCGGCTATGTGAATGACCTCAAGCAGCATTGCGATTCCCCCATCTACTACGAAGTGAAGCCCACCTACGGCAAGCCCTGCGAGTCGGGCTGGATGAACGTCGGCGCGGGCTACTGCAAGAAGAAGACTCTGGGAATCTTCTGATCCCAGTGGTGGGGGCAGAGCCTTTCGGCATCGGTTGATGCTCGAACAGCGGCCTGCGCCTCACTCAGCGAAGGCATGGAGCAACCGATCGGTCTGGTGCGTATAGGGCAGATAGGAGGCGAGCGGGCCCTGCTGCATCTGACGCATCCCGGCCAGAGCTGGGCCGATCAGATCTCCGAAGGTGACGGGAGAACCGCTTCCCGAAATACCGGCTGGGTGCAACGTGGCTAGCCTTTGGGGAGCCACGCCAAAGCCACTGCCAGCTCAACCAGGCCTCCTTCGGGGATCCGGTTGAACTGGACCATGCCGAAGCTTGAATCTGGAGGCCAGAGTCGATGCATCATCTTGCTCCACGTGCCACTGCGGTACGTCATGGGCTCTCGGTTCTTCTGGGTGCCTTGGTTGTCGCAGCAGCCCCATTCGCGCCCAAGGCCTTGGCCGGAGAGGTCGAGGCTAGGTCCTTGCTGAAGGCCATGACCACCTATGTGGCCGCCCAGTCAGCGATTTCCTTTGCCTACGATTCCGACCTCGAGGTCATCACCCGCGACAACCAGAGGCTGACTCTGGCCAGTTCCGGAACAGTGGCCCTTGCACGACCCAACAAAATTCGGGCAACGCGAACTGGCGGCTTCACCGACCTGGAAAGCGTCTTCGATGGCAGCATGTTCACCTTGCTGGGCAAAGGCGCCAACGTCTACGTCCAAGTTCCGATCCAGGGTTCGATCGATCACCTTGTCGATGAGCTGAAGGACAAGTACCGCAGACCCCTTCCCGCGGCCGATCTCCTTCTGACCAGCGCCTATACGGAGCTCACCGAAGGAGTTGTCAACGTGAAAGATCTAGGCAGTGGGGTCATTGGTGGAGTCGAATGTGATCATCTGGCCTTTCGAAAGAAGGATGTTGATTTTCAGATCTGGATCGCTCAGGGAGATCGTCCGTTTCCCTGTCGCTATGTGATCACATCAAGGCTTGTGCCAGGTGCTCCTCAGTACAGTGTCCAGATCAGAAACTGGCAGGCGGGTCCCAGCGTTTCCAGCGGGGACTTTGTCTTTGTGGCACCGGCAGGAGCCAGGAAAATCGCCTTCAAGGAATTGAAGGCGATGAAGGATATGGGTGAACTTCCCAGCAACTTTGTTTTTGGAGAAAATCAATGACCGTCATGAAAAAGCCAGCTGCTGTTCTGATCCTTGCCTTTGGACTGGCGGCCACAGCCCTCCCACAGAGCTTTCCTGGAGCTCTCCTCAACGCCTTGGTTCCGGCGGCAGAAGCGAGGGTTGGCCGGCCGCTTACACCGGTGAGTGTTGCGGGCGTTGGCCGGCGCACCGTTCGCCGCTGCGCTGTTGGCGTCTACTACTGCTGAGCCGCGTTCCCGCCCATGCAGCATCCCAGCGTCTAGCCCCAGCACCAAGCCTGGATCTTCCTTGCCGGAGGATCTGAGGATCCACCCTGTCAGGTGTTGCAACGCCATAGCCATGTGGTTCTCGTTGGGCTTGGCGGCCAGTGATGGGATCAAGCAGGTGCTGATCACCATCCATCCACCAGCTGATTCACCGAAAGCAAGTCACTGGCTGGTGCCGGCAGCAGGGTGGTCTGCTCCGGCCACGAGTGCAGGGACCAGGTGTTGGCACCTGTTGGCACTAGCCATGGTTTCCTCCCGCTGAATGGCAGCCGCAAGAACCTGCACCGTTCGGGGGACAGCTGTGGAGCAGCTGGCTCGCTCGTGATTCAAGCCAGGTTGGTGATCGCCAGTGGATCCCTGGTCTCACTGCCATAGGCGAAGGCACTGGCCGTGCCGGACCTGAAACCACCGATCAGCAGCAGACCGGCCACGTGAGGTGCAGCCATCGAGGTGCCGCTGTAGGCGATGGTGGAACCATCGATCCTGAGGGAGGTGATGTTCACCCCAGGGGCAGCATAGGCAACGTTGTCCACATCGGTGCCACCAAACCTGTCGAAGTTGGTGAAGGAGGCATTGCGCTTGTTGATGTCATGTGCGCTGATAGTGTAGATGCCCTTGGAGGCATCGCCCACGCTGGCCGGGCTGAAAGAATCCACATCCTGGTAGGAATTCCCAGCCGCAAGGGAGAACAGGATTCCTTTCTCGCGGGCAGCCTTGAGGATGGCGTCATTGAGCGACATGGAAAAGCCGCCACCGAGGCTCATATTCGCCACATTGACAACACCGGGTTTTGTGATTCCCATCATGTAGTCGATCCCGGCGATGATCCCGCTGTAGCTGCCGCTGCCCCGATCGTTGAGCACCTTGACTGATACCACTTCTGCATTGGGAGCCACTCCGGCAACACCGCGGCTGTTGTTGGCCTGCGCTGCGATCGTGCCGGCCACATGGGTGCCATGGCCCTGCCTGTCGTAGAAGCCCGAGAGACTGCCGGTGAAATCCCGGCTGAGCGTGGTGTTGAAGTTGAGATCGGCGGTGTTGCCGGAGATGCCGGTGTCGAGCACGAACGCCCGGCCATTGATCGACCAGCTGCTGCTCCTGCGATCTTTGTCACCCCACACCGCCCTCACGCCCCAGTCGAGTACCTCGGTGGATGGGCTTGTCGAACCACCGCCCGGTTTCCTCTGGCTGGCCGGAGGTGACGATGCCTCGGGCCAGGCGATCGACACCTGCTGGTCAGCCTCCACACGAAGCACCCCGGGGCGACGTTCCAGCGCCGCCGCCTGCGCCGTGGTGAGCCGAGCCGTGACCATGCCCAGGTTCTTGAAGATGCCCTGGGGGCGCACGTCCCCGAGCACCGCCTTGGCCTGCTCGCTGAGGGGGCGACCGCTGTCTTCGAGGGTGAGGATGTAGAGATTGGTGCCGGTGGAGAACTGCGTGCCTCCGCTCTGGCCCGTGAGTCCGTCGCCGGAGTCTGCCGTGGGCTGCAGGGTGGCCGTCTGGATGAGGGGCAAGCCGGTATCAGCCGCGGTGCCAAGGCTCAAGCCGGTGATGGAGTCGGCGGATGGCTTGGGCTGGTCAGGGGTGGCGGAGGTGAGCTCAACGAGCCCGTCGTCTCCGGAGGTCAACCGGCGGTCGCCGCCCATCTGCTCCCACGGAGCCAGGACTGGAGAGGACATGGGTGGAGAGATCCTGCGCTGCCCCAAGGCTAGGAGTGTGTTGCCCGATGAGCAGCTGAGCGGAGCGGGACGGTTCATGGCCGCCGAGATCCCGGGAAATCGTCGCAGGATCTAGCGGCGGAACTCCGGCCGGTCTTCCTCACAGATCACCAGCAGCAGGGTGTCGTCGAGGGCGGTTTCGCTGTGGGTGTCTCCCGGCTCCACGACGTACTAGCCGCCGGCATCGATGGTGTGCGGATCTTGGCCATCGGCCTGCACCTGCATCGACACCCACCGCATATCGATTGGGTGCCACTCCCGCTCCTGGGTGGGGAGGTGGCGGCTCATCGGCAGGAGGAAGATCCAGGGCTTCGGTCACAACTCTTCCGGGCAGGTCCCGGCCAGGTCGGCACGGGTGCAGGCGGCGGCGCTGGCGGGGTGCTTCATGATCGCAATCGTCGGCCGTCATCTCGAAGTCTGGACAGCGATTCAGTCGTCAGCCATGCAACACCTCGCCGTGGTCACGCATGGCGCATCCCATGCCGGAGGGATCGGGGACAAGGTGGGTGCCTTGCCATCGGTCTATTTGCTTGCTAGAGATCGAGTATTCAGTGGTTGTGAAATGCTCCGCTTACCTCTGGCCGCTGCTCCTCGTCGGCTTCTGCTCTCGGGCATTGCCGCAGTGTTCACAGCAACGCTCCCCCTGCAGGCCCAGGAACGCGCTCCCGTTGAAGCTGTGCGCGCTATCAATGTGGCTCGCACGCGAGCTGTGGCAATCAACGGCGGCTTGCAGGTTTACCGTCCAGCACGTTGCATGTTTGCAACAGCAGCACCCAGCAATCCTTGTATCGTCAGTTCTGGCAGCGACGGCTTCTTGTTCCGGTTCTTGGGGGGGCCTCCAACCTGGGAGGAGAAGAATCTGCCCCCCACGGTGGAGACGGAGATCAGGGTCTCTCCAGACGGTCGCCAGGTGGAGCAAGTGATTTTCAACGGCCCTCCGCGCTGAGACGAATCCGACTCGGCGGTGTAGATGCACCCGCATTTCGCCGCCATTCGTGCCAGGGCTGTGTTGATCAACGCTCCGATCAAACAGCTGTTCAAGCAGCTGCTGCGGGGGGAGTGATGATGGGCTGGGCTTGCCGAGCCTGAAGTTGGGTTTCGATCTCGGCGATGAGCTTGCCCGTTTCGATGGCTGTGTAACTGGCCACCGCATGGATGATGCGAGAGCGGAGCGGCAAGACATCAGCTTGCTGCCGGAGGCGCTGGAGCCATGGAACGTGCCTTGCCATACAGCACTGCTCCTGTTCCGAGATTCTGCCACCAGACTTCCACCACCGCGCGCCTGCGGCACCACAGGCATCATGGGCCCGCACACTCAGCCCCGCCATGCGTCGTGTCTCAACAGTCGGCCTGCTCGGGGTGTGCCTGGCTCTTTCCGGCTGCGGGGTGAGCAAGGACACCAAGCAGGAAGCTTCCGCCGTGACGGAACCGATCCGGATCGAGCTCGATCTGAGCGATCCTTCCCGGAGTTTTGGAGTGCTGACCCGCGGCAAGAAGCGCACTGTGTTCCAGGTGGGGTTCGGCAGAAGCGGCGTCACCTGTGCGGGCAGCCGCTTCGAGGAGGGCTTCACGCCCCTCGGCAGGTTCCGGGTGAATGGGATTCTCAGCGACAATCGATTCGTGATGGAGCCGGCGCTGATCGCCCAGTCGGGCAAATCAGAGGCCGAGCTGAGAACAAGTCTGTTCAGGAGCATGAACGCGATTGACTTCAGCGGCGATGGGGATGACGTGGACCCCGGAAACTGAACCAGTCCTTATGAGAGCTTCCCTACCGGCCAGACTTGGCCAGGAGAAGCCCCATGAAACGCAAGCGCCACACCCCCGAGCAGATCATCCGCAAGCTGCGCAC
>JBATEO010000076.1:0-3149 GCA_049664045.1 Prochlorococcaceae cyanobacterium
GGGGATGCCGTAGCGCATCTTCAGCACCCGCCCCTGCAGCTCCGGCAGCTGCTCCAGCAGCGCACGCAGGTCCCCCTTCAGGCACTCCCCGTCCACACGCTCCTCCGGCAGCTCCCCATCCCCCGCCAAAAGCTCCAGCAGCTCCGTGTCCTCCCCGTCCCCCACCTTCGTCTCCAGGCTCACCGGCTGCCGCGCACGGCACAGCAGGTCCTTCACCTCCTCCTCCGGCAGCTCCACGAACTCCGCCAGCTCCGTCACCGTCGGCGTCCGACCCAGCGTCTGGCTCAGCTCCCGCTGACCCTTCTTCAGCTTGTTCAGCGTCTCGGTGATGTGGATCGGCAGCCGGATCGTCCGGCTCTTCTCCGCGATCGCCCGCGTGATCCCCTGCCGGATCCACCAGTACGCATACGTGCTGAACTTGTACCCCCGCGTCGGGTCGAACTTCTCCACACCCCTCACCAGGCCGATCGTTCCCTCCTGGATCAGATCCAGCAGCTCCATGTTCCGCTTGGTGTACTTCTTCGCCACGCTCACCACCAGCCGCAGGTTCGCCGCCACCATCCGCTCCTTCGCCCGACGGCCCGCCTGCAGACGGCGCCTCAGCAGCGGCGCGCTCAGTCCCGCCGCCGCCGCCAGCTCGGTGGTGCTCGGTGCGCTGCCACCGGCGCGCATCGTCAGCTCCTGCTCCAGCTCCTCCAGTGCCATCAGCTCCTGCACCTGACGGCCCAGCGTGATCTCCTGCTCGTGCGTCAGCAGCGGCACCCGGCCGATGTCACGCAGGTAGCTCCGCACCAGGTCGCCATCGGCGGCGGGCATGCTGCGGGCGGCCCGGGCGGGCAGAGGGATCGGCTGATCGGAGCCGGGCTGCGGGGAGGCGGGCTGGGAGAAGGTCTCCGGGGCCTGGACGGAAGCCAGTGCTGTGGCCATGGCGCTGGTCTTGTAGTTCCGTAAAGCCTAACCTGAAGAAGTGTGAACGGCCTCTCATCTGGCCGTGCGGATCCCCGCCACCGGGCTCAGCCGCCGATCTGGGCCCGCAGCAGCCAGGCGGCGGTGGAGAGGTAGATGAACACCCCGGCCACGTCCACCGCGGTGGTGATGAACGGCGCCGACATCAGCGCCGGATCGAGCCCCAGGCGGTTGAACAGCAGGGGCAGCGAGGCCCCGGCCAGGGCCGCCAGCACGCTGATCGCCATCAGGCTCAGGCCCACCGCCAGCGCCACCGGCCAGCTGCCCCCCATCAACCAGGCCCAGGGCAGCACCATGCAGGCCAGCAGCACACCCAGCAGCGCCCCGGCCAGGGCCTCCCGCACCACCGCCTTGGCCAGGCCCAGCTGCTGGATCCGCTGGGTGCTGAGGCCGCGGATCACCACTGTGGAGCTCTGGGCGCCCACGTTGCCGCCGGTGCCGATCAGCAGCGGGATGAAGGCCGCCAGCACCACCACCTGCTCGAGCACATCCTGCTGGCGGGCGATCACCGCCGAGGTGCCCGAATTGGCCACCAGCAGCACCAGCAGCCACACCACCCGCCGCCGGGCCACGGTGAACAGACCGGTCTGGAAGTAGTCGTCCTCATCGCCCGCCTGCACCGCACCCGCCGCATACAGATCCCGCGTCGCCTCCTGCTCGATCACGTCGATCACGTCGTCCACCGTCACGATCCCCACCAGCCGCTGCTCCCGGTCGACCACCGGCATCGCCAGGAAGTCGTAACGCTGGATCGCCCGCGCCACCTCCTCCTGGTCGGTGTCGGTGCTCACGCTCACCACGTCACGCGTCATCACATCGCCGATCCGCGCCTCCGGATCCGCCACCACCAGATCCCGCAGCGACAGGATCCCCGTCAGGTGCCGCGAGCCGTCCGTCACGTACAGCGAATAGACGGTCTCGGTGTCGCGTGCCCGCCGCCGCACCAGATCCAGCGCCTGCGCGGCACTGTGAAACTCCTTGAGGTCGATGAACTCCGTGGTCATCAACCGGCCCGCCGTCTCCGGCGCATACCCCAGCAGCTGCGCCGTCACCCGCCGCTCCGCCGGACTCAGTTCCGCCAGCAGCCGACGCACCACCTTCGCCGGCAGTTCGTCGAACAGCCGCGCCCGGTCATCCGGCGACATCTCCTCCACCAGCTCCAGCACCTCGCCCGAGCGCAGCCGCTCCAGCAGGGTCTGCTGCACCTCCACCGGCAGATACTCATAGATGTCGATCGCCTCGTCCTTCGGCAGCAGCCGGAACGCGAGCGCCTGGAGCGTGCGCGGCAAGCGCTCAATCGCCTCCGCCGCGTCCACCTCCTGCACCGGCTGCAGCAGCAGCTTGGCGCCGTCGTAGTTCCCCGCCTCCAGCAGCGCCTCCAGCTGGGAGGCCACCACCTCCACCACGTTGGTGTTGGCCGAGCCGTTGATCACGCTCTTGGCGGTGCTGTTCGTCACCGTGCCGTTCGCCTCGCCCATCGCCTGCTGCCACGGCAGCCAGGAGTTTATGGGCCACTGCCTGGCGGGGGAATCGGCCAGCCGCTAGGGTCCCGCCGCCTGAAACCGGATGCCGTCCATGGCCGTGAATGTGACTGATGTGGTGGTGCGCGACGCCGCCGGCGCCGAGCGGAGTCTGGGGGAATGGGCCGGTCAGGTGCTGCTGATCGTCAATGTGGCCAGCCGCTGCGGCTTCACCCGCCAGTACGCCGGGCTGCAGACGCTCCAGGACAGCTACGGCTCCCGCGGCTTCACCGTGCTGGGTTTCCCCTGCAACGACTTCGGCGGCCAGGAACCCGGCACCCTGGCGGAGATCCAGCAGTTCTGCTCCACCACCTACGGCGCCGCCTTCCCCCTGTTCGACAAGGTGCACGCCACCGGCGCCAAGACCGAGCCCTACAGCACACTCACCCAGGCCGAACCCGCCGGTGATGTGGCCTGGAACTTCGAGAAGTTCCTGATCGGCAAGAACGGCACGGTGCTGGGCCGCTGGAAGAGCGCCGTGGAACCTGACAGCGCCGAGCTCACGGCGGCGATCGAGGCGGCGCTGGCGGCCTGAGCCAGGCTCAGCCGGCCAGCCAGCCCCGGCGCACGCCGGCTGTGGTGGGCAGATCCACCTGCAACCAGCGTTCGCCGCCGGGCTGGATCCAGCGGCGCACCACCCGCAGGGGAACGCCGGCCTCGGCG
>JBATEO010000077.1:0-2858 GCA_049664045.1 Prochlorococcaceae cyanobacterium
TCCCAGCCGTGCGGCGGTGGAGCGGCGTCTGGCGGCCAAGCAGCGGCGCGCGGCCCTCAAGGGCAATCGCCGCCGCGCCGTGTCGCCCCCGGACGACTGAGCCGCTCAGGCGGCAAGTGCCGCCTGCAGCCTGGGGTCGGAGTGCCAGCTCCAGGGGCCTTCGCGCACGGCCTCGATGCCCAGTTCGGAACGCAGCTCATCCAGGTTGCGGTGCATCTGGTCCTCCCACAGCACCGGGAACAGGGGCCGGGCCGCCAGGCCCATCTCCAGCCCCTGGCTGATGCGGCCGAAGGCGTAGGCGGCGGTGCGGGCCTGCTCCTCCGGGGTCTCCAGCTCGTCGATCGGGGTGTCGCTGCGCAGCCACTGCAGCATCAGCGCCATCAGGTCGGTGAACACCAGCCCCGGATGGGAGAACTGGGCGACGCTGACGCTGATCACCCCCAGCTCGCCGAAGTTGTCGAGGCTGAATCCGGTGAGGATGTGATGCAGATCATGGGTGGCATAGACCCGGTAGTTGATGTAGTCGGCATCGCTCTCCAGATCGTTGTAGAACGCCGGTTCGGGAAAGAAGTTGATGTCGTATCCGAGCGTTTCCAGAATCGTGGCGTAGGTGTGGCCGAGGCTCCCCTTCGGCAATGCCTTCAGCGCGGTGCTGTCGTAGGGGCCGCTGAGCCGCCGGGAGTCGATCAGGGCCTGGGCCTGGGGATCGCGGCCGAGCCGCTTGCGGCACAGCTGCATCGGGATCGAGTCGCGCAGCCGGTGGGAGAGCAGAAACACGTTCTGGGCGGAACTGCCGGCTCCGGCGGCCAGGTCGGCCAGGTCCAGAAAGGAGCGGATGTTGTCCTCGCTGGCAATGCGATCGAGGTAGCGGAAGCCCATCGGCGCAGACGGTGATTGAGCATGACTGTCGCGCACCATCCGGGTGCCGCTCCGTCAGATCGCCTCAGCCCCGCTGGTCCAGCCCGCAGCCTCAGTCCTGAGCAGCCAGCACCACGTTCACCGTGAACGAGGGCGGGCGCTGATGCGCCACCGCCTCGCGGGGGTGGAACTCCAGGATCCCCTGCACCCGCTGGCCGGCCTGCAGCGGCTGGTTGGGGCGGCACCAGAAGGCCGTGCCCTCGGAATCGGCGTGGTGGCGCAGGTGGGGATCGAGCAGCTGGGCGGTGCCGTCGGGGTCGGTGCGCAGCACCGTGAAGATCTCCTCAGGCGGAATCAGGTCCTCGGGATTCATGGCGGGCTGCGGCCGGGGCCGCTGGGTCGCCCTCCCACCCTGGCGACTCGGGCGTGATCGGCAGCTCCGCAGGTGCTCCAGACGACAGGATGACTGTGTCGCAGGCGACTGGCGCCGCCTGGTGCCCGGTTTCGGGGGATCAGGTGCCGCCGTTCCCCTCGGCTTCGGCACGGATCTGGGCCTTGGCCTGGCGCCACAGCCCCTCCAGCTCGCGGATGCCGCGGCCCTGCAGGTTGCCGCCCAGGGCCGCCTCCACGCGCGCGAAGCGGTCCAGGAAGCGGCGGTTGGTGCCGGCCAGGCCCGCTTCCGGGTCGATCCCGCACCAGCGGGCCACGTTCACCAGGGTGAACAGCAGGTCACCCAGTTCCGCCTCGGCATGGTCCCGGTCACCGCCCGCCTGCGCCGCGGCCACCGCCTCCTTGAGCTCATCGAGCTCCTCGTGCACCTTGTCCCACACGCCGGCCAGGTCGTCCCACTCGAAGCCGGCGGCGGCGGCCTTCCTCGAGATCGTCATGGCGCCGGCCAGGGCCGGCTGGCCGCGCACCTTGCCGGCCAGCAGCTCGCTCAGGGAGCTGGCGGGCGCGGGCGCCGACCCCTGGCCCTGGCCGAGGGGCTCCTCCGCCTCGCGCTGCCGCCGCTCGGCTTCCTTGATCGCCTCCCAGCTGGCGCGCACGGCGGCGCTGTCGGTCGCTGCTGTGCAGGCATCGCCCGCGCCGAACACATGGGGGTGGCGGCGGGTCAGCTTTGCGCTGATGCCCCGGGCAATGCGCTCCAGATCGAAGCGCCCCGCCTCGCTGGCGATGCGGGCGTGCAGCACCACCTGCAGCAGCAGGTCGCCCAGTTCCTCCTCCAGGTGCCGGTCGTCGCCGTGGCGGATGGCATCGGCCACCTCGTGGGCCTCCTCCAGCACGTAGGGCACCAGGGAGGCGTGGGTCTGCTCCAGGTCCCAGGGGCAGCCGCGTTCCGGATCGCGCAGCCGGGCCACCACGCCCACCAGCTCCGCCAAGGCGTTGAGGGTGGTTTCGCGGCTGGCGTCGTTGGAGGCGGCAGGGCGGGGATCGGTGCTCATCGGCGCCAGCCAGGGGGGGGAGGAGGACGGGAGCGCCGCGGCCGGCGACGTCCGCGGAGCAGGTGCCGCAGGGGCCGGGGCAGCCGTGGCATCGGGTCGCCATCCTGGATCAGGTGCAGCCAGCTGCTGGCCTCCAGCCCCGCCAGGGCGCTCAGCAGCAGGGCCCCCTGGCCGTGCCAGAGCTCAAGCGCGGCGGCCAGCATCCGCGGCGGCGGCGGTGTCCCCAGCGGCGCCAGCAGGGCCGCGGCGAGCAGCGCCAGGGCGGTCAGGTAGGCCAGCCGCCCAGCCGTGCCCAGCAGGGGACTGTGGGACAGCAGTGAGCGGTGCGACAGGGCGCGGCGGTAGGGCCACCAGAGCACCCCGAGGGGACCCCAGCGGCGGGTGGCATTGGAGCGGGTGTCGAGGTCGGGGGAGAGCAGCAGCCCTCCGAGCAGAAATCCCAGGCCGGCGCAGCTCAGCCCGCCCAGCCCCAGGGACGGGGCCCAGAGCAGGCCGAACGGCAGGGCCAGCAGCCAGGTGGCCCGGTCGTGGGCGCGGCCGCTGGCCATGGTTCAGGCC
>JBATEO010000078.1:0-15735 GCA_049664045.1 Prochlorococcaceae cyanobacterium
GCCAGAGACGATCCGCCGCCGGCTGCCGAACCTGCGCACGACCACAGGGGAAGCGGGCTCGATCCGCCGGCTGGCCGCCCGCATCGCCGGCGTTGATGTGGTGCTGGCCAGCGACCCGGTGTGCATCGAACTGGCGCTGCTGCTGGGCATCCCTGTGGTGGCGCTGGGACGCGGCCCGAAGGATCTGCCGGCGCGCGAGGGAGTGCAGGGAATCGGTATCCCGGCCGGCCTGGAGCGGCTGGATCCCGCCGAAGTGCTGGCGGCCCTGGGCCTGGGCTGAACGGCGTCAGCGGATGACGATGCGGAGGGCCATACGATCGGCGCCGCCGCCAGCTCCCGAGACCATGGTCACCGCCACCCCCCTTGCCGGCCAGGTCGCCCTGGTCACCGGTGCCAGCCGCGGCATCGGCGCCGCGATCGCCAGGGAGCTCGCCGCCGCCGGCGCCACCGTGGTGGTGAACTACGCCAGCTCGCCCGATGCAGCCCAGGCGGTGGTGGGCGAGATCCAGGCGGCCGGCGGGCAGGCCTGGGCCCACCAGGCGAACGTGGCCGAGGAAGAGCAGGTGGAGGCGATGGTGAAGGCGGTGCTGGAGAAGGAGGGCCGTCTCGATGTGCTGGTGAACAACGCCGGCATCACCCGCGATGGCCTGCTGATGCGCATGAAAACCGCCGATTGGCAGAGCGTGATCGACCTCAACCTCAGCGGCGTGTTCCTCTGCACCCGCGCCGTGAGCCGCTCGATGCTCAAGGCCCGCAGCGGTCGCATCATCAACATCACCTCGGTGGTGGGCCTGATGGGCAATCCCGGCCAGGCCAACTACAGCGCCGCCAAGGCGGGTGTGATCGGCCTCACCCGCAGCAGCGCCGCGGAATTCGCCAGCCGCGGCGTCACGGTGAACGCGGTGGCCCCGGGCTTCATCGACAGCGACATGACCGCAGATCTCGACAAGGAACCGATCCTGAAGGCCATTCCCCTGGGCCGCATGGGTCAGCCGGCGGAGGTGGCCGGCGCCGTGCGTTTCCTGGCCGCCGACCCGGCTGCGGCCTACATGACCGGCCAGGTGCTGCAGGTGGACGGCGGCATGGTGATGCGCTGAGGGCGCCGCCGTCGGCGATCAGCCGTTCACCGGCCGGCCGAGCTCCTCACGCAGCTGACGGATGCGCTGCAGCAGCCGCAGACGGCGGCTGCGGGCCGTGAGCGTGAGGAAGAGCCGCAGCGGCACGTAGATCATTGCCATCACCACCCCCAGGGCGGCGATCAGGGCGAACACCATGGCGTTGGCGCTGGTGGTGGGATCCAGCACCACGCCGTCGCTGCCCTCGCGGGCCGAATCGAGGGCTGTTTCCAGGGCGGAGTGCAGCAGATCCTCCATCGTCCCGGTCACAGGGCCACAGGCTGGCCAGACCCTATCGGGCCGGGGGGGATTCGGCTTTCCTCACCGGTGCGGCGGCAGCGACGTGGGACCCTGGATTCAAAGCATTGTCTGATTCACCGATGGCCAAACTGGTCAGCTTCTCCGATGCCTCCCGCAGCGCTCTGGAGCGGGGCGTGAACGCCCTTGCCGACGCGGTGCGGGTGACCATCGGCCCCAAGGGCCGCAACGTCGTCCTCGAGAAGAAGTTCGGCGCGCCCGACATCGTCAACGACGGCGTGACGATCGCCCGGGAGATCGAGCTCGAGGATCCCTTCGAGAACATCGGCGCCAAGCTGATCCAGCAGGTGGCCAGCAAGACGAAGGACAGCGCCGGTGACGGCACCACCACCGCCACGGTGCTGGCCCAGGCCATGGTGCACGAAGGGCTGCGCAACGTGGCCGCCGGTGCCAACCCCGTGGGTGTGCGCCGGGGCATGGAGAAGGCCGCCGCTCTGGTGGTGCAGGGCATCGCCGAGCGCTCGCGGGCCGTGGCCGGCGACGCCATCCAGCAGGTGGCCACGGTGAGCGCCGGCAACGACGAGGAGATCGGCCGGATGATCGCCGAGGCGATGGAGAAGGTGAGCGCCGATGGGGTGATCACGGTGGAGGAATCCAACTCCCTGGCCACCGAGCTGGAGATCACCGAGGGGATGGCGTTCGATCGCGGCTACATCTCCCCCTACTTCATCACCGACCAGGAACGGCGCGAGTGCGTGTTCGAGAACGCCCTGCTGCTGATCACCGACCGCAAGATCAGTTCCATCACCGACCTGGTGCCGGTGCTGGAGGCCGTGAGCCAGGCCGGCCGGCCCCTGGTGATCATCGCCGAGGACGTGGACGGGGAGGCGCTGGCCACCCTGGTGGTGAACAAGAGCCGCGGCGTGCTGCAGGTGGCGGCCGTGAAGGCGCCCGGTTTCGGCGACCGCCGCAAGGCCAGCCTGCAGGACATCGCCATCCTCACCGGCGCCACCCTGGTGAGCGAGGACCAGGCCATGACCCTGGAGAAGGTGAAGCTCTCCGACCTTGGGACTGCCCGGCGCGTCACCCTCACCAAGGACGACACCACCATCGTCGCCAGCGGTGACCACCAGCAGGCCGTGAGCGAGCGGGTGGCGGCGATCCGGCGTGAGCTGGAGCGCACCGATTCCGACTACGACCGCGAGAAGCTGCAGGAACGCATCGCCAAACTGGCCGGTGGCGTGGCGGTGATCAAGGTGGGTGCCCCCACCGAGACCGAGCTGAAGAACCGCAAGCTGCGCATCGAGGACGCCCTCAATGCCACCCGGGCCGCGGTGGAGGAAGGAATCGTGGCCGGCGGCGGCACCACCCTGCTGGAGCTGGCCTCGGAGCTGGAGGGCCTGTCCGCCGCCTGCACGGGCGACGAGCGCACCGGCGTGGAGATCGTGCGCCGGGCCCTTGATGCCCCGGCCCGGCAGATCGCCCACAACGCCGGCGCCGATGGCGCCGTGGTGTGCGCCCGGATCCTGAACCAGGGCAAGGGGTTCAACGCCCTCAGCGGCGGCTACGAGGATCTGGTGGCCGCCGGCATCGTCGATGCGGCCAAGGTCACCCGGCTCGCCCTGCAGGACGCCGTGTCGATCGCGGCGCTGCTGATCACCACCGAGGCCGTGATCGCCGACAAGCCTGAACCGCCAGCCCCTGCCGGCGGTGGAGACATGGACGGCATGGGTGGGATGGGCGGCATGGGTGGAATGGGCGGCATGGGCATGCCCGGGATGATGTGAGCACCCGGGCCCTCAACCGAGGGCCCGCACATAGGCGCCCACCTGCAGGTCCACCCCCGTGATCGCCGTGCCCACCACCACGGCATCGGCTCCCAGGGCCAGAGCCCGGGCCGCCTGCTCGGGACTGGCGATGCCCCCTTCGCAGATCAGAGCGGTGCCGGACGGAAGCTGCTCCCGCAGAGGGGCCAGCAGATCCCAGGCCGGTGGGCTGCTGCTGGCCGTGGCCTCGGTGTAGCCGAACAGGGTGGTGCCCACCCAGGAGCAGCCCAGTTCTGCCGCCCACAGGCCGTTGGCAACGCTGTCCACATCGGCCATCAGGGGAGCACCGAGTTCAGCCCGGACGCGGCCGATCAGCCCGGCCAGATCGGCGCCACCGGGTCGGTGCCGCTCCGTGGCGTCCAGGGCCACCACGTCCGCGCCTGCGGCCCACACCGCCCGGACCTCCTCCCAGCCGGGGGTGATGTACACCGGGCTGTCGGAGTAGGTGCGCTTCCACAGGCCCACGATCAGGGCGTCGGGACAACGGCGGCGCACGGCGCCGATGTGCTCCGGACTCTCCAGGCGGACGCCGGTGGCCCCGTTGCGCAGGCTGGCTTCCGCCATCGCCGCGATCACCTGGGGATCGCGCAGCGGGGAGCCCTCCGGCGCCTGCACCGACACGATCAGACCGGTGGGCGACGGGAGACGGGCCATGGCAGAACGGTGAGCCGGGAGAGCGCGGGTCAGGAGAGCTTGCGATCCAGCAGCGGACGGATCATCAGGAACAGACCCACGGCCAGGGCCGCAAGCACCCCGAGACAGCCGGCGGAGCTGAGCTGGCCGTAGGGGGCCTCGAGCACCACGGCCGTGAGCGAGAGCTGGCCGGCATAGGCGGCACGGATGGGCTCGATCGCGAAGGTGAGCGGGTTGATCGCCGCCAGCCAGCCCAGCCACGTGGGCATGAAGGAGATCGGGGCCAGGGCGGTGCTGGCAAACAGCAGCGGCAGGTTGGCCACGAAGATCACCGCGATCAGCTCGATGTGACCCGGGAGGGCGAAGGCCAGACCGAGGCTGAGGGCGGTGACCGCGAACACCAGCAGCAGCAGCGTCACGAGCACCAGCAGCAGCCCGCCGCCCCCCGGCCAGCCATAGCCGAGCAGGGCGGCGGTAGCCATGATCGCCAGGCTCTGCACCAGGCTCATCACCGTGATGTAGAGCACGGAAGCCAGCACGATCGAGCTGCGCGAGCGCAGGGGAGCAACCAGCAGGCGGTTGAGGAAACCGAACTCGCGATCGAACATCACCGGCAGCCCGGCATTCAGAGCACCGCTGAACGCGGTGAACACGATCACGCCGGCGCCCAGGAAGCGGCCGTAGCTCATGCCCTCCGGGAGCAGCCCCTCCGGGGCCTTGGCGAACAGGGCGCCGAACAGCACCAGCCAGATCAGCGGCTGCAGCACGCCGGCCACCAGGGTGGAGGGGCGGCGCTGCAGCTGCACGAACAGCCGCCCGGTGAGGGCGAGGGTTTCCTGGCTGATCTCGGCCAGAGCCGAGGGTTCGGCGGGCAGCACCTCAAGGCTGGGGTTGGCTGGCGTCATCGGTGGGGCCGCAATCGGGGGAACTGAAGGGTGACTCAACGCATGCTCTGCTTGCGCTCCGCCTTGGGGTCGCGCAGACCGGCCACGGCCAGCTCCGCGTCCATCAGCGTGCGACCGGTGGCCTGGAGGTAGACATCATCCAGGCTGGGGCGGCTCTGGGCCAGGGCGAACACCGGTAACCGGGCCTCCGCCAGCTGCCGCCGCAGCTGCTCCACCACACCCTCGTGCTCCACCACCAGGTTGAGGGAATAGCCCTGGGACCGGTTCACCACCACCTGGCGCACACCGGCGCAGCCCTGCAGCAGCCGCTGCACCCGCGCCGCCTCTTCGGCATCGCTGAACTCCCGCACCCGCAGGGTGACGCGATCGCCACCCAGGGCCTGCTTCAGGACCGCCGGCACCCCCTCGGCGATCACCCTGCCGCGCTCGATGATCGCCAGGCGGTCGGCCAGGGCGTCCACCTCCTCCAGGTAGTGGCTGCTGAGCAGCACCGTGGTGCCGCCGTCGCGCAGCTGGCGCAGCACCGTCCAGATGGCGGCGCGGCTCTCGATGTCGAGGCCCACGGTGGGCTCATCCAGCACCAGCACCCGGGGGCGGTGCAGCAGGGCGGAGGCCAGATCCAGCCGGCGGCGCATGCCGCCCGAGTACCCCCCGCAGCGGCGATCGATCCACTCACCCATGCCCAGCAGCTCAACCAGCTCGGCGATGCGGCGGTTGCGCATCGCACTGTCGAGATGGTGCAGATCGCCCTGCAGGCGCAGCAGTTCACGGCCGGTGAGGATCTTGTCGATCGCCACCTCCTGGGCCACATAACCGATCAGGCGACGCACCGCCCGGGGCTCGGCCAGGGCGTCGACGCCGGCCACGCACACACGGCCTGAGTCGGGAGCAAGCAGGGTGCAGAGGATCCGCAGGCTGGTGGTCTTGCCGGAACCGTTCGGCCCCAGCAGCCCGTAGAGACTGCCGGCCGGAACGCTGAGGCTGAGTCCATCGAGGGCCTGCACCGCCTTCTCGCCTCTGCCGTAGCTCTTGCGCAGGTCGCGGAGCTCGATCAGCCCGCCGCCAGCAGCACCATCGCCCATCAGTGGGGTCGCCCGTGGAGTCAGGGTGACAATGTAGGCAGCCCTGGTGGGAGCATGGAGGGCGGCAGCTGAAGGGCCTCAGCCAGGGGCAGCCGGGCCAGCAGCAGCAGCAGACAGATCCCGAAGAGATAGAGGATCGACCAGCGGAACAGGGCCCTAGCCCGTCCGGGATCATCCGGCTGCAGGGCCAGGTGACCGCTCAGCTGCAGCAGTCGGCCGTTGAAGGGCAGCACCAGCAGGCCATAGAGCAGGCCGCCGGCCGGCAGGGCCAGCACCCCGGCCAGGCTCAGCAGCACCGTGGCGCGGGCATAGCCCTGGATGGCCCTGGAAGTGACCTCCACGCCGCTGACCACGGGGAGCATCGGGATGCCCACGGAACGGTAGTCGTCACGAAGCAGCAGCGCCAGGGCCCAGAAATGGGCCGGCGTCCACACCATCACCAGGGCGAACAACCACCATCCCGGCCAGCCCAGCTCGCCGCTGGCCGCTGCGGCCCCCACCAGCGGCGGGATGGCGCCGGCCACCCCGCCGATGACGATGTTCTGGGGGGTGCGGGGTTTGAGCAGCACGGTGTACAGCAGCACATAGCTGCAGAGGCCCAGCAGGGAGAGGCTGGCCGCCAGCGGATTCACGCCGATCACCAGCACCAGCACCGCCGTGACGGTGAACAGCGCGGCCAGCAGCAGGGCCCGCGTCCGGTCGAGCCGGCCGGACGGCAGAGCCCGGCGGCTGGTGCGGACCATGCGCCCGTCGAGGTGTTCTTCCCAGAGACAGTTGAGGATTCCCGCCGCCGCTGCCGCAAGGCTGCCTCCCACCAGGGTGCAGGTGATGGTGGCGGCATCCACAGGGTCGGGGCTGACGGCCATGCCCGCCACAGTGGTGGCCAGCAGCAGGGGAATGAGGCGTGGCTTGGCCACTTCCAGCCAGGCCGGCAGGCGCACGCGTCGTGGTGCCGCTGCGCGGAGCGCGGGAGCGGCAGCGGCCCCGGCCGCAGCGATCGCACTGGTTTGGGTGCTGAAACTAACCATGGGCGGACTGCACGCTGGGGTTGAAGGCGGGGTCGCCCCCGGGATGGATGGATCGGGTGCGGGCCAGGAGGCTGCGACCGGCCATGGCCCCCAGCAGCGCCACGAGCAGAGCCGCCACCAGCTGGTGGGCCACGGTCACCGCAGGCACGGCGAGCTGAAGGCGCAGCGTGGCTACGCCGAGGCTCACCTGAAGCACGGCGAGCAGGGCCGCGGCGGCGGCGAACCAGCGGAGGTGGCGCTCAGCGGCCGGCAGCGCCAGTGCGGCAGGCAGCAGAGCGGCCACCGAAAGGGCGGCAGGGGTAGCCGCAACCCGGTGACGCAGCAGCCACTGGCAGCCTTCGGCGGCGGCGATGCAGCGGTCCGCCGCCCACTGGCTGGCGAGGGAACCACCCAGAACGCACTGGACAAGAACCAGCACCAGGGCCAGAAGCGCCAGACCTCTCCACCAGGGGGGCAGCTGGGACTGGACGTGGGAGGAGATACTGCGGACGGATCCTGAGCTGAGGCGCTCCCTCTCGAGCGCCTGGTGCACCCCACTGACAAGCGCCACCAGCAAGAGAGCGGTGCCCAGATGGGCGGTCACAACCCCTGGAGCCAGCAGCCGGGTGACGGTGAGAGCCCCGAGCGCACCCTGGAGGGCCACCAGCAGCAGGGCAGCACTGCAGCAGCGTGGCAGCCAGGGCGGGAGATCGCGGCGCCCCAGCCAGCTGGCGGCGCTGAGCACGAGCAGGGCCACGCCCACCAGGAAGGCGTCGAGCCTGTGGAACCACTCCAGAAACACCTGCAGGTTCATGCGTCCCCCAGGGAGCCACTGGCCGTAACAGAGCGGCCAGTCGGGACAGGCCAGACCGGCATCCATCACCCGGGTGGCACCACCGATCACCACCAACGCCACCAGAGCCACGACTAGATGGGCCGTGACCGGCTCGAACCTGGCAGTGGCACAAGGACGATCCGCCGTGCCGCGGGGGGCTGATCCGTCAGCGCTGCGGCGAAGCGCCGGTGTGGCCGAGCTGCCTGGGGTGTGCTGGGGGCTGGCGGACATGTCACCCCGACGAGGTCGGGTCAACGTAGCCAGCAGTTCTGAAAGCCGATGCGGAGCCGGTCACACTGATCTTGATTTCGCGACATGAAACGCCGAACTGCAAGCCAGCAGGCCAATCTTCGGCTCTGCAATTGTCACCAACTGTCGCATTGACCGCTGTCGGCCACCAAGTCATCGCAGTGCGTCGACAACGTCCATAGCCTTGGGCAAACAGCGATCCAGACAGCCGTCAATCCTGTGCAGATCCGCACCGCCATCACCGCAGCCCTGGCCACCACCGCCCTCGTAGGCACAGGCCTGCTGGTGGGCAGCCAGGTGAACCTGCTGCCCGTGGCCGCCAGCACCAACGCCCCGCCCTACGACAGCCTCTTCCGGGTTCTGTTCAGCATCGGCACGATCCTCTTCCTGGGGATCTTGATCGTTCTGGTTTACAGCCTGATCCGCTTCCGGCGCCGCCCCGGTGAGGTGGCGGAGGGGCTGTCGATCGAGGGCAATCTGCCCCTGGAAATCGTCTGGACGGCGATCCCGGCTGTGGTGATTCTGTTCGTCGGCATCTACAGCTACGACATTTATGACCGCATGGGTGGCATGGCCAGCCTCGACCATGGCGCCATGCAACACGAGGCCATGGATCACAGCGGCATGGATCACGGCAGCATGGATCCCCCCCGTGTGGCCAGCGACGTCGCACCGAGCGGCGAGCGCATCTGGGGCGGAATCGGCAGCACCCAGGCCTACGTGGATCAGACCGCTGACGGGGCGGCGGTCGCTGCGGCTGTCCGGCCGCTGCCGGTGGAGGTCACCGCCATGCAGTTCGCCTTCATCTTCCATTACCCCGACAACGACATCACCAGCGGGGAGCTGCATGTGCCCATGGGTCAGCCGGTGCAATTGCGCATGCAGGCTCGTGATGTGATCCATGCCTTCTGGGTGCCGGAGTTCCGTCTCAAGCAGGACGTCATTCCGGGCCAGCCCACCGTGCTCTCGCTCACGGCAACCCGGGCGGGCACCTACCCGGTGATCTGCGCCGAGCTCTGCGGCCCCTATCACGGCGGCATGCGCACCTCGGTGGTGGTGCATGAACCGGACGATTATCTCGCCTGGGTGACGCAGAACACGCCCGCAACCACCACCTGAGGCCCGCCTCTTGACCCTCGCCCCGTCCCGTCCTGCATCCGCCCTGCAGGTTTCCCTTCCGTCATGACCGTCGCCGACCCAATCGCCCTGCAACCAGGCCTCCAACCCCGCGGCTGGTTGCGCTACTTCAGCTTCAGCCTCGATCACAAAGTGATCGGCCTGCAATACCTGGTGTGTGGATTCTTCTTCTACCTGGTGGGCGGTGCCCTGGCGGGGGTGATCCGTACGGAACTGGTCAGCCCGATCGCCGACTTCGTGAGCCGAGACACCTACAACGAGGTGCTGACACTGCACGGCACAGTGATGATCTTCCTGTGGATCGTGCCGGTGGTGAACGGCGCCTTCGGCAACTACCTGATCCCATTTTATGTAGGCGCCCGCGACATGGCTTTCCCCCGCCTCAACGCGGTGGCCTTCTGGATGATTCCCCCCGCCGGTCTACTGCTGATCAGCAGTTATGTCCTGGCCGGCGCCGCCGCCCAGTCGGGCTGGACGGCCTACCCGCCACTGAGCCTCACCACCCCGGCCGCCGGCCAGGTGGTGTGGATCCTGAGCGTGCTGCTGCTGGGCGGCAGTTCGATCTTCGGCGCCGTCAACTTCATCGCCACCGTGCTCAAGCTGCGGCGGCCGGGCCTGAAGCTGATGCAACTGCCGATGTACTGCTGGGCGATGCTCGGCACCAGCCTGCTGGTGGTGCTGTCCACGCCGGTGCTGGCCGGGGTGCTGATCCTGCTTAGCTTCGACATCATCGCCCACACCGGCTTCTTCAACCCGGCTCTGGGGGGCAACGTGGTGGTCTACCAGCACCTGTTCTGGTTCTATTCCCACCCGGCCGTGTACATCATGGTGCTGCCGGCCTTCGGGCTGGTGAGCGAGATCCTGCCGGTGCACGCCCGCAAGCCCCTGTTCGGCTACACCACGATGGTGTATTCGATAATGGGCATTGTCTTTCTCGGTCTGATCGTCTGGGCCCACCACATGTTCACCAGTGGCACTCCGCCCTGGATGCGCCTGTTCTTCACCATTGCCACCTCGTTCATCGCCGTGCCGACGGGGATCAAGTTCTTCAACTGGCTGGCCACGCTCTGGGGCGGCAAGATCGCCCTGAATTCGGCGATGCTGTTCTCCTGCGGCTTCATCCTCAACTTCGTCTTCGGAGGCATCACTGGGATCACCCTGGCTCAGGTACCGTTCGATATTCACGTTCATGACACTTACTATGTGGTGGGACATTTCCACTACATTGTCTATGGAGGAACGGTGTTCGTGATCTTCGCCGCGCTCTACCACTGGTATCCGAAGTTCACCGGGCGGCTGCTCAACGAAGACCTCGGGCGCCTGCACTTCCTGCTCACCTTCATCGGCTTCAACCTCTGCTTCCTGCCCCAGCACTGGCTGGGGCTGAACGGGATGCCCCGCCGCGTGGCGGAATACGACCCGGCCTTCACCACCCTCAACCAGGTGAGCAGCGTGGGGGCCCTGATCATGGCGATCAGCACCCTGCCGCTGCTGCTCAACGTGGTGGTCACCGCCCTGCGCGGTCAGCCAGCCGGTGACAATCCCTGGAACGCCCTCACACCCGAGTGGCTCACCACTTCGCCGCCGCCGGTGGAGAACTGGCATGGCGAGGCACCGCTGGTGACCGAGCCCTACGGCTACGGCCATACCCCTGTGGAGAGCGGCCGATGACCACCACCAACCCCACCGACCTGCGAAGCCAGACGCAGCTGGACGACGGCACGCCGTCCGGCCATGCGGAGCACCAGCACCACGACGCCCGCCTGTTCGGCCTGGCCACCTTCCTGGTGGCCGACGGCATGACCTTCGCCGGCTTCTTCGCCGCCTACCTCACCTTCCGGGCGGTGAACCCGCTGCCGGAAGGCAGCACCTACGAACTGGAACTGGTGCTGCCCAGCATCAACACCGTGCTGCTGCTGGTGAGCAGCTTCACCTTCCACCGGGCCGGTCGTGCGTGCCTGGCCGACCGTCCGCAGGTTTGCCAGCGCTGGCTGGCGCTGACCGCGGGACTGGGCATCGCCTTCCTTGCGGGACAGATGGTGGAGTACTTCAGCCTGCCCTTCGGCCTCACCGACAACCTCTTCGCCAGCACCTTCTATGCCCTCACCGGCTTCCACGGTCTGCACGTGACCCTGGGGGTCATCTGCATTGCCGTGGTGACGCTGCAGGCCAGGCGTGGAGGGGCCGTGAGCGCAGCCAATCCCTTCGGACTGGAGGCGGCTGAGCTCTACTGGCACTTCGTGGACGGCATCTGGGTGGTGCTCTACGCCCTCCTGTATCTGCTCTGAGCATCTGCCTGCGATGGCGCCAGGTTGCCGATGATCACTGGAGCTGGGCACAATTGCTCAGGCATATCGGTGCAGATCAGAGCCATGGCTTCAGGCAACGGCCCGGCTCCGGGAGAGATGCTCGAGGGCAAGGCCCTACTGGACCGCGCCCGGGCCCTGAGCAACCGGCCTGAGGACCAGATCGCCAGGGCCTGCGGCTATGTGGGGCCGAGCGGGCGGGTGCTGCGCAAGAGCTTCTATCGCGCGCTGGTGATGGCCAAGGGCTATGCCCTGCCGGAGCAGCCTGGGACGGGCGGCCCTGCGGTGGGGCGTGGGCGGCAGGCCGAATTCCGCACCCGCGTGCACGGCAACGGCAACCTGCTGATTGGCCATGCCTACACCCGCCTGCTGGGCCTGGAGCCGGGCCAGGAATTCCGCATCGAACTGCACCCTGAAACCGGCTCGATCTGGCTCACGCGCCTGGATGGAGGAGACGACGGCGAGGACGTCGACTGAGCTGGGGAGCTTTCAGGAGCTTCAGACCGGCTACCCGGCGCCATCCGGCTCGTCGTCGTGGAAGCTGGCGCTGAAGGTGAGCAGGTCGATGCCGCTGAACAGGAAGCTGACGCCCACCAGGATGCCGATGACACTCAACAGGGCCGGCTTGCTCATGGTCAGGATCACCACCCCCAGTGCCAGGGTCACCAGCCCGTTGAGCAGCCCCCAGCCCCAGCCCCGGATGCGGCGGTGGGAGAGCGACACGCCCACGGCCACCGCCCCCTCCGCCAGGAACACCAGGCCGAGCGCCAGGGCCAGGGTGGCGACCGATGCGGCCGCCGCGGCCCGGCCGGAGCCCAGCTGCTGAATGATGGTGAACCCGGCCACCAGGAACAGGGTGGAGACCACCAGCCGCCAGAAGGTGAGCCAGCGGTTGAGCAGGCGGGCACGCATCAGGTTGTCGATCCAGCCCACGATGCCGCCCACCAGGAAGACCACGGCCACCACGGCCGTGGCCCACACGGAGGCCAACACCGGGAAGAGCAGCGCCAGCACCCCCAGCACCAGCATCAGCACCCCCTCGAACAGGGTGAAGGCCCGCAGCTGACCACCCAGGCGCAGTCGGGAAGCACGGGTCATCGGCTGGCGGCTCGGCTGATCCGAAGCTAGGCAGACCAGCCGTGTTCGACCAGCCAGGCCGCATCGAGGGGGGACGGCCCGGGTGAGGGACGCGCGCGCAGCAGGCTCTCGGCGTACTTGGCCAGCAGGTCGGCCTCCAGGTTCACCGCGTCGCCCGGCCGCAGCAGCCGCAGGGTGGTGCCGGCCCAGGTGTGGGGAATCACGGCAATCCAGAAGCGGGTGCCACCCTCGCCGCTCCCGGCCACGGTGAGGCTGACGCCATCCACCGCCACGCTGGCCTTGTCGCACACGTAGCGCCCGTAGGCGGGATCCTGCCAGCGGATCTCCAGGTGCCAGGACTCCTGCCGGGCCTCGACCGCCTCCACCAGCCCGGGACCGTCGACGTGGCCGCTGACCAGGTGTCCTCCGAGCCGATCGCTCAGGCGCAGGGCCGGCTCCAGGTTCACCGCGGCGCGCCGTTCGGCCTTGGCCGCGAGGGTGCTGCGTCCCAGGGTCTCACCGCTCACGTCGGCGCGGAAGCCGTCGGCCAGCCGTTCCGCCACCGTCAGGCACACCCCGTCCACCGCCACGCTGTCACCGAGACCCAGCTCAGCGGGGCCCCAGTCTCCCGGGGATGCCGCCCATCGCAACCGCACGCCGCCGGCTGCCCGTTCGATCAGGCCCGTGGCCCGCACCAGACCGGTGAACATCGTTGCGATCCTCCCCGCTGGTCATAATCGATCAGAGGGGGTCGTGGACCATGGTGGAAATGAGCGTCGCCGGCATCGCGCTGGACGCTGCCAGCCGCAGTCCGATCGTGCTGCTGCGCGATCCCTCGGGCCGGCGCCAGGTGCCGATCTGGATCGACCAGGCCCAGGCCCAGAACATCCTCGCCGGCGTGGCCAGCGAACCGCCGCCCCGGCCCCTCAGCCACGACCTGATGGTGTCGCTGCTCAAGGCCGGCGAGCTGCAGCTGGAGCGGGTGATCATCCACGCCATCGAAGACAACACCTTCCGGGCCGCCCTCAAGCTCAGCCGCCAGGGCGAAGGCGAGCAGCCGCTGCTGGAGGTGGATGCCCGGCCCAGCGACGCCATCGCCCTGGCGGTGCGCACCGGCAGCGGCATCTGGATGCTGGAGGAGGTGGTGGCGGACGCCTCGATCCCGGTGGACGCCGAAGCCGACGAGCAGGACAGCAGCGAGTTCCGGCGCTTCCTCGACTCGGTGAGTCCCGCCGAGCTGGTGCGCCACCTGAGCAGGGCCCAGCCCGAGCCGGAAGCCCGCGGCGAGGAGCCCGGCGACAGGGACGAGCAGAACGAGAGTGGCGAGAGCAGCGAGAGCGGCGAGAGCGGCGATGACACCGCCGGCGACCAGCCGGCCTGAGGTGCCGGCCGGCGGGCTCAGGTCCTTCGGGGCCGGGGAGAGCGTGTCCGCCTTCACCCTGGGCACGATGCGCGCCCTGGCCGGCCCGACCCAGATGGACACGGTGCTGCGGGCCGCCCTGGCCGCCGGCATCAACCACCTGGAAACCGCTCCCGCCTACGGCCCCGCCGAGACCTTCCTGGGCAAGGCGCTGGCCAGGCTGGCCGCCGAAGGGCTGGCGCCGCGGGACGGCTGGCGGATCACCAGCAAACTGCTGCCGCTCTGCGATCTGGAGACAGGCCGCCGGCAGCTGCGGGGGATCCTGGCGCGGCTGGGGTTACCGCGGCTGAACAGCCTCGCCGTGCACGGCCTGAACCGCCCCGAACACCTGCACTGGGCCACACGCGGAGCGGGATCCGAGTTGCTGGCCTGGGCCCTCGGCGAAGGCCTGGTGGGCCAGGTGGGCTTCTCCAGCCACGGCAGCACGGAGCTGATCGAACAGTCCCTGGCCACGGAGCGGTTCACGTTCTGCAGCCTGCATCTGCACCTGTTCGACCAGACCCGTCTGCCCCTCGCTCGGGCTGCCCTGGCCGAGGGCATCGGCGTGCTGGCCATCTCCCCCGCCGACAAGGGCGGCCGCCTCTACGACCCGCCGCCGGAGCTGCTGGCCGACTGCGCCCCGTTCCACCCCCTGGAGCTGGCCTACCGCTTCCTGCTCGATCAGGGGATCTCCACCCTGAGCCTGGGGGCCGAGCAGCCGGGGGATCTGGCCTGGGCCGCCGCCATCGCCGGACCCTCCGCCGGCGTCGGGGTGTGCAGCCCGTCCAGCCCGGACCGGCCCCAGGCCCCTGCGGAGGGCTCCAGATCCTGCCCAACGGATCCCCATACCTGGCTCAGCCCCGAACACCGGGCCGCCCTCGGCCACCTGGCCGCCGCCGGCCGCCAGCGGCTGGGGGCCGAGCGCTGCGGCCAGTGCCGCGCCTGCCTGCCCTGCCCCAATGCCGTGCCGATCCCCGATCTGCTGCGCCTGCGCAACCTGGCCGTGGGGCACGGCATGCAGGCCTTCGCCGAGGAGCGCTACAACCTCATCGGCCGCGCCGGCCACTGGTGGGAGGAGCTGAACGCCGAGGCCTGCGGCCGCTGCGGCGCCTGCCTGCCCCGCTGCCCGCACCAGCTGCCCATCCCCGATCTGCTGGCCGACACCCACCGGCGGCTGGCGGCGGCGCCTCGGCGGCGCCTCTGGGGGTGACCCCGCCGCAACAGAGTGTCGGCTCAGGAGGAAGGTGCGGCGGCGTCCCACACCGTCTGCAGGGCCAGCTGTTCCGGCACGCTGAGGGGGGGCAGGCTCCAGCAGCGCTCCAGCACCGCCTGCGGGGGCAGCAGCAGGCTGGCCGTGGGCTTCGGGAAGCGGGCCGCCAATGGCTCCAGCACGCTGCGGGGCAGCGGCGGCACCCAGCCGTTCTGCAGCAGGGCCGGCAGCAGCGGCGCCTCCAAGGCCAGTTCCATCCAACGCAGGGGTGGAGCGGCCCCGGCCCCCTGCGGGCGCAGCAGCAGCTGCCAGGTGAGGGGCGCCCCTCCCGGCGGCAGCACCACGGCCAGCCGGGGATCGCGCCTCAGCAGCGGAATCAGGGTGCGCAGGGGCACCACCGCCCCCTCCGCCCCGCCGGCCAGCAGCAGGTTGAGGGCGTTGCGGTCGTCGTAGGCCAGGGGCTGGCGACGCAGGGCCTGGATGCGTTCGAAATCCCTACCCATCAGCTCCATGCACACCCGGGGGCTGGAGGGCAGCACCAGCTTGCCGCGCAGGCTGGGCTCCAGCAGCAGGTCCCAGCCCTCCTCGGCCCGTGCGGCCAGGGCCGGCCGCGAGCGCAGCGCCAGCACCCAGGGGCTGAAGGCCCAGGGGAAGGCAACCGCGGGGGCGGATCCGGCGGCAAACAGACGGGCGGCC
>JBATEO010000079.1:0-21106 GCA_049664045.1 Prochlorococcaceae cyanobacterium
CTCCAAGCCGGGGGCCTTCTGGGAGGTGATCGAGAAGCACCGGGTGACGATCTTCTACACCGCCCCCACGGCCATCCGCGCCTTCATGAAGAGCGGCCGCGCGGTGCCCGACCGCTACGACATGTCCAGCCTGCGGATCCTCGGCACCGTCGGCGAGCCGATCAATCCCGAGGCCTGGATGTGGTATCGCGATGTGATCGGCGGCGACCGCTGCCCCGTGGTGGACACCTGGTGGCAGACCGAGACCGGCGGCGTGATGATCAGCCCCCTGCCAGGCGCCACCCCCACCAAGCCCGGCTCCTGCACCCTGCCCCTGCCGGGCATCGCCGCCGACATCGTCGACCACGACGGCAACTCCCAGCCCGCCGATGCCGGCGGCTACCTAGCGGTGCGGCGCCCCTGGCCGGGGATGATGCGCACGGTGCACGGCGATCCCGACCGCTTCCGCCGCAGCTACTGGGAGGAGGTGCGGCCCGCCGATGGGTCGCTGCTCTACTTCGCCGGCGACGGCGCCCGCCGCGACGCCGACGGCTACTTCTGGGTGATGGGCCGGGTCGATGACGTGATCAGCGTCTCCGGCCACCGCCTCGGCACCATGGAGATCGAGAGTGCCCTGGTGAGCCATCCCGCCGTGGCCGAGGCCGCCGTGGTGGGCCGCCCCGACGAGATCAAGGGCGAGGCGGTGGTGGCGTTCGTGACGCTGGAGGCCGGCCGTGAGGGCAGTGATCCGCTGGTGGCCGAGCTGCGCAGCCATGTGGGCAAGGAGATCGGCCCGATTGCCAAGCCCGACGACATCCTCTTCTCCGATGCCCTGCCCAAGACCCGAAGCGGGAAGATCATGCGCCGCATCCTGCGCTCGCTGGCTTCGGGTCAGGAGGTGAGCGGTGATACCTCCACCCTGGAGGACCGCTCCGTGCTCGATCAGCTGCGGGTGTAATGGGGGCTGGGCTCAGCCCACCAGGGTGGCAGCCGATGGCTGCGCCAGCAGCCAGATCAGCCAGATGCTGCCCACCAGGGGGATCAGGCCGATGAAGATCCAGGCCCAGTGCTTGCCGGCATCGCGGAGGCGGCGCACGGTGACCGGCAGGCTGGGAACGATCGTGGCTACGGCCCAGACGGAATAGATCCAGCCGAAGAAGTCGGAGGCGGCACTGAGCACCAGCAGCACCACGCTGATGATCAGGTTGGCCAGGGCGTACCACCAGTAGTCGCCGCGACTGGAGCGGCCGGTGTAATCGAAGCTGCGTTGCCAGGCGCTGGTAAAGGCCGAGATCAGGTTGTCCATTGTGAACACGTAGTCCCGTGCACGGTGCGCGCCGGCACTACGCGCGTCAAGCGATGGTGTGGGTTTCGTCGTGACTCAGCCGTTGCTCCAGGCGGTGATCTGCTGGGCCAGAGCTTCGATCTGACGCTGGCGGGCGGGATCGTCGGCCCACTCCCCCAGCAGCTGCCGCCGCAAGCCGCCGCTGGCGGGAGTGAGGTGGTCTCCGGGCAGCTCCAGCAAGCTGCTGGCGTCGTCGGGCCGCTGCTGGAGCACATCCAGCAACCGCGGGCTCTGGTCGATGCCATCCCGGTTGAAGCGCACCAGCAGATTGCGGGGCTGCCGGTAGCTGCCGGCCACCTGGCGCAGGGTCTCGCCGGGGGAAGGGCTGAACTCGCTGCGGAAGCGGAACTGCTGCCCCAGCTCGGCGAGCAGCGGCACGGACCGCTCGGCCGAGAAGTTGTTGAAGCTGAGCGCCACCAGCCCCCGGCCCCGCCGGCCCCCGTCGGGGGCCAGCAGATGCAGCTTGCAGCCCAGGCTGTGGCCGAGCCGCAGCGGCTCTCCGGCGGGCAGGGCGTCGAACTCGGCCAGGCTGCGGCGCTGGTCGCGGAAGCGGGACCAGGCGCTGTTGGCCTGGGCCTGGTGGTCGAACCCCGGCACGTAGCTCCAGGCATGCACCCGCCAGCCCCGCTGGGCCAGGGCCTCCAGCAGGCGCCGGTAGCTGAGCTCTGGCCGGGCCGCCAGGTAGCTGCCGCCGATGAACTCCACCAGACCAAGGGGGCGGCCGCTGGGCTCCAGCAGCCAGAGGTCGTCCTGTTGCCGCCAGCGGGCCATCCCTGCAGGTCCCCTGACGGTGCTCAGCTCCCGCCCTGGAGCCTGCGCAGCGCCTCGATTGCCTCGCGGCGGTGGGCCGGTCCGTCCAGCAGGTTGTTGAACACGTGGCGGATCACTCCCTCGCCGTCGATCACGTAGGTGACCCGGCCGGGCAGCAGCCCCAGCACACCAGGCACCCCGAAGGCCTTGCGCAGAGCGTTGCCCCGGTCCACCAGCAGGGGGAAGGGGAGGTTGTGCCGTGCGGCGAAGCGCTGGTGGCTGGCGGCGTCATCGCCGCTCACGCCCCACACTTCAGCCCCCAGCTCCTGCAGATCGGCGTAGCTGTCGCGGAAGGCGCAGGCCTCCATCGTGCAGCCGGGCGTGTCGTCCTTGGGATAGAAGAACAGCACCAGGGCCTTGCCGCCCAGCTGGTCGCTGCGGCGTTCGCTGCCGGTCTGATCGGTCAGGGCGATCAGGGGGGCGCGGTCGCCGGCGACGAGCCCACGGGCCATGGCAACGGGTGATCCAGCAGCCGAAACCCTACTTGCTTCGCCTGGGACGATGGGAGGCAGCGCCTGTGCCGGTTGTGAGCGGTCCATCCCCCCATCAGCCCAGTCCCTGGCAGCCCGACCTGCTGGCGCTGATCCCGTCACCCTCCCCGGCCCGGGCCTCCGCCGCCCCGGCGGATCAGCAGCCAGATCTGCCGGCGGCCGCACCTTCTGCGCCTGCACAGGCTGCCCCAGGCCCCCGCCGCGCCCCCGCCACCCTGTTGATCCTCGACACCGAGACCACCGGGCTGGATCCGGCTCGCGGGCGCTGCATCGAGGTGGGCGCCATCCTGTTCGCGGTGGCCGAGCGCGCCGTGCTCGCCCAGGTGTCGTTTCTGCTGCCCACTGACGCCAACCCGGCCGAACACGTCAACGGCATCGCAGCCGCCGTCACCCGGCTTCCCCAGCCCTGGCAGGCGGGCCTGCGGTTCTTCGTCGCCATGCTCGAGGCGGCGGAGGCGGTGCTGGCCCACAACGCTGCCTTCGACCGCCAGTGGTTCGGCATCGACCCCCTGCCGCCCGTGCGCAAACCCTGGATCTGCTCCATGGATGACATCCGCTGGCCCGCCCACCTGTGCCTGAAGACCAGCCCTTCGGTGCGGGATCTGGCGCTGGCCCATGGGGTGCCCGTGTGGGCGGCCCACCGCGCGCTCAGCGACTGCACCTACCTGGCCCAGGTGCTGGAGCGCTGCACAGACCTGGACACCCTCCTGGTGGCGGCGCTGGAGCCTCGCCAGCTCTTCCGGGCCCGTCTGTCCTACGCCGAGCGCCAGAAGGCGCGGGACGCCGGCTTCCGCTGGAACGACCCGGTGCCCGGGGCCTGGACCCGGCGCCTCACGGAGGCGGAAGCCGGCGCGCTGCCGTTCCCGGTGGAGCGGGTCGAACCCCAGGCTGGTGGAGTTACCCAGACGACCGCGGCATGCGGCGCGGCTGCCGCCTGACGGCCGTGGGCTTCCGTTTTGTTTTCCCTTTCTGAAGCACGGCGGTGCGTTGCTGCCGCTTCCCGCTCCAGGCTGCAGCCTGGAGAGAAGCAAGCGGGGATGCCATGGCCGGCCATGGGGTCACGATCCAGCTCCCGGGACTCAGGCAGCCCCGCCGCTCCCTGCAGCGCTGGCAGGCGGCCCGCTCCTGGGCCCGTCTGATCCGGGAAGCCGAGGCACTCTGGCGCGTGGATGCCCTGGCGATGCACCGCCTGGCGGCCCAGGAGCTGGGCTCCCTGCTCGAGGAGGTGCCGCCCAGCCTGCGCCTCCGGGTGAACAGCTGGCTGCTGCGCTTCGGGGTGCTCACCCGCCTGAATCCCTGAAGACTGTTGCTGCACAAAAAAGCGGCAGCCCACTGGACTGCCGCTGTGCATGGAGTCAGGACGACGGAGTGAAGCAGACCGGAATCGGAGCGGCGGGATTTGAACCCACGACCCCCACTACCCCAAAGTGGTGCGCTACCAAGCTGCGCTACGCCCCGGATCGTTCCGGCAAAGGCAAGCTATCACAGTGCTTTACGGCCTGGCCGGCGGCGCTGCAGGTGGCGCAGCAAGCGCCGGTTGAGGCGGTCCCTGCTCTCGCAGGCGTAGCCCGGCAGGCGCAGATCGTGGGCCAGCAGGCGCAGTTCCGCCAGCCCCATCGCCGCCAGGCGCAGTTCCGGCAGTTCCTGCCAGGCGGTGTGCGCCAGGGGCAGATCCACACCCTGGCGCTGAACCCGCCATCCCCACAGAGCTCCTTCGGCGATCCATTCAGGCATCAGCACCACGAGCACCGCCAGCAGCCCGTAGAGCTCCACCAGGCCCTGCGGCAGAGGCGACGACGGAGGTGGTGGTTCCTCGGATTCGCGGGGGCCTGGTCCTTTCATGCCACCGCCGGACCGGCCGGCCGCTGCGCTGCAGCTGCATCACGCAACTCCGCCGCTGGTGCATCACGCCACAGTGCCGCCGGCGCATCCCGCCACTGCAGCGGTGGGTCGAGTCTGGGCTGCAGTTTCACGGTCCAGAACACCAGGGCGAAACAGAGGCCGATGGTGGCGAGCAAGCCGATCAGCACCACCCGGTCCGGCAGAGGATTCATCGACGCTGGAGGCGGTGGAGGGGAATGTCGGAGAGCTCAGACCCGTTCAGTGCGCGTGCACTGAATGCGGCTGGGCAATTGTTCGATGGTGAGCAGATCTCCCTGGACGATCAGGGTCATGCGCGGATTCACGTAGCGGATTCCCGGCAGGGGGGAGTCGTCCCGGAAGGCGGTGCTTCGGACGCCTCCGCTGATCAGCGAGGCCTGGGCGTTGTTGCGCTCCAGCTGCACCGCCCCCAGCCGTGGACACAGGAAACGCTCGCTGGTTTCGTACTGCTCCCACCAGGGAGAGACCTGGGCCAGCAGAGCGGCAGCCGTCAACAGCAGATGCGGAACCGGAACGGCCATGACTGGAGGGATGGCGGAGCGGCTAGGCCGGTGAGGCTGCGGTCAGCCGGATCGGCGCGTTGTCGCCGCGCAGGACGCAGTGGGGAATGGTCCAGTCGTAGCAGTCCCACACCCGCGCATCCAGCCGGTAGTGGGCGCCGGGGAAAGCGCCCAGCCGCAGGCCGCTGGGCTGGGCGGAGCAGTAGGGACGGCTGCCGGGCTTGGCCAGATACTGCTGGTGGTAGGGCTCGGCGAACCAGAAGCGCTGGCCGCTGCGGATCTCGGTGGTGATCGGCCCGCGCCCGTCGGCATCCAGCAGCGCCTGGTACGCAGCGCGGCTGGCTTCGGCCTGCACCAGCAGGGCCGCATCGTCCACGTAGATGGCGGAGCGGTACTGGGAGCCCCGGTCGTTGCCCTGGCGGTTCCCCTGGGTGGGGTCGTGGCACTCCCAGAACAGCTTGAGCAGATCGCTGAAGTCGATCAGCTCCTGATCCCACACCACCCGCACCACCTCGGCGTGGCCGGTGCGCCCAGAACACACCTGCTGGTAGCTGGGATGGTCGAGCTGTCCTCCGGCATAGCCCACCGCGGTGGTGAGTACGCCCGGCAGCCGCCAGAAGCCCTTCTCCGCGCCCCAGAAACAGCCGCAGCCGAACAGCGCCTCAGCCTGTCCCTGCGTCGGTGTCAGCGCAATCGGCGTGCCCAGCAACACGTGCCTGGCGTCTTCAGCGGTGCTTCTCCCCGTGGGTTCACCGCTCGCCTGCCTGCCGAACACATTTCAGACGCAACTGAGCGGAGCCTAGTCAGGAGGAGGGGGTCTGCGGCCGTGGCTCGAGGGCGATGTGGTTCAGCAGGGTGGTGGTGAAGGCGAACAGCAGGAACGGCAGCGACACCACCAGGATCAGTCCCACCCCCACCAACGCGAACAGGGGCCTGCTGGCTCCCATCAGTGCCAGCCCGGCGGCAAGGCTCACGAAGATCACCACCATCCAGATCAGGATCTGGGCGTAGATGTCACCGAAGGTGAGTGTGCAGCGGAGGGCGTAGCCCTGGGCTGCCAGGGGGACCGGGTTCCCAGTGGCACCTGAGGTTGTCATGAGTTGGAGGCGATACCACCACCTAAGCCGGATCCAGACGTTGTGGCCCGCCTCCGCAACAAGAATTGGATGTCACGGGCCGGCGCCGCGGGCTGCCCCTCAGCCCGCGGCCTGCAGTTGCTCGCTGGCCTGTTCACGGGCCCACAGGCGCCGGTAGGTGCCGGGACTGGCCACCAGCTCGGCATGGGTTCCCTCCTGCACCAGCCGCCCCTCCTCGAGCACCAGGATCCGGTCGCAGGCGGCCGCCGCCGACAGCTGGTGGCTGATCATCAGCACGGTGCGGCCCTGATCGCCCTGCCGGCGAATCGCGCGCAGGATCTCCGCGGCGGTGGTGTTGTCCACGCTGGCCAGGGCGTCGTCCAGCACCAGCAGCGGCGCATCCACGAGCATGGCCCGTCCCAGGGCCGTGCGCTGACGCTGACCGCCGCTGAGGGTGATGCCTCGCTCGCCCACCAGGGTCTGGTAGCCGTCCGGGAACCCGCGGATGTCGCCCTCCAGCCGTGCCTGGGTGGCGACCTCCTGCACCCGCTCCAGGCTGGCGTCGGGTTCGCCGTAGCGCAGGTTGTCGGCCAGAGTTGCCGTGAACAGGTACCCCTCCTGGGGCACCAGCGCCACCTGGCGGCGCAGGTCCTCCAGGCGCAGCCGGGTGATGTCCACCCCGTCCAGCCACAGTTCGCCGGGGGACACCTCCACCATCCGCCCCAGGGCCCCAGCCAGCGTGGTCTTGCCGCAGCCCACAGGCCCCACCACCGCCACCAGCTCACCCGGCTCGATCCGGAAATGCAGGTCCACCAGGGCGGCACGCGCCGCACCGGGGTAGCGCACGTTGAGTCCGCGGGCCTCGACCGCCCCCCGGGCCTCCAGCGCTGGCGGCTGGGGGTCGACGGGGGACTCGATCAGAGGCTGCCGCTGCAGCAGCTGCTCCACCCGGTCGAGGCTCACCTGGCCGGTCTGGAAGGTGTTGAGGGTGAAGCCGAGCAGGGCGGTGGGGAACACCAGGCGCTCCACGTAGAGGATCAGCGCCACCAGATCGCCGATGCTCAGTCGGCCCGTCTCCAGCTGGCCGCTGCCCAGGGCCAAGAGCAGCAGCAGGCTGATCGAGGAGATTCCCTCCAGCAGCGGAAACAGGGTGCTGCGGGTTCGGGCCAGCCCCAGGGCCGCGTCGCGGTAGACGCGGTTGCGACCGGCGAACGCGGCCCGCTCGGTGCTCTGCTGGCCGTAGATCTTGATGGCGCTGATGCCGGAAAGGTCCTCCTGGATCAGATCGCTCAGCCCCGCCAGCGCTTCCTGCTGGCGGCGCTGCTGGCGCATCATGCGGCCACCGAACAGGCGCACGGTGAGCAGCATCAGCGGGTAGAGCCCCACCGCCGCCAGGCTCAGCCAGGGGTCGATGCTGAGCATCGCCGGCAGGGTGAGGGCATAGGCCAGGGCGGTGTTGGTGAGGCTGAGCACGGCGAAGCCGAGCAGCCGGCGCACGTTCTCCACGTCGCTGGTGGCGCGGCTGATCACCTCGCCGCTGCCGGTGCTCTGCACCCAGCCCGGCTCCTGGCGCAGCAGATGGTCGAAGATCTGTTGCTTGAGATCCGCTTCAACCTGCCGGCCCACGCCGAACACCAGCAGCCGCGACAGCAGCCGGAAGCCACCCATCACCGTCGCGAGCACTCCCAGCAGCAGGGCCTGGAGCAGCAGGTCGCGCAGCTCGAAGCCATCCTGCAGATCGTCGATCACCCGCCGCACCAGCAGGGGGATGGACACCCCCAGCAGGTTCACCACCACCAGGGCGGCGGCGCCCAGCAGCACCGTGCGCCTGTGGGGGCGCAGGTAGCGCCGGATCAGATCGGCCCGCAGGGCACCCAAGCCGCCAGTTCGAAGATGGGCCCAACCTAGGGATCACCGCCACCGCGCCATGGCCCGCTCCCCTGACCCCATCCCGGGCGCCACTCCTCTCTCATCCGCCCCCCCGGACGGCCTGGACCAGAGCCACCCCCTCCATGCCCTCGACCGGGAGGTGGTCGACCGCCTGCTGGCGACGGAGCAGCCCGCCGATGCCCATCTGGTGGATGCCGCTCGGCTGCTGATGCGCTATGAGGGTTTTCCCGGCGCCCATGATCTCCAGCACGACCTGGCCAAGGTGCTTCGGCTCTGGGGGTTGAGCCGCGATGACCTGCATGAGCGCACCCGCGCGATCTGGGCGGCGGGCTTCCGTCCGGCCCCGTCCGGCAGCGAAGCCGTGGGCTCCGGCTTCGATACCACCGACCAGGACGGCTGAGCCCTGCCTGTTGTGTCGAACACCCGGCAAAGTCGGCCGCAGCATCGCCAACGGCTCCGTCTCGGTGGATAGTGAAAGCGTCCCCATCACCCGGCCCGGAGTGCTCCGCACCCGGGCTTTTTCATGGCCGTTCATGGCCGGCCCCTTGAATGGCGGTACCCTCCGACTCCGCATCTGCGCCATGGACTCCCGTCCCGCGGTTCCAACCCTGCTCGCGCAGCTGCTGCGCGGAGAATCGCTCACGGCCGACCAGGCCGGTGGCCTGATGCGCTCCTGGCTGGCGGAGGAGATTCCACCGGTGCTCACCGGTGCTTTGCTGGCGGCGCTGGGGGCCAAGGGCGTGAGTGCCGATGAGCTGGCGGCCATGGCCGCGGTGCTGCGCCAGGCCTGCCCGCTGCCGGGTGAACGACCGGCCCTGGCTCTGGTGGACACCTGCGGCACCGGCGGCGACGGTGCCGACAGCTTCAACATCTCCACCGCGGTCGCCTTCGTGGCCGCCGCCTGCGGGGTGCATGTGGCCAAGCACGGCAACCGCAGCGCCAGCGGTCGGGTCGGTTCGGCCGATGTGCTGGAGGCCCTGGGCATCAACCTGCAGGCTCCGCGCGAGCAGGTGGTGGCTGCCCTGCCCGAGGTGGGTGTCACCTTTCTCTTCGCCCCGGGCTGGCATCCGGCCCTGGTGGGGCTGGCCCCGCTGCGCAAGGCCCTGGGTGTGCGCACGGTGTTCAACCTGCTCGGCCCCCTGGTGAACCCCCTGCAGCCCGATGCCCAGGTGCTCGGCGTGGCCCGCGCCGAACTGCTCGATCCCATGGCCGGTGCGCTGGCGCGGTTGGGGCTGCGGCGGGCCGTTGTGGTGCACGGTGCCGGCGGCCTGGATGAGGCCTCCCTGCATGGCCCCAACCAGCTGCGGCTGGTGCAGGACGGCGAGGTGATCAGCCAGGAGCTGGAGGCGGCGGCCCTGGGTTTGGCGGAGGCTCCGATCGCTGCCCTCGCGGGAGGCGATCTGGACACCAACCGCCTCATCCTCGAGGAGGTGCTGCAGGGTGGGGGCACCCCGGCACAGCGCGACGTGGTGGCGCTCAACACCGCACTCGTGCTTTGGGCTGCCGGGGCCGCCGACAGCATCGCCGGTGGTCATGAGCAGGCCGTCGCGGCCCTGGCGGCCGGGAGTCCGTGGCAGAAGGTGCTGCAGCTGCGCACGGCGCTGGCTCAGGGGGCTGGAGGATGATCGGAGCTCCGTCCTCCCCGCTTCCGTTGCCGTGAGTTCCGCTGCCAGCGCACCCACCGCCCCCGGTCCGTCAGCCACCACAGCCCTGCTGGTGCTCGCCGACGGCACGCTGCTGCGCGGGGAGGCCTTCGGGGCCATCGGCACTGCGGTCGGTGAAGTGGTGTTCAACACCGGCATGACCGGCTATCAGGAGGTGATGACCGATCCCAGCTATTCCGGCCAGCTGGTGACCTTCACCTACCCCGAGCTCGGCAACACCGGGGTCAACGCCGCCGACCAGGAAGCCCCCCTGCCCCATGTGCGTGGGGTGATCTCCCGCGAACTGGCACCGGTGTCCAGCAGCTGGCGCTCCGAAGGTGATCTCGACCAGTGGCTGGCGCACCATGGCGTCGTGGGCATCCGCGGCGTCGACACCCGCGCCCTGGTGCGCCACCTGCGCGAGGGCGGAGCCATCAACGGCGCCATCAGCACTGATGGCACCACCCCCCAGGCGCTGCTGGCCGCCGTGCGTTCAGCGCCCTCAATGGAGGGTCTCAACCTCACCTCCCTGGTGAGCACCCCCGAGCCCTACACCTGGACCGACACCAGCAGTCCCCGCTTCGACGCCCGTCTGCAGGCCCGTCCCTCCCGTCCCTACCAGGTGGTGGCGATCGACTTCGGAATCAAGCGTGCCATCCTTGACCGGCTGGTGGCTCACGGCTGCTCCGTCACCGTGCTGCCGGCCGATTCCAGCCTCGAGACGGTGTTGCGCGAGCGTCCCGAAGGCGTGTTCCTCTCCAACGGCCCCGGCGATCCCGCCGCCGTGAGCGGTGGCATCGCTCTGGTGAAGGGACTGCTGGACCAGCCTGATCTCCCCCTCTTCGGCATCTGCATGGGCCACCAGATCCTCGGCCTGGCCCTTGGGGGGCGCAGCTTCAAGCTGCCCTACGGCCATCGCGGGCTCAACCACCCCTGCGGCAGCCCCGGCCAGGTGGAGATCACCAGCCAGAACCACGGGTTTGCGATCGAAGCCGACTCCCTTCCCGCAGACCGGGTGCGGATCACCCACCACAACCTCAACGACCACACCGTGGCGGCCCTGGAGCTGAAGGATCAGCCGGTGTTCGGCGTGCAGTACCACCCCGAGGCCAGTCCGGGGCCCCATGACGCCGACCATCACTTCGCTCGCTTCGTCGCCTTGATGGCCGAGCGGCGCTGATGCCGCCGCCAGCACCGCAAGGGTGATGTCCTGTGGCAATTTCCCCGGCTGTGCGGCAGCCGGGGCCGCCATCCCTACACTCCCCCCACAGACCAGATTCGAGGGCAACAGCCATCAACGACCTGCAGCGACTCACGGTGTCCCTGCGTGGAGGATTCGAGCAGCAGGCTCACTGCCAGCTGTTCCGGTTCACCGGCCAGCTCGACGCCTATTCCGACAAGCAGTTCGGGGAGTTCATCGCCGCCCACCGCAGCCCCAGCCAGCCCCTGGTGGTGGACCTCACCCACATCGACTTCATCGATTCCTCAGGTCTCGGTGCCCTGGTGCAGCTGGCCAAGCAGTGCACGGCCGACGCTCAGCCGTTCGTGGTGGCGGGCAACGCACGGGTGGTGCAGACGGTAAAGCTGGTGCGTCTGGAGGAGTTCTTGCATCTGCAGCCCGATCTCAAGAGTGCCCTCGCCCACATCGTCTCCTGATCTGGGCCCGCTGCAGCTTGCCTGGCTCGGGGACGCGGTGTGGGAGCTGCACCAGCGCCTGCGCCGCTGCGCGACACCAGGGCGGCCACGCGATCTGCACCGCCAGGTGGTGGCCTCGGTGCGGGCGGAGGCCCAGGCCAGGGCTCTGACCCAGCTGGAAGCGATCCTGCGCGACGAGGAGCTCGCCCTCGTGCGCCGCGGCCGCAACCGCGCCGGCCGCGGTCCCCGCAGTGCCGATGCGGCCACCTACGGCCAGGCCACGGGTTTTGAGGCCCTGCTGGGCTGGCTGTTCCTCCACGATCAGCAGCGGCTGCATGAACTGCTAGATCACTTGCAGGAGATCGATCCATAACCGCCGCCTGCCATGAGCCCACGATTCGAACGCCGTCCCTATGACCGTGACCGGCGTCGCGATCAGGGCGGCAAGCCCGAGGGGGCCCGCAAACCCCGGGCCCGCAAGGACTGGGCCGACCGCCGACCGCCGCGTGCCGCTGAGGGCGAGGGCGAGCGGGGACGGGAGCGTCGCTGGTCTGCTCCCCGCCGCGAGGACGGAGCACGGCAGCCGACGCGGCGCTTCAGCGCAGCCCGTCCGGAAGGCCGCCGCGTCGACTCCCCCCGTCGGCTGACGAGCCGCCCCCGCAGCGCCCCCCGTGTGGAGGCCGCTCCAGCACCGGCTGTCTCCCAGTCGGGTGTCGAGCAGCATTCCGAGGCTCCCCGCGACGACCTGGTGTGGGGCCGCCATGCCGCCCTGGCGGCTCTGGAGAGCGGACGGCCCGTTCACCGCATCTGGTGCACGTCGGAGATGCGCTTCACGCCCCGATTTCTGCAGCTGCTGCGGGAGGCCAAGGCCGCCGGCGTGCTGGTGGAGGAGGTCACCTGGGCGCGGCTGGGCCAGCTCACCGCCGGCGCCGTGCACCAGGGCATCGTGCTGCAGACCGCGGCCGCGGAAACCCTCGACCTCGACAGCCTCATCGAGGGGTGTGGCGGCATCGGTGAGCCACCCCTGCTGATGGCCCTCGACGGCATCACCGATCCCCAGAACCTGGGCGCCATCGCCCGCAGCGCCGAGGCCCTCGGCGCCCATGGCCTGGTGCTGCCGCAGCGCCGCAGCGCCGGTCTCACCGGTTCGGTGGCCAAGGTGGCCGCCGGGGCCCTGGAGCACCTGCCCGTGGCCCGGGTGGTGAACCTCAACCGCGCCCTCGAGCGCCTCAAGCAGGAGGGCTACCGGGTGGTGGGTCTGGCTGCCGAGGGCAGCGTCAGCCTCGAGCAGGCCGACCTGGACGGCCCGCTGGTGATCGTGACCGGATCGGAGGGGGATGGCCTCTCGATGCTCACGCGCAGACATTGCGACCAGCTGGTGAGTGTCCCCCTGCGCGGCGCCACCCCCAGCCTCAACGCCTCCGTCGCCACGGCCCTGCTCCTTTACGAAGTGGCCCGGCGCAGCTGGATGCGTGGCCTGCGTGGGGGGGATCCCGCTCCCCGCCTGGTGCGGCCCCAGCTGCCCTCCTCAGCGCTGCTCGAACCCGAGACCCAGCCGGAGCCCCAGACACAGCCTCAGCTTCAGGCGGAGCCCGAGCTGATCGCCGACTCGATCACCGCGCTCCACGAGGTCTCGCAACCTGAGCAGGTCCCCGCCTCCGAGCCGGCCCCCGAGCCGGTGCCCGCGTTTGAGCCGGTGCCCGCGGCCGAGGCCGAGTGGAAGCCCGAGCCTGAACGTCCCCGGGAGTCCGAGCCGGAGGATCCGCCAGCCGTGGCCGACCCACCGCAGGATGGTGCCGTGGCGTCGGCGCCGGGCCCCACCCCCACCCCCACCTTCATGGCCGATGTGGATCTGGGTTCCCTTGGCCTCTGAACCCGGTGCTGTCCCGCATCGGGCTGGCGGGCACAATGGGGCGGTGCTCGAAACCCCTGCATGAATCCCCTGCTCTGGCCCGTGCGCAGCAGCGCCAACGCACTGGGCCTGGCCTGGTGGGCACGGGTGCGCACCAGGGATCCCGACGTCACCTACTGGTTCGGCCCCTACGTTCGGCGCGACTCGCTGGAGCGGGAGCTGGTGCCCTTTCTCGACGATCTGCGCAGCGAAGAGCCGGCAGCCATCGAACACACGCTCCTGCGTACCCGCCGGGGCGAGCCCCTCACCGAGACCGACTGACCCGCCGATCTGCGTCCCTGCCGTCCCGGTGGGCCCTGACTGATAGCGTCCCACCCAGCTGGTGAAGCGGTTCGAATGGGCATCGCCGAATGGCGCGGGCGGCTGCAGCGCGGAGAGGTGTCCGCCCGGGAACTCACCGATCACTGCCTGGCCCGCATCGAGGCTGTGGATGGCACCGTGCATGCCTTCCTCGAGGTGACGGCGGACCGGGCCCGGGCCGATGCCGAGCGCATCGACACCGCCCGGGCCGCCGGCGACTCCCTGCCGCCCCTGGCCGGCGTGCCCCTGGCGATCAAGGACAACCTCTGCACCCAGGGCATCCGCACCACCTGCTCCAGCCGCATGCTGGAGACCTTCGTGCCCCCCTACGAGAGCACCGTCACCGAGCGGCTCTGGCAGGCCGGAGCGGTGCTGCTCGGCAAGACCAATCTCGATGAGTTCGCCATGGGCAGCTCCACCGAGACCTCCTACTTCGGCCCCAGCCGCAACCCCTGGGACCCCGAGCGGGTGCCCGGCGGCAGCTCCGGCGGCAGCTCGGCCGCCGTGGCCGCCGGCGAGTGCGTCGCCGCCCTCGGCTCCGACACCGGCGGTTCGATCCGCCAGCCCGCCAGTTTCTGCGGCGTGGTGGGTCTCAAACCCACCTACGGGCGCGTGAGCCGCTGGGGCCTGGTGGCCTTCGCCAGCTCCCTCGACCAGGTGGGACCCTTCACCACCTCCGTGGCCGATGCCGCCGAGCTGCTGCAGGTGATCGCCGGAGAAGATCCGCGGGACTCCACCTGCCTGAAGGCGCCGGTGCCCGACTACCGCGCCGCCCTGCAGCAGCCGGTGGCCGGCCTGCGCGTGGGCATCGTGCGCGAGTGCTTCGAGGCTGAGGGCCTCGATCCCGCCGTCAAGGCCTCGGTGATGGCCGCCGCCCAGCAGCTCCAGGCCCTCGGCTGCGAGCTGGTGGACGTGAGCTGCCCCCGCTTCAACGACGGCATCGCCACCTACTACGTGATCGCGCCGTCGGAGGCGAGTGCCAACCTGGCCCGCTACGACGGCGTGAAGTACGGCCACCGGGCCGAGGGGGCCGGCACCCTGGCGGAGATGACCGCCCGCAGCCGCGCCGAGGGCTTCGGCGACGAGGTGCAGCGCCGCATTCTGATCGGCACCTACGCCCTCTCCGCCGGCTACGTCGATGCCTACTACAAGAAGGCCCAGCAGGTGCGCACCCTGATCCGGCGCGATTTCGACCGGGCGTTCGAGGCGGTGGATGTGCTGCTCACCCCCACCGCGCCCACCACCGCCTTCCGCTTCGGGGCTCACAGCGATGACCCCCTGGCCATGTACCTGGCCGATCTGCTCACCATTCCGGCCAACATGGCCGGTCTTCCGGCCATCAATGTGCCCTGCGGCTTCGACGCCCAGGGCCTGCCGATCGGCCTCCAGCTGATCGGCGGCGTGCTTCAGGAACCGCGGCTGCTACAGGTGGCGCACCACTACGAACAGGCGGCCCGGGTGATGGCGGACCGCCCCCAGGCCGAGCTGGTGCCCGAGGACTCCCTGCTGTCCTGAGGCTTCCCCGCTGCCCTGAGTGCGGTTACGCTGCGGCCGGTACACCACATCTGGTGTGCCGGTCCAGAACAGGGCCCCACAATCGCGGCAATCCTTGGCCTTCGTCCCCCTCCACAACCACAGCGACTACAGCCTCCTGGACGGGGCCAGCCAGCTGCCGGCGATGGTCAGGCGGGCGGTGGAGCTGGGCATGCCGGCCCTGGCGCTCACCGATCACGGCGTCATGTACGGCGCCATCGAGCTGCTCAAGCTCTGCAAGCAGGCGGGCATCAAGCCGATCATCGGCAACGAGATGTACGTGATCAACGGCTCGCTCGATGATCCCAACCCCCCCAAGAAGGAACGCCGCTACCACCTGGTGGTGCTGGCCAAGAACGCGGTGGGCTACCGCAACCTGGTGAAGCTCACCAGCATTAGCCACCTGCGCGGCATGCGCGGGCGGGGCATCTTCGCGCGGGCCTGCATCGACAAGGCCACCCTCCAGGCCCACAGCGAGGGACTGATGGTGGCTACCGCCTGCCTGGGAGGCGAGATCCCCCAGGCGATCCTGCGCGGCAGGCCCGACGCGGCCCGGGATGTGGCGCGCTGGTACCAGGAGGTGTTCGGCGACGACTTCTATCTGGAGATCCAGGACCACGGCGGCATCGAAGACCGCATCGTGAATACCGGCATCGCCCAGATCGCGGCGGAGCTGGGCATCGAGCTGATCGCCACCAACGATGCCCACTACCTGAGCGTGGGCGATGTGGAGGCCCACGATGCCCTGCTGTGCGTCCTCACCGGCAAGCTGATCAGCGATGAGAAGCGCCTGCGCTACACGGGCACCGAATACATCAAGAGCGAGGCGGAGATGCTGCAGCTCTTCCGCGATCATCTGCCGGCGGAGGTGATCGAGCGGGCCGTGGGCAACACCGTCCGAGCGGCCGAGAAGGTGGAGGACTACGACATCCTCGGCCGCTACCAGATGCCCCGCTTCCCCATTCCCGACGGTCACACGCCGGTGAGCTACCTGCGTGAGGTGAGCGAGCAGGGACTGCGGGCGCGCCTGGGCCTGCCCGAGGGGGCGGGCTTTGACGCCACCTACGGCGAACGTCTCCAGTTCGAGCTGCAGGTGATGGAGCAGATGGGCTTCCCCACCTACTTCCTGGTGGTGTGGGACTACATCCGCTTCGCCCGCGAGAGCGGCATCCCGGTGGGTCCGGGCCGGGGCTCGGCCGCCGGCTCGCTGGTGGCCTACGCCCTGGGCATCACCAACATCGATCCGGTCACCAATGGCCTGCTGTTCGAGCGCTTTCTCAACCCCGAGCGCAAGTCGATGCCGGACATCGACACCGACTTCTGCATCGAGCGCCGCGGCGAAGTGATCGACTACGTCACCCGCCGCTACGGCGAAGACAAGGTGGCCCAGATCATCACCTTCAACCGCATGACCTCGAAGGCGGTGCTCAAGGATGTGGCCCGGGTGCTTGATATTCCCTACGGCGATGCCGACCGGCTGGCCAAGCTGATCCCTGTGGTGCGCGGCAAGCCCGCCAAGCTCAAGGAGATGATCGGCGAGGAGTCGCCGGCCCCGGAATTTCGCGAGAAATACCGGAACGACCCTCAGGTGAAGCGCTGGGTGGATATGGCGATGCGGATCGAGGGCACCAACAAGACCTTCGGCGTTCATGCCGCCGGCGTGGTGATCGCCGCCGATCCGCTCGATGAGGTGGTGCCGCTGCAGCGTAACAACGACGGCCAGGTGATCACCCAGTACTTCATGGAAGACGTGGAGTCGATGGGGCTCCTGAAGATGGACTTCCTGGGCCTGAAGAATCTCACGATGATCGACAAGACGATCGATCTGGTGAAACAGAGCACCGGCGAAACGGTGGATCCCGATGCCCTGCCGCTGGATGATCCGGATACCTACGGCCTGCTGGCCCGCGGCGATCTGGAGGGCATCTTCCAGCTGGAATCGAGCGGCATGCGCCAGATCGTGCGCGACCTCAAGCCCTCATCTCTTGAGGACATCTCCTCGATCTTGGCCCTGTACCGCCCGGGTCCGCTGGATGCCGGCCTGATTCCCAAGTTCATCAACCGCAAGCACGGCCGCGAGGCGATCGACTTCGCCCACGAGAAGCTGCAGCCGATCCTGAAGGAGACCTACGGGATCATGGTGTATCAGGAGCAGATCATGCGCATCGCCCAGGATCTGGCTGGCTATTCCCTCGGTGAGGCCGACCTGCTGCGGCGGGCGATGGGCAAGAAGAAGAAGAGCGAGATGGAGAAACACCAGAGCATGTTCGTGACGGGCGCCAGCGAGAGGGGCGTGGATCCCGCTCTCGCCGAGGGGCTGTTCGAGCAGATGGTGCTGTTCGCCGAATACTGCTTCAACAAGAGCCATTCCACCGCCTACGGCGCGGTGACGTACCAGACCGCCTACCTCAAGGCCCACTATCCGGTGGCCTACATGGCGGCGCTGCTCACCGTGAATGCTGGTGATTCGGCCAAGGTGCAGCGCTACATCGCCAACTGCAATGCCATGGGCATCGAGGTGATGCCCCCGGATGTGAACGCCTCAGGAATCGACTTCACCCCCGTGGGCGACCGCATCCTGTTTGGCCTCTCGGCGGTGCGCAATCTCGGCGAGGGGGCGATCCGTCAGCTGATCGAGTCGCGCCGGGTCGACGGGCCCTTCGCCTGCCTGGCCGATCTGTGCGACCGCATCCCCGGCCAGCAGCTCAACCGCCGCGCCCTGGAGGCCCTGATCCACTCCGGTGCCCTCGACTCGCTCGAGCCCGGCGCCAACCGCGCCCAGCTGATGGCCGATCTGGATCTGGTGCTCGACTGGGCCAGCTCCCGGGCCAGGGACCGTGCCAGCGGCCAGGGCAACCTCTTCGATCTCTTGGGAGGGACTGGCGGCGGCGGTGGGAGTGCCGATTCGGGCGATGCCGGGGCCACTGCCGCCGGAAGCGGCGGATCCCTGAGCACCGCACCGAAGGCCGCACTGGTTGCCGATTACCCTCCCACCGAGAAGCTGCGCCTCGAGAAGGAACTGGTGGGCTTCTACCTCTCCGACCACCCGCTCAAGCAGCTGGCGCCAAAGGTGAAGTTGCTCTCGCCCGTGGCCCTCGGCAATCTGGAGGAGCTGGCCGACAAGGCCAGGGTGAGTGCGGTGGTGATGGTGCCGGAGCTGCGCCAGGTGACCACCCGCAAGGGCGACCGCATGGCGGTGCTGCAGCTGGAGGACCTCACCGGCAGCTGCGAGGCGGTGGTGTTTCCCAAGAGCTATGCTCGCCTGGCCGATCACCTGATGGTGGATGCGCGCCTGCTGGTGTGGGCGTCGGTGGACCGCCGCGACGATCGGGTGCAGCTGATCGTTGACGATTGCCGCTCGATCGACGATCTGCAACTGCTGATGGTGGACCTTCCCGCCGAGCAGGCCGCCGACATCGCCATCCAGCACCGGCTGCGGGAGTGCCTGCAGCAGCACAGACCACCCCAGGACGAAGCGGGACTGCGCGTGCCCGTGGTGGCGCTGGTGCGCCAGGGCGATCAGACGCGCTGCGTGCGGCTCGGTCCCCAGTTCTGCGTGGCTGACCCGCGGGCAGCGCTCTCCACCCTCAGCGCGGCGGCGTTCCGGGTGCGCATCAGTGCTCCTCTGCTGGAGGTGGCAGCTGCATCACCCCGTGCTGCGTGAGCCAGGGCATCAGTCGGCGCGGGGCTGACGCAGGGCGCGGATGGAGTCCTTCAGACGGCCCACATTCGCGCCGATCTGCTCCCCTCCCAGCCAGCTGCCGGGATGGGGTTCCCAACTGGCCGAGAGCACGCCGTAGCTGAGCCCCAGCAGACCCAGGAGGAAACAGCCGCCGGAGGCCACCAGGGTTGCCCCCGGTGGAATCTCCATCACCCCGCGGCTCACCAGCAGATAGCTGGCCACGAACACACCCATGCCCATCAGGGTGGGGATGCCGGTGGCCACGGCGACACGCCGGGCCATGCGGTTGGCCACCGCTTCGGGGATCACCTGCTGGCGGGGGCTGGTGGCGGATGGTTTGCCACCGGTCCCGGCCTGGGCTTTTTCTCTGCGCTTCGGGCTCTTCCGACTGCTGCTTCCGGAGGGCTGGATGCCTTTGCCGGCCATGTGCCTTGCCCCGACGCCTGCCCCGGGCTCAGCCGCGGATGCCGAGCTTGGCGATCAGCTGGCTGTAGCGCTCGGCGCTGATGCCCCGGAGGTAGCCGAGCAGCCGCTTGCGGCGCCCGATCATCTTCAGGAGGCCCTGCCGGGAGGAGAAGTCGTGCTTGTTCTGCTGCAGGTGGGTGGTGAGCTGGCTGATGCGCTCGCTCAGCATCGCCACCTGAACCTCAACCGACCCGGTATCGGTGCCGTGGGTCTGGTGGCTGTTGATCAGTTCCTGCTTCTTGGTGGTGGTGAGCGGCATGGAGATGGAAACGACGAACGCGGCCCGTGGCCGCTGCCCAGCAATGAACCACCTTACCGGTCGGTGGGCGTCAGGCCGCCTGGCGCGACAGCCAGCGCAGGCATTCCCGGATCCAGTCCTCGGCGGTCCAGCCCGCTCCCCCCTCCTCGAGCGCCTGCTGGCGGGCCGCGGCCCGCTGGGCCCGGTGAATCTCGAGCACCTCGTATCCCAGGGCCGCCAGGGTGTGCTGAACCTCGTCGCGGTGGTCGTCGCCGAGCTGGGCATCCGTCACCCCGGCGAGCTCGTCGGGGTCGGGATCCAGGGCGCCGAGGAAGCGCTGCTGCAACCGGCTGCGCAGTTCCACGGCCAGCCGTTCCGCCGTGCGCCGTCCCACCCCCGGCGCCTGGCAGAGCCGTCGCAGATCGGCCTGCACGATCGCCTGCACCAGGGCATCGGGCTCCAGGCAGCCCAGCAGGCCGAGGGCCATCTGCGGTCCCACGCCGCTCACCGCCACCAGTTCACGGAACAGCTCCCGTTCCGGGCGGCCGCTGAATCCATACAGGGTCCAGCCGTCGTCCCGCACCGTCTGGTGAATGTGCAGGCTGAGACGCGTGCCCACCGCCGGCAGGCGCTGCCACTGGCGCTGGCTCACCTGCACTTCGTAGCCCACCCCCTGACACACCAGCAGCAGCCCGCAGCGTTTGTCCTGTTGCCAGGGATCGGCGAGTTCGCCCTGCAACCAGCCGATCATGGGTGCACTGTCGATCCCACCATGCTGCCCGCCCCGCGGCCCCCTGCCCAGCTCCGGCTGATGCCATCTCTCCAGCGCCGGGTCCGCTCAGCCCTGCGCTCCCTGGCTGGGGCGGCGCTGGCGCTGCTGCTGCTGCTGCCCCTGGCGGGCTGCGGCAGCGGCCTCCAGCCGCCCCGCGGGGTGCTGCTCGGTGCCCTCGCGCTGCAGATCCAGCTCACCCAGAGCGCCATCGCCCAGGCTCTCGAGCTGGACAGCGACCCTCAAGCCACCCCCCAGGTCAGTCGGGTGCGGGTGTCCGAGCAGCAGACGCTGCGCATCGGTGAGGCCCGGGGACTGCGGCTCGCGGGTCAGTTCGACTGGCGCCTGCCCGGAGACCCGATCCGGGTCGACAGCCCCTTCGAGATCTACCTGCAGCGCGGCGAGCGCGGCCAGAGCTGGCGGCTGGCCCGCCCCGTCGGCAGTGCCGACGGCAGCACCCAGGAGTGGATCACCGACCCCCTGCCGTTGCAGGGCTGACGCGGCCGTGGCCGAGGCTGATCAGCGTGGCAGCGAGCACCAGTGAGGCACCGGCCACGGTCCAGCCGTCCACCGCCTCCCCGAAGATCAGCCAGCCCCACAGGCCCGCGAAGCCCACCTGCACGTAGCTGATCGCCGTGGCCCGGGCGGCCGGCAGGCCCATCAGCCCGCGGGTGAGGGTCAGCTGCCCCAGCTGGGTGAACAGGCCCACCCCCAGCAGCCACAGCAGCTCGGACGCCGTGGGCAGCACCGGGTTCAGCAGCACCAGGGGCAGGCTCATGGGCAATGCCATCAGCGGGAAATAGAAGACGATCACCAGCGGGTGCTCGCTGCCGGCCAACGTGCGCACGCTGACGTAGGCCAGGGCCGTGCAGAGCGCGCCGGTGACGGCGATCAGCACTGCCGGCGCCGGGAGGGCAGCGCCGGTTGCCAGCGCCAGGGAGCCCGGCAGGCCCGCCG
>JBATEO010000080.1:0-37563 GCA_049664045.1 Prochlorococcaceae cyanobacterium
GCCGATCGCGCAGGGCGATCAGCTCCGCCAGCTCCAGCCCATGGCGACGCTCCAGGGCGCGCAGATCGGCGATTCGCTGCTGCAGCTGATCGAGGCTCTCGGGATCGCTCTCCAGGCCGCCGCCATAGCGGTCAAGCACGCGGGCCAGATCCTGCAGCTCGGCCAGCACACCCCCGAGCCGCTCGCGCAGGGGCTCCAGGGAACCATCCAGCCCGCCCATCAGCTGCAGTTCCTGATCACAGGCCGCCAGATGGTCGAGCACCGACGGGGCAGCGTCGGCCCCCTCCTGCAGGCGGCCCAGCAGGGTCATCACGCCCTCCTGCAGGCGCACACCGTGGGAGAGCCGGTCCTGCTCCTGCTGCAGATGCAGCCGCTCCAGTGGATCCTGCAGACAGGCCGCCTCCAGATCGGCCAGCAGCTGCTCCTGGCTCTGCCGCTCGCGCTCCAGCTCCTGCCAGCTGGCGCTGGCCCGGTCCAGGGCGTCGCGGGCCCGGACCCAGACGCGCCAGGCCTCCACCGCCGGCACCAGGCAGCACTGCACCCTCTCGCCGCCGAAGCGGTCGAGCCAGCGGCGCTGCTCACCGGGGCGGGCCAGCTGCTGGGTCTGGCCCTGCACGGTGAGATCGAGCAGCAGGGGGCGCAGATCCTGAACCTGGGCGCGGTTCACGACCACTCCGTTGAGGCGATGGCGGCTGCTGAGGCGGCCATCGCCCAACCGCCATTCGCGGCTGAGCAGCAGCTCATCGTCGCCATCCAGCTGCTGCTCAGCCAGCCAGGCCTGGAGTGGTGGTGTCAGTGTGAAGCCGGCCTCGATGCGGGCCTGGGTGCAGCCCCGGCGCAGCAGGCGCGCGCCGCCGCCGGCCTGAGCGCCGCCGAGGAGCACGTCGAGGGCATCGAGCAGGATCGACTTGCCGGCACCGGTCTCACCGGTGAGCACCGTAAAGCCCCCCTGAAACTGGAGCTCGAGCCGCTCGATCAGGGCGATGTTCTCCAGGCGCAGTCCGGTGAGCACGGGCGCTGCCGAATAGAACAGGTGTACGCAGCGACCGTAGCGGCAGTTTCCGTCGTTTAGAAGGGGGATCCATCGGGGGGTCAGCGGGTGGCGCCTGCCCGTGCCCACGGCCCCGCCACCGCCCAGGTCCCGACCTCAGCCCCTGCGACCCGCGAACGCCATGGTGAGCAGCCCCCCCGCCTCCATCTCCGCCTCTCCTGCCGCTGCAGGCCCAGACGGGCCGCCGCCGGAAGCGATGGCCACCGAAGCGATGGCCACCGAACCCCTTGCCAGTGAGGCCACGGCCCTGGAAGCCGCCGCGGCCGCCATGCGCGCGGCGGTGCAGCCATCGGCACCGGAAGCGCCCGCTGCGGGCGAGCTCACCGACTTCATCGAGGCCTCCGGGCTGCTCCACTACGACCCGGCGGCGATCACGCGCATCTACGCCGGCCACCCGGAACGGCTGCTCCGGCGCCTGTGGCAGACCCTGGTGCCCATCAGCCTCTACCTGCTGGGGGTGGGCTTCGACTGGGTGACGCGGCGGCTGCGCAGCCCCAGGCGGGCCCGCGCCCGCGCCAGGGAGGCCGCCGATCTGGTGGCGTCCCTGGGGCCGGCTTTCATCAAGGCCGGCCAGGCCCTCTCCACCCGGCCGGACATCGTGCCACCGGTGCTGCTGGAGGAACTGGCTCAGCTGCAGGACCAGCTGCCGGGCTTCGACCCGGCGCTGGCCATGGCCTGCATCGAGGAGGACCTGGGAGCCCCGGTTAGCGAGTTCTTCAGCGAGCTGGAGCGCGAGCCGATCTCGGCCGCGTCCCTTGGCCAGGTGCACCGGGGTGTGCTGCGCAGCGGCGAGCGGGTGGCGGTGAAGGTGCAGCGGCCGGGCCTGCGGGAGCAGATCACCCTCGACCTCTACATCGTGCGCAACCTCGCCGCCTGGCTGAACCGCAACGTGCGCCTGATCCGCAGCGACCTGGTGGCCCTGATCGACGAGCTGGGCACGCGGGTGTTCGAGGAGATGGACTACCTCAACGAGGCCGGCAATGCCGAACGCTTCGCAGAACTGCATGCCCACAACCCCCGCATCGCCGTGCCCCGCATCCACCGCGAGGCCACCAGCCGCCGCGTGCTGACGATGGAGTGGATCGACGGGGTCAAGCTGACCAACCTCGAGGCGGTGCGGGCCCTGGGCGTCGATCCCGACGACCTGGTGCAGGTGGGCGTGAACTGCAGCCTCGAGCAGTTGCTGGAGCACGGTTTCTTCCATGCCGACCCCCATCCCGGCAACCTGCTGGCCCTCGACGACGGGCGGCTGGCCTACCTGGATTTCGGCATGATGAGCACGGTGAGCCGGGAGGCCCGCACCGGCCTGATCCAGGCGGTGGTGCACCTGGTGAACCGCAACTTCGGCAAGCTCTCCAAGGATTTCGTGAGCCTGGGCTTTCTGGCCGAGGACGTGAATCTCGAGCCGATCGTGCCGGCCTTCGAGCAGGTGTTTGGCCAGGCTCTGGAGATGGGCGTGAGCCGCATGGACTTCAAGGCCGTCACCGACGACCTGAGCGGGGTCATGTACCGCTTCCCCTTCCAGGTGCCGCCCTACTACGCCCTGATCATCCGCTCCCTGGTCACGCTGGAGGGCATCGCCCTGAGCGTGGATCCGAACTTCAAGATCCTCGGCGCCGCCTATCCCTACTTCGCCCGCCGGCTGATGGAAGACCCCGATCCCAGCCTGCGCCGGAGCCTGAAGGAGATGCTCTTCGACGGCGAGGTGTTCCGCTGGCAGCGGCTCGACAACCTGATCGCCAGCGCGGCCCAGGGATCACAGCTGGACCTCGACGGCCTGCTCGATCAGGTGCTGGATTTCCTCTTCTCGGCCAACGGAGGCCTGCTGCGCCGCCAGCTGGTGGACGCCGTGATCAGCCGTGTGGACGCCCTGGCATGGCACACCACCCTGCGGCTCGGCAAGCGCCTGCCGGAACGGCTGCAGCCCCCCGGCCTGCGCCGCCGGCAGGCCGAGGATGCCGGCGAGGTGCTGCTCAGCCTCGAACCGATCCGGCAACTGGTGGCGATCCTGCGGGCCCTGCCGGGCTTCGAGCCCCGGCTGCTGGTGAAGCGGCTGCCCCGGCTGCTGGGGGAACGGGAGCTGCGTCGGATGGGGCTGGATGTGGCCCGGGGACTGGCCGAGCGCGGCGTGGTGCGGCTGCTGCGCGATGTGCTCGTCGATCCCTCCCTGCGCCCCAACCCGGTGGTGGCCAGCGCCTGAAATCTCCCTAGGGTTGCGCCATGACCTCACTCCGCCGTCGCCAGCGTCTGCTGGCCTGTCTTCTCGGGCTGGGCCTCAGCCTTGCCGGGCCGGCTGCCCAGGCCGCCGAAAACCTCGTGTTCGTGAGCGGCGCCTTCCGCCGCTCCATCCCCGTGAGCGACCTGGTGTTCCTCGCGGAGAGTGGTCAGGCACGGGGACTGCTCGCGGATGTGCTGCGCTTCAGCAATCAGAAGCCGGAGGAGGTGTCGGCGCTGCTGAACCAGTCGCTGAGCCTGCCGGTGACGCTGGTGAGCCGTCTCCTCAACACCCGCATCGGTGAGGCCCTGCTGGAGCGCATGGCCCAGATCTTCCACCCCCTCAAGGCCCCCGGCGCCGGAGTTCCGGCCCTGCGCTCGGCGATCGTGCTGGGTCTGGCGGAAGGGAATGGGGAGCTCTCGGCCATCTCGTTCCTGCAGGCCTATCCCACCCAGGAACTGGAGGTGAACATCCCCAACCTCCTGGCCCTGGTGCAACGGGCCAGCTCGGTGACGGAACTGGTGCGCTTCTTCTCCGAATCCCCCCTCGACGGTCTGCGGGGGAGCAACGGAGCCGAGAACTAGATTCAAGCCAGCCGTCCACCCCTCCTTGCCCCTGCTCCAATCCCTGCGGCGTCTGGGCTTGGGACCCGGCAGCGCTCAGCCCACCCTCCAGGACTGGCCGGGGCTGATCGAGGCCTACCGGCGCTGGCTGCCGGTGAGTGAGCGCACACCCGTGATCAGCCTGCGGGAGGGGGCCACGCCGCTGATCCCCGCGCCAACGATCGCCGAACGCGTGGGCAACCGGGTCAAGGTGTTTCTCAAGTACGACGGCCTCAACCCCACCGGCTCCTTCAAGGACCGGGGCATGACCATGGCCATCTCCAAGGCAAGGGAGGCCGGCTCGGAGGCCGTGATCTGCGCCAGCACCGGCAACACTTCGGCCGCCGCCGCCGCCTACGCGCGGCGCGGCGGCATGCGTGCCTTCGTGCTCATCCCCGATGGCTACGTGGCCCAGGGCAAGCTGGCCCAGGCGCTTCTTTACGGCGCCGAGGTGATCGCCATCCAGGGCAACTTCGACCGGGCCCTGGCGATCGTGCGGGAGGTGGCCGAGCAGTACCCGGTCACCCTGGTGAACTCGGTGAACCCCTACCGGCTCCAGGGCCAGAAAACGGCGGCCTTCGAGGTGGTGGACGCACTCCGAGAGGCCCCCGACTGGCTGTGCATTCCCGTGGGCAACGCCGGCAACATCAGCGCCTACTGGATGGGCTTCAACGAATACCGCGATGCGGGTCACTGCCGCACGCTGCCACGCATGATGGGCTTCCAGGCCGCCGGCTCGGCACCGCTGGTGCTGGGCCACACGGTGGAGCAGCCCGACACCATCGCCACCGCCATCCGCATCGGCAACCCCGTGAACCGGGACAAGGCCCTGGCCGTGCGCCGCGAGAGCGGGGGCGAGTTCACGGCCGTGACCGACGCCGAGATCATTGAGGCCTACAAGCTCCTCGGCAGTCAGGAGGGGGTGTTCTGCGAACCCGCCAGCGCCGCCTCCGTGGCCGGCCTGCTCAAGCGGCGGGACGAGGTGCCGGCAGGAGCCACGGTGGTCTGCGTGCTCACCGGCAACGGCCTCAAGGACCCCGCCACCGCCATCGAGCACAACGAAGCCCGGTTCCACACCGGCCTGGAGGCCGACACCAGCAGGGTGGCCGAGGTGATGGGGTTCTGATCCCGCCGGATCAGCCGGAAGGTTCCCCGACACGCCCCCTGGCCCAGCGCCGGGGGGCTTTGTCATGGGCGGCCGTGGGCCCTTCCGGCATGGACCGGTGCACAAAGTGACTGGGGAGAACGCGATGAAAAGAGCTCTCGATCCCGGGGAGAGCGGGGAGCCGGCCGGACCCATCGGCGGCCCGGAGTTTTCCCCCGAGGCGGAAAAGGGTGGAAAACGGCCCGTTCTCCCCATTCCCTCACCTCCATTCCGCAGACCTGCCGCCTGGCAACGGCCGATCACCGCCGGGATCCGGTTGGTTTTCCCCGATTCCCACAGCCCCTACTGCGGCGGTTCTGATTTCTATCTGTTGATCCTCTTTCTGATCCATAGACGGGCAGAGGGCGGGCGGATCACCGGCGTTGCGGATTCCGCCGCCCTGTGGAAGCGTGGTGGCCCATCCGCGCACCGGTGCCCTTCCGGCCTCACCGCTCTCGCCATGAAGCTGGTCTGCTCCCAGTCGGAACTCAGCGCCAGCCTCCAGCTGGTGAGCCGCGCCGTGGCCGCACGCCCCACCCACCCGGTGCTCGCCAACGTGCTGCTCACCGCTGACGCCGGCACCGGCCGCCTCAGCCTCACCGGCTTCGACCTCAGCCTCGGCATCCAGACCAGCATCCCCGCCGAGGTGGAAGCCAGCGGCGCCATCACCCTGCCGGCCCGTCTTTTCGGCGAGATCGTCTCGCGCCTCTCCGCGGACAGCCCCATCGGTCTGCACTGTCCCGAGGGTGGAGAGCAGGTGGAGCTCACCAGCCTCTCGGGCTCCTACCAGATGCGCGGCATGCCCGCCGAGGACTTTCCGGATCTGCCCCTGGTGCAGACCGGTCAGCCCATCCGCCTGGAGGCCGAGGCCCTGGTGAAGGGACTGCGGGCCACCCTGTTCGCCAGCAGCGGCGACGAGGCCAAGCAGCTGCTCACCGGTGTGCACCTGAGGCTGGAAGGTGAGGCCCTCGAATGTGCCGCCACCGATGGCCACCGGCTGGCCGTGCTGCGCCTGGTGCAGGGAGGGGAGCCCCCCGCCGCGGCTGCCGATGAGGAGCCTTTCGCCGTCACCGTGCCCGCCCGCTCCCTGCGCGAACTGGAGCGGCTGCTCTCCGGCCGCCACTCCAGTGAGCCCCTGAGCCTCTTCTGCGAGCGGGGGCAGGTGGTGTTCCTCTGGGCGGATCAGGTGCTCACCAGCCGCAGTCTGGATGGCACCTACCCCAATTACCGCCAGCTCATCCCCGAGAGCTTCAGCCGCACCATCAGTGTCGATCGGCGCGCCCTGGTGGCGGCGCTGGAGCGGGTGGCGGTGCTCGCTGATCAGCACAACAACGTTGTCAAGCTCAGCACCGAAGCCGGCGGCGGCCAGCTGCAGGTGCAGGCTGATGCCCAGGATGTGGGTCGGGGCTCGGAAGCCGTCGCCGCCGAGATCGAGGGAGAACCGGTGCAAATCGCCTTCAATGTGCGCTACCTGCTCGATGGACTCAAGGCGATGGGCTCGGATCAGGTGCTGCTGCAGTGCAACGCACCCACCACACCCGCGGTGCTGAGACCACTGGATGACGCCGACTTCACCTATCTGGTGATGCCGGTTCAGATCCGCGTCTGAACCCTTGGCACTCCCCGGGCAGCTGCTGCTCAGCGATCTGCTGAAGCGCCGCGTGCGCGATCAGGAGGGCCTTGAGCGGGGCAGCGGTGTGGCGGTGTGGATGCATCCGCCGGTGCACCGCGTGCTCGGCTGGTCTAGCCGCCCTTCGATGTTCGGCAGCCGGCGCCTGGTGTGGCGTCTCAACCAGCTCGCCGGCCTGATGGAGCTGGAAGCCCTGGTGAAGGGACAGCCGGCCGACACCGATCAGGCCACCATCGAGCGCCTGCCCACCCTGATCGATGCCGCCCTCCTGGATCGCGACGGGCAGCCGATCGGCACGGTGGCCGATGCCGCCATCGACCTGCGCAGCGGCGCCATCCGCCACTACCTGGTGAGCCGCAGCGATCCGCGCCTGCCCGGCAGCAGCCGCTGGCGTCTCAGTCCCGAGCGGATCATCGATCAGCAGCCGGGCCTGGTGTCCACGGGGCTGACAGGCCTGGACGATCTGCCCCTGGCCCGCGCCAGCGTGCGGCAGGACCTGCTGCGGCGCTCACGGCGCTGGCGGGAGCAGATGCAGATGGCTGGCGAGCAGCTGGAGTCGCGGGTGGAGGGCTGGCTGGAGGAGCCCCCCTGGGAAGGGAGCGAGCCGCTGCGGCGCATCTGGACAGCGGAGGATGAGCACCAGGAGCATGGGGCCCGCGGTGACGTCGCAGATCGGGAGGTTGCGGCCGAGGAGGGCGCGCTGCGGGATCAGGAGTACGAGCCAGGTGGTTCGGAGCCCTGGGATGAAGACGACTGGGACTGGGAGCCGCCCCGAGAGGGGAAGGGGCGCCGCGGCCGGGGTCGTGACGACGAGGAGGACCCCTGGGTCTGAAGCCGAACCCCGCCGCGGCCTGCTCGGCCACACTGGATGGATCTGAACAGCCGGCCGTGGTTGCAGCTCCCCAGACCGCCACTCCCGACTTCCCGGCACCCGACTACTCCGTCGCCGAGGCGCTCAAGAAGGAGAACCTCAGCCAGGCCGACTACGACGAGATCTGCCGCCGCCTCGGCCGCGCCCCCAACCGCGCCGAGCTGGGCATGTTCGGGGTGATGTGGTCGGAGCACTGCTGCTACCGCAACTCGCGGCCGCTGCTGCAGGGCTTCCCCACCAGCGGCCCGCGCATCCTGGTGGGCCCGGGTGAGAACGCCGGCGTGGTGGACCTGGGCGAGGGCCAGCGGCTGGCCTTCAAGATCGAGAGCCACAACCACCCCTCGGCGGTGGAGCCGTTCCAGGGGGCGGCCACGGGCGTGGGCGGCATCCTGCGCGACATCTTCACCATGGGCGCCCGCCCGATCGCCCTGCTCAACGCCCTGCGCTTCGGCCCCCTGGAGGACGAGCGCAACGTGGGCCTGATGGAGGGCGTGGTGGCCGGCATCGCCCACTACGGCAACTGCGTGGGTGTGCCCACCGTGGGCGGCGAGGTGGCCTTCGACCCCAGCTACTCCGGCAACCCGCTGGTGAATGCGATGGCTCTGGGGCTGATGGAAACCGAGGAGATCGTGTGTTCCGGTGCCGAGGGCGTGGGCTATCCGGTGGTCTACGTGGGCAGCACCACTGGCCGTGATGGCATGGGTGGCGCCAGCTTCGCCTCCGCTGAGCTCACCGAGGCCTCCCTCGACGATCGCCCCGCCGTCCAGGTGGGTGATCCCTTCCTGGAGAAGGGCCTGATCGAGGCCTGCCTGGAGGCCTTCCAGAGCGGCGATGTGGTGGCTGCTCAGGACATGGGCGCCGCCGGCCTCACCTGCAGCTGCTCGGAGATGGCCGCCAAGGGCGGCCTGGGCATTGAGCTGGATCTCGACAAGGTGCCCGCCCGCGAGGCCGGCATGACCCCCTACGAGTTTCTGCTGAGCGAATCCCAGGAGCGGATGCTGTTCGTGGTGAAGCCCGGCACGGAGCAGGCGCTGATGGCGCGCTTCACCCGCTGGGGCCTGCAGGCCGCCGTGGTGGGTCGGGTGCTGGAAGACAACATCGTGCGGGTGCTGCAGAACGGTGAGGTGGCGGCCGAGGTGCCGGCCAGCGCTCTGGCCGACGACACCCCCATCAACCACCACGAGCTGATCAGCGAACCGCCGACCGCGATCCAGGCCCACTGGCGCTGGAGCGAGGCCGAGCTGCCCACGGCCGGGGCCGCCGGCATCACCCCGGCCAGCGGCCCCAGGGCCGGCCAGTCCCTGAGCTGGGGAGAGGTGCTGCTGGCCCTGCTCGACGACCCCACCATCGCCTCCAAGCGCTGGGTGTACCGCCAGTACGACCACCAGGTGCAGGCCAACACGGTGGTGCCCCCCGGCGGTGCCGATGCGGCGGTGGTGCGGCTGCGGCCCCAGCAGGGCGAGGGCTCCCTGCAGGCCGCCAGCCGCGGTGTGGCCGCGGTGGTGGACTGTCCCAACCGCTGGGTGGCTCTCGATCCCGAGCGCGGCGGCATGGCGGCGGTGGCCGAGGCCGCCCGGAACCTCAGCTGCGTGGGCGCCGAGCCCCTGGCGATCACCGACAACCTCAACTTCCCCTCCCCCGAGACCCCAACCGGCTACTGGCAGCTGGCGATGGCCTGCCGGGGGCTCTCGGCGGCCTGCACGGCCCTGGAGACCCCCGTCACCGGCGGCAACGTGTCGCTCTACAACGAGACCCGGCTGCCCGACGGCAGCATGCAGCCGATCCACCCCACGCCGGTGGTGGGCATGGTGGGCCTGGTGCACAATCTCGAGCACGTGCGCGGCCAGGCCTGGCGCACGGCAGGCGACGCCATCTGGCTGCTGGGGGTGCCGCTGAGCGAGTCCGGTGATCCACGTGTGACGCTGGCCGGCAGCAGCTACCTCGAGCTCATCCACGACGCCCTCACCGGCCGGCCCCCGGTGATCGATCTCACCCTGGAGAAGGCGGTGCAGGCTTTCCTGCGGCGAGCCATCGCCGAAGGCCTGGTGGCCTCAGCCCACGACCTCAGCGACGGCGGCCTGGCGGTGGCCGTGGCCGAAGCCTGCATCGGCGCCGATCTGGGCGCCGATCTCACCCTGCCGCCGGCGTCCCAGGGGCGCCTCGATCGGTTGCTGTTCGCGGAGGGAGGTGCGCGCATCCTGGTGAGCGTGCCGGCCGAGCGGGCGGGGGACTGGCAGACCGCCCTGGAAGCGGCTCAGGCTGGTGCCGGCGCCGCAGCGCTTCCCGCTGAACGGCTGGGCCAGGTGCAGGCCAGCCCGCGCCTGAGCCTGCGCCAGGGCGACCAGATGCTGATCGACCTGGCGGTGGCCGACCTGCGGCTCAGCTTCGAGCAGGCGATCCCCCGCCGCCTCGGCCCGGATCTTCCTCCCACCGCCTGAGGAAGGCCCGAGACTGCCGCTCCACCGCCGCTCCCACCGGGGGAGGTGTTCCGCACCCAGTTGTCGAGGTGCTGATGCAGAATGCAACCTCGGCGTGCTTCGTGAGGCCTGTGCTGGTGGTTCCCCCCGAGCGCCCCGACAAGCCGGAGGAGGCCTGCGGTGTCTACGCCGTGATGGCGGCCGACCAGCCCGTGGCCAACCTGGCCTACTTCGGCCTCTATGCCCTGCAGCACCGCGGCCAGGAGTCGGCCGGCATCGCTGTGTTCGGCGAGGACGACCAGGTGCGCATGCACAAGGACATGGGCCTGGTGAGCCAGGTGTTCGACCAGGACGTGCTCGAGCGCCTGCCTGGATTTCTGGCCATCGGCCACAACCGCTACTCCACCACCGGCAGCAGCAAGGTGTGCAACGCCCAGCCGGTGCTGCTCAACACCCGCCTGGGCCCGTTCGCCCTGGCCCACAACGGCAATCTGGTGAATGCGGCCGAGCTCCGCCATGAGCTGGCAGACCTGGCCAGCGAACTCACCTCCACCACCGACTCCGAGCTGATCGCCTTTGCCGTGCAGCAGGCGGTGAATGGAGGCCTGGGCTGGGATGGGGCGATCCGCCATGCCGCAAGCCGCTGCCGCGGCGCCTTCAGCCTGGTGATCGGAACACCACAGGGCCTGTTCGCCCTGCGCGACGGCCATGGCATCCGGCCCCTGGTGTTCGGCCATCTGGGCGACACCCCCCAGGCCCAGTGGGTCGTGAGCAGCGAGACCTGCGGTCTCGACATCATCGGCGCCAGCTTCGACGACGACGTGCAGCCCGGCGAGGTCATCCACTTCCGCCAGGGGGATCCCACCCCCCAGCGCAGCCAGTGGATCGAGGAGCCACCCAAGCTGTGCGTGTTCGAGATGATCTATTTCGCCCGGCCCGACAGCCGCTTCTTCGGCGAGTCGCTCTACAGCTACCGGGTGCGGATCGGCGAAGTGCTGGCCCGGGAGACGCCGGTGGCGGCCGACATCGTCATCGGCGTGCCCGACTCCGGCATTCCCGCGGCGATCGGTTACTCCCAGGTGAGCGGCATCCCCTTCGGCGACGGCCTGATCAAGAACCGCTATGTGGGCCGCACCTTCATCCAGCCCACCCAGGCGATGCGCGAGGCGGGCATCCGCGTCAAGCTCAATCCCCTCCCCGACGTGCTGGCCGGCAAGCGCGTGGTGGTAATCGACGACTCGATCGTGCGCGGCACCACCAGCCGCAAACTGGTGGCGGCCCTGCGCGATGCCGGCGCCACCGAGGTGCACATGCGAATCAGCTCGCCGCCGGTCACCCATCCCTGCTTCTACGGCATCGACACCGACACCCAGGACCAGCTGATCGCGGCCCGGCTCACCCTCGAGGAGATCGCCGCCCATCTGGGCGTGGATTCCCTCGCCTACCTCAGCAAGGAGGGCATGGTGGAGGCGGCCCAGGCCCATTCCGGGCACTTCTGCACCGCCTGCTTCGATGGCGCCTATCCGATCGAGATGGACGAGGCGGTGCGTGCCAGCAAGCTGAGGCTGGAGCCAGCCGGACTGGCGGCTGCCCGTCCGCTGGCCGCGGCGGCAGCCCCCTAGCAGGCCAGCGGCACCAGGGCCATCAGCTCCTCGGGATCGGCCAGCCCGATGCTCGCGCCGGTGCCGGCGGCGTCCTGCACCTCGAGGCTTCCCGGCTGAAGCCGGGCACTGCGGCCGTTGTTCAGCACCGCCCCCACCAGGGGCGCGTCGGCGCCGCAGAGGTCGATCAGCTGATCCTGGCGCTGGCTGAAGCGCAGGCCGATCTGGCCCAGGTCCCCGCGCTGGCACAGGCGCAACTGACCCACGGCCAGCCGCTTGATCCAGCCCTGGCGGCTGGCCAGCAGCACCATCGCCTCAGCGTCCGCCACGCCCGCGGCTCCCACCACGCTCTCGCCGGGCAGCAGCCGCAGCAGCACCGGGCCCTGGGCGGCCCGGCCCAGCAGCGGCAGGTTGGCTTCGTTCACCGTCAGCCGCAGCAGCCGGCCCGTGCTGCTGCCCACCACCAGCTCCTGGGCATCGCGGCAGAGCACCACCCGCCGCAGGCTCACGCCCTCCTTGAGCCTGAGCACCGAGGCGGCCCTGCCTGACAGCTCCTGAAAGTCCTCCAGCGGCAGTCGTTTGAAGCGGCCGTCGCTGCTCAGCAGGCCGATGCTCGCTCCGGCCGCCGCCTCACCAGCGGGCAGGGGCAGAAGCTGCACCACCTGCTCGCCGGCCATGCCGTCGGGCAGGAACCGCTCCAGGCGGCCGGGCTGCTGGCCGGCGAACTCCCAGCGCAGCAGCGCCACCCGGCCGGCATCGGTGAAGGCCAGCAGGGCCGGTTGGCCGCTCACCGGCAGGATCACCTGGGCTGGGGCGGGATGGTCGCCCCGCTCGGCTGGCTCATCGAGGTGCAGGCGGCCCAGCTGCTGGGGGGCCACGATCTTCACCTGGCCATCGGTCTGGATCAGCAGCCGGCTGTCGGAGGCAAGGGCGGCGACGGCCTGCTGGCGCTGCAGCCCGGCACTGGGGCGCACGGCCGCGGCCCGCTGGGCGACCAGGGCATCGCCCCCTTCCACCAGCCGCGTGCGGCGGGGTGTGGCGTAGCGCTTCTTCAAGGCCTTGAACTCGGCCACCATGGCGTCCAGCAGGGCGCTGCGGTCATCGAGCAGGTGGCGCAGGCGGCTGCGCTCCTGGCGCAGATCCTCCGCCTCCTGGCGCAGGCTCTCCTGCTCCAGGCCGGTGAGGCGCCGCAGCGGCATCGCCAGCACGGCATCGGCCTGGCGCTCGCTCAGATCCAGATGCACCTGCAGGCTGGCGCGGGCGCTGGCGGCATCGCGGGCGTCCTGGATCATCTCGATCACGCGGCGCAGGTCCCCCAGGGCCTTGTTGAGGCCTTCCACCACCTCCAGCCGGTCTTCCGCCTTCCTGAGGGCGTGGCGGGTGCGCCGGATCAGGGTGTGTTCGCGGTAGTCGAGGAACTCCTGCAGCAGCTGGCGCAGGCTCAGCTGACGCGGCTGGCCGTTCACCAGGGTGAGCAGGATCGCGCCGAAGTTGCTCTGCAGAGCGGTGCGTCGCTGCAGTTCGGTCAGCACCGTTTCCGCGTTGGCGTCGCGGCGCACCTCCACCACGATGCGCATGCCCTCGCGGTCGGATTCGTCGCGGATGTCGGCGATGCCGCCGATCTTGCCGTCGTTCACCTGCTCGGCCAGCTTCTCGATCCAGCCGGCCTTGCTCAGCTGGTAGGGCAGTTCTGTGATCACCACGGCGCCGCGGCGGTGGCGGCCCTTGCCCGGCTGCACCTCCTCGGTATGGGCCACACCCCGCATCGGGATGCTGCCGCGGCCGCTGAGATAGGTGTCACGCACGCCGCTGCCGGTGAGCACCTCGCCACCGGTGGGGAAATCCGGGCCGGGCACCAGCTCCAGCAGTTTCTCGTCGGAGAGCCCGGGCCGGCGGACCAGGGCGATCAGGGCATCCACCACCTCGCCCAGGTTGTGGGGCGGGATGCTGGTGGCCATGCCCACGGCGATGCCGGTGCAGCCGTTCAGCAGCAGAAACGGCAGCTGGGCCGGCAGCACGGTTGGCTCCTGCTGGGAACCGTCGAAGTTGGGAGCGAAATCAACGGTGTCGTCGCCGATCTCATCGAGCAGCGCCTCGTTGGCGATCGGTGCCAGCCGGGTCTCGGTGTAGCGCATCGCCGCCGGCGGGTCGTCGTCGACCGAGCCGAAGTTGCCGTGGCCATCCAGCAGCGGGTGGCGGCTGGCGAAGGTCTGCACCAGCCGCACCAGGGCGTCGTAGACCGCCTGGTCGCCGTGGGGGTGGTACTTGCCGAGCACATCGCCCACCACCCGGGCGCACTTGCGGTAGGGCCGGTCCGGGGTGAGCCCCAGCTCGTGCATGGCGTAGAGGATGCGCCGCTGCACCGGCTTGAGGCCGTCGCGCACATCCGGCAGGGCCCGCCCCACGATCACGCTCATGGCGTACTCGAGGTAGGAGCGCTGCATCTCCTGGTGCAGGGCGATCGGCTGAACCCGCAGCTCTCCGGGTTGCTCTCCTGGTCGCTCCTCGGCCATCCGGTGCTGCGGTCTGAGGCCACACTGTGGTGCTCAGCCTACCGATCCCGACCGGACCGTACGGCTGCCGCTCAAGGATGGGCGCGGCGTGAGGATCTGGTTCAGGAGCTGGCGTTCGCCTGCGCCCGCTCCACATCAACGCGCAGTTCCGGCATCTCCAGCAGGCGTCGGGTGGTGCTGCGCAGCCTCGGTCCCCACAGCTGTTCCTTCTGGTAGCTCTCGAGCACGTAGTTCGGTTCGGAGTCCAGCGCCTGAGCAGCTCGCTCCAGGGCTTCCCGTCGGCCTTCAGGGCCACGCTCGAACACGGCCGCGGCCAGGGCCAGGTTGGGTTCGGCGGCCTCGGGACGGATCTGCAGCACCCGGCGCCAGCGCTCGATCGCCCGGTCCGCCTTGCCCTGCTCGTACAGCACCAGGGCCTGGTTGTTGATCGCTTCCCAGAAGTCGCGGCGCAGCTCGGCGGCCCGCTCGAAAGCAGTGAGGGCCTGGGTGGGCTGATCGAGCAGGATGTGGGCATTGCCCACGTCGAAGAAGGCGCTGGCGTTGCGGGGGTCGCGCCGCAGACCCTGGCGGAGCAGCTCCAGGGCCTCAGCGGGGCGACCGTCCCGCAGGGCCAGGGATCCCTGGGCGAACCAGATGCCGGCGTTGTCCGGATCGAGTTCCCTGGCGCGCGCCAGCGAGCGCACCGCCGCTTCGATCTGCTCGCTGCGCAGCTGCGCCTCCGCAAGCAGCACCCAGCCGCGGGGATCGGCCGGCAGCATCTGCACCGTGAGGGCAGCCAGCCGCGCAGCGTCCTCCGCCTGGCCGAGCTGCAGCAGCCGCGCCGCCGCCTGGGCGATGCCCAGGGCCGCGCCTTCCAGTTCCTGGCGCTGGGGTACGTACACGTAGGGCACAAGGGCCCGGGCCGGTTGAATGCCTCCGAGGCTCATCCCGAGCGCCAGGAGCGGAAGGATGCGCAACAGAGTGCGCCGCCAGCGCGACCGCATCGGGAGCAGGCAATTCCACTCAGCCTAGGGATCGGCCTCCGTCTGGCCGTCCAGCACGGCTCGGATGTTGCGCCGCCACATCCACGGCCGGATGCGCCGCAGTGCCGAGGCCCGCAGCCTGCTGTCCCACTCGGCGTCGCTCCAGGCGAGGGCTTCCCCGGCCTGCAGATTCAGCCACCAGGGCCGCGGCAGAAGATCCGCCTCGGTGCTGCTTTCGAGGGGCTGTTGGTTCCAGGGGCAGGCCTCCTGGCAGAGGTCGCAGCCCGCCACCCAGCCGTGCAATGCGGTCCGGATGGCTTCGGGCAGCTCCGGGTCGCGATTCTCGATCGTGTGGTAGGCGATGCAGCGGCGGCTGTCCACCACGAAGGGTTCGCGGATGGCACCGGTGGGGCAGGCGGGGATGCAGCGGCTGCAGCTGCCGCAGAGGGCCTGGGCCGGGTTGTCCGCCGGCAGCTCCAGAGTGGTGAGCAGATGCCCCAGCAGCAGCCAGGAGCCGCGGCGGCGGTGGATCAGGTTGCCGTGCTTGCCGATCCAGCCCAGCCCGGCCTCCTCGGCCCAGGCCTTGTCCATCAGCGGTGCGCTGTCGACACAGACGCGCCAGCGCACACCGTGCACCTGCTGCTCCAGCCAGCGGCCCAGCCGCCGCAGGCGCCCGTCGATCACCCGGTGGTAGTCGCGGCCCCAGCCGTAGCGGGCCACCTTCAGGGTGCCCGGGGCTCTGGCTGCCGCCACGTGATGGTTCAGTCCCACGGCCAGCAGGCTGCGCACCCCCGGCAGCAGGGTCTCCACCGCCCGGCGGCGTGGATCGGCCATCCAGCCCATTCCGGCCTGGTGTTCTCCCTCCAGCCAGCGTTCCAGGGCAGCGGTGCGCAGCTTCATCCGCTCACCGCCGGGGACGGCGGCGATACCCACTGGATCAAAGCCCAGGCTGCGGGCCTGTTCCCGGAGCTGAGCCGCCAGCGCCGTGGCAGAGCCGGCCGTCACCCGTACACTTGCGCAACTCTCCCAGTCTGTAGCGCTTGACTCCGAGTACCGCCTCAACAGGCCGCATCGCCCAGCTTCTCCGTTGGCTGGGCATCACCCTCGTGGTGCTGATGGGGCTTCAGCTCACCCCATTGCTGGTGAACTGGAACTGGGATCTGGAGGCCTTCCGCCAGGTGTTCCTGGACCGGCTTGTGGGTGAGGGTCCCATGGCGCTGGTGGGTCTGCTGCTGATGTTGATCGCCCAGCGGCTCGAGGTCGCCTCGTCCCGCACTCCCCTGCGCTGGCTTGTGGGCGTGCTTGCCACCCTGCTGGCGATCGCCATGGTGGTAGCCGTGCCGCTGTCGCTGAGCAGCGAGGCTGCCCTGGCCCAGGAGGCTCAGCAGCAGGACGCGGCGATCGCCCAGCAGGCGATGCAGGTGGAGATGCAGAAGCAGCAGATTGAGAATCCGGGCTTCGTGGACCAACTGATCGCCGAGGCCGAGAAGGAAGGTCGCATTCCTCCCCAGGCCACCGACGAGGAGAAGAAGAAACGGGCCCGCGAGTTCATTGACACCCAGATCAGGCCTCAGCTGGAGCAGGCGGAGAAGCAGGTTGCCCAGGCACGCTTCGCCCGCAACCTGGGGCTGCAGCAGCGCCGCTTCGGCGTCACCGGTCGTGCCGCCGCTCTGGCCGTCGCCTTCGTTCTGCTGGCGGTGGTGGCCCTGGTTTGAGCACAGCTCCCAGCCCCATTCACAAGTTCCCTCTCCCCGTCGCTCGAGGGGGAACCCTGCCTGGCTAAGTTGCCTGTCTCAGCCGACGGCCGGAACGCGGGGTTTTGCCTTGGTTCAATCCAGTCCCAGACCTGACGAGCCCTTAGTGGGCCGGCTCCAGCAGGACCTGAAGAACGACCTGATCGCAGGCCTGCTGGTGGTGATCCCCCTGGCCACAACGATCTGGCTGGCCACCACCGTCAGCCGCTTCGTGCTGGCTTTTCTCACCACGATTCCCAAGCAGTTCAATCCCTTCAACACCCTCAATCCGCTCCTCCAGGAGCTGATCAATCTTGGGGTGGGTCTGCTGGTGCCACTGCTGGGCATCCTGCTGATCGGCCTGATGGCCCGCAACATCGTCGGCCGCTGGTTGCTGGAATTCGGGGAGGGCACCCTGCTGCGCATCCCGCTGGCCGGTTCGGTCTACAAGACCCTCAAGCAGCTTCTGGAAACCTTTCTGCAGGGCAATGCCACCCGCTTTCGCCGTGTCGTGCTGGTGGAGTATCCACGCGAAGGCCTCTATGCCCTCGGTTTCGTCACCGGTCCCCTCGGCACCACGATCCAGAGCGGCTTCACCGAGCCGATGCTGAGTGTGTTCATTCCCACCTCACCGAATCCCACCACCGGCTGGTACACCGTGGTGCCGGAGCGCTTGGTGAAGGACCTCGACCTGACGGTCGAGGATGCCTTCCGCACCATCATCTCGGCCGGCATCGTCAGCCCCGATGAGCGCGAAGCCCCCTCAAACCGCAGCTTCTCCAGCCTTCTGGCCCAGCTCCGGGCCCCCCAGATGTCCTGATGCCCAGCCGCAGTCTCTCCCGTGAACTGGCCCTGCTGATGCTGGGTCAGACCAGTGACCGCGGCTCCACGGGGGGCGACCGCGGGCCGGCTGCCCCTGATCCGCCCCTCGATGAGTTGCTCCAGCAGGCCCTGGCCACCCTCACGCAGCACGTGCGCGAGGCCCTGGACCGCTCCGCCGCCGATCTGCAGACCGCCCAGCAGCAGCTGCTCGACAGCGAGCTCCAGGAGCAGGGTGCCGACCAGCTGCCGCGGGTGCGCCAGCATCTCCAGCAGGGTCTGGCGGCCGCCGAGCAGGCGCTGAACCGCCTCTCCGCCAGTCTTGAGCTGCCGCGCCTGCTGCTGCTGGCCGATCAGGAGGAGGTGCGGCGCGGGGCCGTCGAGCGCACCAGGGCGGTGCTGCGTGACCGTGAGGGCATCGACCGCCGGCTCGATGCCGTGATGGAGGGCTGGCGGCTGGGCCGACTGCCCCGCATCGATCGCGACATCCTGCGTCTGGCAGTTGTGGATCTGGCCGACTTCGGCACCCCCGCCGCGGTGGCCTGCAGTGAGGCCGTGGAGCTGGCCAACCGCTACAGCGACGAGCAGGGCCGGCGCATGATCAACGGCGTCCTGCGCCGCTTCACCACCGCCGCCGGCAGGGGAGCCTGATGGTCTTCGACTGGTTCAAACGCAGCCTGCGGCCCCAGTCAGCCCCAGCCCAGCCGGCAGCTGCCGAGGCCCCGGCAGCGCCGGAGCAGCCTGCGGAGGAGCCGGCGGAGGCCGAGTCCCCCGTGCCTGAGCCGGTCACCCCGGAATCCCCGGCATTCACCCAGCCGCCTTCGGCCCCGGCCCCCGCGGTCTCCCAGGACCTGGCCGATACCCCCACCCCTCAGCCCACCGGCCAGCCCAGCTCCCAGCCTTCCGAGGATGCTCTGGCCTGGGCGCGCGAGGCCTACGCCCGGCTCAAGGCGGAGCAGCAGACGAGGCAGCAGGCCGCCCCCCAGGAGCCCCAGCCGGAACCCGAACCCGAACCGGCAGCTCCTGCGGCCAGCACCGCACCGCCGCACACTGCCCCGCCGTCCAATTCCCCACCGTCCACCGCGCCTCCTGCCGCCGGCCCCTCGCTTCTGGAGCAGGCGGCCGCCCGCCGGGCCGAGCGCCAGCAGGCGCTGATCACCACTCCGGTGGCCGAACCCGAACCCGTGGCCGATGCGCCGGGCCAGCCGGCTGAGGGCGACAGCGCCGAGCCCCGGCTGGGGGCCTTCGACGACACCTTCACCTGGTCGGCCGAGGTGCTGGCGGCCCAGGGCCGGCGGGTCGATCAGGTTTCGCTGGAGGAGATCGACTGGCTGGGCCGGCTGCGCCAGGGCCTGGAGAAGACCCGACGCGGCTTCGTCACCCAGTTGCTCGAAAGCCTCGGCGACGACCCCCTCAGCCCCGAACTCCTCGACGACCTGGAGACCGCCCTGCTGCGGGCCGACGTGGGCGTGAGTGCCACCGACCGGGTGCTGGAGGCCCTGCGCCAGCGGCTCAATGAGGAGGTGGTGGATCCCGCCGAGGGACTTCGGTTCCTCAAGGAGCAGCTGCGCGGGATTCTCGACGGTCCGATCGAGGCCAGCGGTGTTCCCCTGCTCGCTCCCCAGCGCGAGCGTCTCAACGTGTGGCTGATGGTGGGGGTGAACGGCGTGGGCAAGACCACCACCCTCGGCAAGCTCGCCAACCTGGCCGTGCGCAGCGGCTACAGCTGCCTGATCGCCGCGGCCGACACCTTCCGTGCCGCCGCGGTGCAGCAGGTGGAGGCCTGGGGGGAGCGCAGCCATGTGCCGGTGATCGCCAACCCCAGTGCCAACGCCGACCCCGCGGCCGTCGTCTACGACGCCATCGGAGCGGCCACGGCCAAAGGCACGGAGCTGGTGCTCGTGGACACGGCTGGCCGGCTGCAGACCAAGCACAACCTGATGGAGGAGCTCTCCAAGGTGCGCCGCATCATCGACAGGCTGGCGCCTGACGCGGCGGTGGAGTCCCTGCTGGTGCTCGACGCCAGCCAGGGGCAGAACGGTCTGCGCCAGGCGATGGCCTTCGCCACCGCCGCCGGTCTCACCGGTGTGGTGATCACCAAGCTCGACGGCAGCGCCCGCGGCGGCGTCGCTCTGGCGGTGGCGTCCGAGGCCGGTCTGCCGATCCGGTTCATCGGTGCCGGTGAGGGGATCCGCGACCTGCGGCCCTTCAACAGCTTCGAATTCGTCGAGGCGCTGCTGGCGGGCTGAGGTCAGGCGGGGCCAGCGGGTCTATCTTGCGGCTCCCCCGCGGCAGCTCGGTGAGCCAGACGCCGCCAGCTCTGCCCCAGCAGCCCCCGCTCTCCCCCGGCGCGTCGCTGCGGCAGCTGCTCGACAGCCTCAACCGGGAGCAGCGCCGCAATCAGGAGCTGCTGGCTTCGCTGGGTTTCGTGCTGCGCAGCTTCACCAACCTCAGCCGCCTGCTGGAGCTGGTGCCGCTGGTGGCCGCGCGCCTGGTGGAGGCCGACGGGGCGCTGCTCGTGCCCTTCCGCGAGGACGGTCGCCTCTGGCGCGACCAGGTTCATGCCTCTCCCCTCCAGCGCGCTGCCGGGCTCGTGCGCCGGTTCAGCGCTCTGCCCGACGCTGAGCTGGCGGCCGCCGGCCCCGACGCAGACGACGGCGAAGTGGAGCGGGCCGCCCGGCTGGATCAGCGGGTGCTGCGGCTGCTGGGCCGGGCCGAGGTGTTCGCCACGTCCGTGGTGGCCCGCGGCCGACAGCGCGGCCGGCTGTACGTGTTCAGCGAGCGGGAGGATTTCTGCTGGAGCGAAGTGCACCGGCGGCATGTGCAGCTGGTGGCCGACCTCACCGCCGTGGCCCTGGAGAACGAGGTGCTGCAGCAGGACATGCGCCGCCATGAGCGGGTGGATCGGCAGCTCAGCATCGGCGCCGAGATCCAGGCCCAGCTGGTGCCGGATCGCTGTCCGGTGATCGAGGGGGTGGAGCTGGCGGCCCGTTGCCGCCCCGCCTTCGAGGTGGGCGGCGATTACTACGACTTCATCCCCACCCGCCCACGCCTGCAGGGCCGCCGCCGGCAGCGCGGCCGCTGGGCGGTGGCGATGGGCGACGTGATGGGGAAGGGGGTGCCGGCGGGCCTGCTGATGACCCTGGTGCGGGGGATGCTGCGCGCCGGGGCGCTCAGTGGCCATGCCCCCGATCGGATCCTTCGCGACCTCAACCAGCTGGCCCAGGAGGACCTCTCTCAGTCGCACCGGTTCGTGACGCTCTTCTATGCCGACTTCGATCCCCTCACCCGGCTGCTCCGCTACAGCAACGCCGCTCACAATCCACCCCTGCTCTGGCGGCGGCGCCTCAACCGCGTCGAACGCCTGGATGCCCCGGGGCTGCTGATCGGCCTGCAGAGCGAGGCCGACTACGGCATGGAATCGATCGTGCTCGAGCCTGGGGATGTGGTGCTCTTCTACACCGATGGCGTCACCGAGGCCAGGGGATTCAGCGGCGAGCGCTACGAGGAGGATCGCCTGTGCCGCAGTCTGCAGGTGGCCAGCCGCTCCGGCACCGGAGCCCAGGGCATTCTCGATCAGCTGTTCGCCCGCCTCGATCGCTTCGTGGGTCCGGACCGGCAGCTGGAGGACGACGCCTCCATGCTGGTGTTCAAGGTGCAGGAGGAGGTGATGCTGCCCCCCCTGCCCCAGGGCGGCCCCGGCAGCCGAGTGGCAAGCTGAGCCCCAGCCCGCGCTGTCGCTGAGCCCCCGTCCATGGCCGTCGATTCCTCCGCGTCCGCCTGGAGCCAGCGCTTCGACCAGGGCCTGCACCCGGCGATCGAGCGCTTCAACGCCTCGATCGGTTTCGACATCACCCTGCTGCAGGAGGACCTCGACGGCTCGATCGCCCACGCCCGCATGCTGGGTCGCTGCGGCGTGATCAGCGAGGTCGAGGCGGCCCGGCTGATCGAGGGCCTGGAGCAGGTGCGGGCCGAGGCGGCCCGGGGTGAGTTCAACCCCGGCCTGGAGGCTGAAGATGTGCACTTCGCCGTGGAGCGGCGGCTGATCGAGCTGCTCGGGCCCCTGGGCAAGAAGCTGCACACCGGCCGCTCCCGCAACGACCAGGTGGGCACCGACATCCGCCTGTGGCTGCGGCGCCGGATCGATGCCATCGATGCCGCCCTGCTGCGCTTTCAGCGGGCCCTGCTGACCCAGGCCGAGCGCCATGCCGACACCTTGATTCCCGGCTACACCCACCTGCAGCGGGCCCAGCCCCTCTGCCTGGCCCATCACCTGCTGGCCTATGTGGAGATGGCCGAGCGCGACCGCCAGCGCCTGGCCGATGTGCGCAGGCGGGTGAATATCTGCCCCCTGGGCGCCGCGGCCCTGGCCGGCACGCCGGTGCCGATCGATCGGCGCGCCACGGCCGCCGAGCTGGGCTTCGAGGCCATCTACGCCAACAGCCTCGATGCCGTGAGCGACCGCGACTTCGCCGTGGAGTTCATGGCGGCCGGCTCGCTGGTGCTTGCCCACCTCAGCCGTCTGGCCGAGGAGGTGATCCTCTGGGCGAGTGAGGAGTTCGGCTTCGTCGCCCTCAGTGACCGCTGCGCCACCGGCAGCAGCCTGATGCCCCAGAAGAAGAACCCCGACGTGCCCGAGCTGGTGAGGGGCAAGAGCGGTCGGGTGTTCGGCCACCTGATGGGCCTGCTGACGATGATCAAGGGCCTGCCCCTCGCCTACAACAAGGACTTTCAGGAAGACAAGGAGGCCCTGTTCGACGGGGTGAACACCGTGCTCGACTGCCTCGAGGCGATGGCGATCCTGCTGGAGGAGGGGCTGGAGTTTCGGCCCCAGCGGCTGGAGGCGGCTGTGGGCTCCGATTTTTCCAACGCCACCGATGTGGCCGACTACCTGGTGACCCGGGGGGTGCCCTTCCGCGAGGCCTACCAGCTGGTGGGGGGCCTGGTGAAGACCTGCCTGGCTGAGGGGCTGTTGCTCCGCGAACTGCCGCTCGAGCGCTGGCAGCAGCTGCATCCCGCCTTCGAGGCTGACATCTTCGCGGCGATCGAACCCCGCCAGGTGGTGGCGGCCCGCCGCAGCGAGGGTGGCACCGGCTTCGAGCAGGTGCGGGCGCAGCTGGCGGTGCTGCGGCAGCGGCTGGGCCCGGCCAGGGCTGAACCGCAACCGAATCCTGCCCCTAGGCTGGGCGGTTGACAGGCCTGGGTTCCTTTCCCCGCCTGACCCCCTGGACGTGAGCATCTTTGTCGGCAATCTGCCCTTCCGCGCTGAGCAGGAGGATGTGGTGGAGCTGTTTTCCCCCTTCGGGGATGTGGTCAACTGCTCGTTGCCCCTTGAGCGGGACACGGGCCGCAAGCGCGGTTTCGCCTTCGTGGAGATGGCCGACCCGGAGATGGAAGCCCGCGCCATCGAGGCGCTGCAGGGCGCTGAACTGATGGGTCGCGCGCTGCGCATCAACAGGGCGGAACCCCGCGGCAGCGCCCCTCGCCGCCCCTCCGGAGGCTATGGCGGCGGTGGCGGTGGTTACGGCGGTGGCGAGGGTGGCGGCGGCCAGGGCGGCGGCGGTCATGGTGCCGGCGGCCCGAGGGGGTCGGGGGCCCGTGGCTGGGAAGACCGCAGCTATGGCGGCGGCACGCCCGAGGCAGGTTTCGAGGCCGGTCGAACCCGCCGCCGCCGCAGCGGCGGCGCGGGCGGCGGCTTTGACGGTGGCTTTCCGGACAGCGACGGCGGTTATCCCGGCGCCGAGGGCTGAGCTTCCTCCAGCTGGCGGGCGGCGCGCTCCAGCACCTCGGGCCCGGCCCGGCGCGCCCCGGCGGCATGGGTGATCTGCTGGCGCCACGGCCGTGCACCGGGAACGCCCTGCACCAGCTTCACCAGATGGCGGGCGATCGGCCACAGCCGCTCCCCGCTGCTGCACCAGCGCTCGGCGTAGGGGATCAGACTGCGCAGCACTGTCGCGGCAGTGGCCTCATCCCCGCCCTCAGGCCCGGCATGGATGCTGCGGTCCACGCCGGCCCAGCGCAGGGGATGGTCGTAGGCCGCCCGTCCCACCATCACCCCATCCACATGGCGCAGCTGGCGCAGGCAGCCCTCCACGGTCTGCAGGCCGCCGTTGATCTCGATCGTCAGCCCGGGCCGGTCGGCCTTGAGGCGGTGCACCCAGTCGTGGCGCAGCGGCGGGATGGTGCGGTTCTGCTTCGGGTCCAGGCCCTGCAGCCAGGCCTTGCGCGCATGCACGCTGAAGCGCTGCGCCCCGGCGGCCGCCACGGTGTCCACGAAGGCCAGCAGCTCCGCGTAGGAGTCGCGGTCGTCGATGCCGATGCGGTGCTTGACGGTCACCGGCAGGGCTGCCGCGGTGGCCATGGCCTCCACGCAGCGCGCCACCTGCTGGGGATCGGCCATCAGGCAGGCGCCGAAGCGCCCCTGCCGCACCTTCTCGCTGGGGCAGCCCACATTGAGGTTGATCTCGTCGTAGCCCCAGCCGGCCGCCAGTCGGGCGGCTTCCGCCAGCAATGCCGGGTCGTCACCGCCCACCTGCAGCGCCAGTGGCTTCTCGCAGGGATCGAACCCCAGCAGCCGCTCCAGCCGGCCGCGGGGCCGCTCCGCCCCCGGCTCCCGGCGGGCATGGTGCAGCGCCCGGGCCACCACCATCTCCGTGTAGAGCAGGCTGTGGCGGGTGATCTGCCGCATCAGCACGCGGAAGTGCCGATCGGTGCAGTCCATCATCGGCGCCACACTGAAGCGGTAGCTGGTCAGTTGCCGGCGCTCACCGATCTGTTTCTCCATCCCCCCATGCTGCCCAGCCATGCTTCCTGAACGGCTGCCCGTGCTGGTGGCCGGCGGCGGTCCGGCGGGGTTCATGGCTGCCATCACCGCCGCCGAGGCCGGCGTGCGGGGCGTGCATCTGCTCGAGGCCACTCCCGAGCCCCTGCACAAGGTGCGCATCAGCGGCGGCGGCCGCTGCAACGTCACCCATGCCTGCTGGGATCCCCGCGAACTGGTGGCCCACTATCCCCGGGGCAGCCGCGCGTTGCGGGGCCCCTTCTCCCGCTTCGCGGCGGGGGATGCGCTGGCCTGGTTCCACGAGCACGGCCTGGAGCTGGTGGAGGAACCCGACGGCCGCCTCTTCCCCCGCTCCAACCGCTCCAGCTCGGTGGTGGACACGTTGCGCCGGGCCGCCGCCAGGGCCGGGGTGACGCTGCACACGGGCCTGGCCCTGCAGAGCGCGGCCCCGGCTCCGGACGGTTTTGCCCTGCACCTGCGGGGCCCGCACCTCAGCGGCCAGTCCGCCGGGATCATGGCCCGCCAGCTGGTGCTGGCCACCGGCAGCCATCCCAGCGGGCGCCGGGTGGCGGCATCCCTTGGTCACACCCTGGTGCCGCCCGTGCCCTCCTTGTTCACCCTGGCCCTGGCCGGCGAGCCCCTGCTGGCCCTGGCCGGCGTGGTGATGGATCCGGTGGGCCTCAGCCTGGAGCTGCCCGATGGGGGAATCCAGCGCCAGCGGGGGCCGGTGCTGATCACCCACTGGGGCTTGAGCGGTCCGGCCACCCTGCGGCTTACGGCCTTCGCCGCCCGCCAGCTGCACGCGTGCCGCTACCGCGCCAGGCTGCGGGTCGACTGGAGCGGCGGCCGCAGCCAGGCGGATCTGGAGGAGCTCTTCCAGCAGGCCCGCAGCACCCAGGCCCGCCGCCAGCTCGGCAATGCCAGGCCCTGGCCGGAGCTCAGCCGCCGGCTCTGGCAGCATCTGCTCGCCGAGGCGGGGGTGGAGCCGGAGCGGCGCTGGGCCGAACTCACCCGGGAGCTGCAGGGGCGGCTGATCCGAGCCCTGCTCGACTCCTGCTATGCGGTCAGCGGCCGTGGCCCCTTCGGCGAGGAGTTCGTCACCGCCGGTGGCGTTCCCCTGGGGGAGGTGAAACTGGCCACGATGGAGAGCCGCCTGCAGCCAGGGCTGTTCATCGTGGGCGAGCTGCTGGATGTGGACGGCATCACCGGAGGCTTCAACTTCCAGCACTGCTGGACCTCCGGCTGGATCGCCGGTCACTCCATCAGCGGATCTGCCAGTGGATCGGCAATCAGCGGATCTGATCGAAGATCGAGAACATCGGCAGGTACATCGCAACCAGGATGACGCCCACGATGCCGCCCACAAAGATGATCATCATCGGTTCAAGGAGTGATGTCAGAGCCTTGGTTGCGTTTTCAACCTCATCTTCGTAGAAGTCGGCCACCTTGGAGAGCATGGTGTCCATTTCTCCGGTTTCCTCACCGATCGCGAGCATGCTGAGGGCCAGTTCCGGAAAGGCCTTGGTGCGTCCGAGTGCAACGCTCAGGGGAATGCCCTGCATCACGTCCTCACGACTGTTGGCAATGGTGTCGGCGATGATTGAGTTGCCGGTGATCTCCCGCACCACATCGAGCGAGAGAAGGATCGGCACGCCGGCCCGGGTGAGGGAGCTGAAGGTGCGGCAGAACCGTGCCGTGGCGGTTTTCTGGATCAGATCCCCGAACAGAGGCAGCTTGAGCATCAGGGCATCGATGCGCCGTCTGCCGTAGTGGGTTCGGTAAAATCGCAGCAGAATGAAGATCGCCAGGGCGATGCCCGCGGCCACGAAGATCGCGGCACTGGATCGCAGCAGATTGCTGACATTGACGAAGAACAGGGTAAAGGCCGGCAGCTCCGCGCCGAGCTGAGAATAGAGACCAGCGAAAACGGGAATGATGAACAGCATCATCCCAAGGAAGACGGCGATGGCGATCACCAGCACCGCGATCGGGTAAGCCAGTGCACCCTTGATCTTGTTCTGCAGCTTGGCGTTCTGCTCCAGTAGCTGGCCCAGGCGGCGCAGCGCCTCGTCCAGCACCCCGCCCGCCTCGCCGGCCTCCACCATGGCGATCGTGAGGCGGTCGAACACATGCGGCCAGGCGCGCATCGCCGTGCCCAGGCTGTTGCCCTGGTTGAGCTCCAGGCTCACCGATTCCAGCGCCCGCTTGAACACCGGCAGCTTCTGCTGGGATGCCATCAGATCGATGCTGCGGATGATGGGCACACCGGTGCTCACCAGGGCGCCCATCTTGCTGGCGAACACGGCCCGGTGTCGGATCCCCGGCCTGCGTTCGAACAGGCTCTGCAGCCCGGAGAAGCGCAGCTTGCGCTTCAGTTCTTCCTGCGCCCGCTGACTGCTGGCGGAACTGCGTGGCTTGACCTTGATGTCGTTCACCAGGATGCCGCGCTGGCGCAGGCGTCGCTTCGCCTGCAGCAGATCCCCCGCATCCACGTCGATGGCCTGCGTCTTGCCTCGGCTGTTGGTGTAGCTGGCGGTGAAGGTGGGCATGGTCGGGGATGTGGGGAGATCGACGCAGACGGATCGGCCGGGGATCAGCCCAGCTGGGCGATCAGACGCTTGAGTTCCTCCGGTTTGGTGGTCTTGGCGAGAGCTTCATCCATGGTCACCTGGTTGGCAACCACCAGGTCGGCCAGCGCTTTCTCCAGGGTCTGCATCGCCATCTGGCCGCCCGTCTGGATCTGGGAATAGAGCTGGGCCGTCTTGCCCTCCCGGATCAGGTTGGCGATGGCCGGGGTGTTGATCATGATTTCCTGGGCCATCACCCGGCCCAGCTGACCGGGGGCCGGATTGTGCCGAACGCAGAGGGTCTGGGCGAACACCGCGGCGAGGCTGGTGCTGAGTTGCACGCGGATCTGGGTCTGCTGGCCCGCCGGGAACACGTCCACCATCCGGTCCACCGTCTGGGCGGCGGAGCTGGTGTGCAGAGTGCCGAACACCAGGTGGCCCGTTTCAGCGGCGGTGATCGCCAGCTGGATCGTTTCCAGGTCGCGCAGTTCCCCCACCAGGATCACGTCGGGGTCTTCGCGCAGGGCTGCCCGCAGGGCGTTGGCGAAGCTGCGGGTGTCGTCGTGCACCTGCCGTTGGTGCACGACGCTTTTCTCGGAGCGGTAGGTGAACTCGATCGGATCCTCGATCGTGATGATGTGCTCGGCGCGCGTCTTGTTGATGTGATCGAGGATGGCCGCCAGGGTGGTGGTCTTGCCCGAGCCGGTGGGGCCGGTCACCAGCACCAGCCCCTTGGGCAGGCGGCTGGTCTCCTCCACGACCGGCGGCAGGCCGAGGGCCTGCATGCTGGGAATCTCATTGCCCAGGGCCCTGAGGCTGGCCGCGTAGGTGCCGCGCTGCCGGAACACGTTCACCCGGAAGCGGGCCACCCCCCGCAGGCCGTAGGAGCAGTCCAGTTCCCACTCCTGCTCCAGCTGCTTGCGCTGGGAATTGTTGAGCAGGGAAAAGATCAGCTTGTTGCAGGCGTCGCTGTCCAGCCGTTCGTCCTGGATCGGCCGCAGCTGGCCGTTGAAGCGCCCGTAGGGAGGCAAACCGGCGCTGATGTGCAGGTCGCTGCCGCCGTCGGCAACGAGCTGGCTCATCAGATCCTCGATCATCATGGCCATGGGAAACCTCGGGAAGGGTTGATCAGAGCTGCGTGCTCGTCAGGCAGTAGGGACATTCAAGCCACTCCTCCCGCAGGCCGGCGCCACAGTTCCCGCAGGTGAGGGAGTGGAGCGCACGGGCCCGCCGTTCGCTCTCCAGGCTGGAATCGGTGAGCAGGATCCGCTCCACCTCGGCCAGGGTGGTGCGCCCCTCGCGCACCAGCTGCAGCCCGTAGCCCAGCAGGGTCTTCATCCCCGTTTCCAAAGCCATCCGGCGGATCACGTCCGTGCTCTGGCGCTTGGCGATGGCGGCGGAGAGCTCATCGGTAGTTCGCAGGATCTCGAACACCCCGACCCGGCCCTTGTACCCCGTGCCGTTGCAGACCGGACAGCAGCCCTCCGCGCCCACATGGGTGGTGTTCGCCCGGTAGAAGGTGATCTCGGATTCCTGGGTGGCCATCAGCCCGAAGCGGCTCAGCTCCTCGGGGCTGGGGTGGTAGGCGATACGGCAGGCCTCACACACTTTGCGCACCAGCCGCTGGGAGACCACCCCCAGCAGCGAGGCGCTCACCAGGAAGGGCTCCACCCCCATCTCGTCGAGCCGGGCGATGGCGCTGGCGGCGTCGTTGCAGTGCAGGGTGGTCATCACCAGGTGGCCGGTGAGCGCCGCCTCCATGGCGGTCTTGGCGGTCTCCAGGTCGCGGGTTTCGCCCACCAGCAGCACATCCGGGTCCTGGCGCATGAAGGCCCGCAGCGCCTTGGCGAAGTCGAGGCCCTTCTCCCGGTTCACCTGGGTCTGGGTGATGCCGGGGAGGGTGTATTCGATCGGGTCCTCAACGGTGGTGATGTTGATGCCCGGATCGTTGCGCTCGGCCAGCAGTGCGTAGAGGGTGGTTGATTTGCCGGAGCCGGTGGGGCCGGTCACCAGCACCATGCCGTAGGGCTTGGAGCCCAGTTCGCGCAGGGCCTGCCGGGCCTTCGGGTCGGTGATCAGCTTGTCGAGTCCCAGCTCGGTGGCGCCGCTGTCCAGCAGCCGCAGCACCACCTTCTCGCCGTTGCGGCTGGGCAGGGTGCTCACCCGGAAGTCCATGCGGCGGCCGCGGAAGCGGCGCCGGATGCGGCCGTCCTGGGGCATGCGCCGCTCGGCGATGTCCAGATCGGCCATGATCTTCACCCGGGAGGTGACCGCCGGGGTGAGGCTCCTGGGCAGATCCTCGAAGCGCTTCTGCAGCACGCCGTCCAGCCGGAAGCGCACCTCCAGGGAGTGCTCCTGCGGTTCGATGTGGATGTCGCTGGCCTCCACGGTGAGGGCCTCCAGCAGCAGCCGGTTCACCAGATTGATGATCGGCGAGGCGTTGGCGTCGGCAGCGGTCTTCTGGAGGCTTTCCTCGAGATCCTCCAGATCGGAGATCTCCTCGAGATCCTCGCCATCGCTGCGCAGGCCGAGCTCGTCGGTGAGCGAGTGCAGGGGGACGGTCTCGGCGGGAATGTCGAGGGTGCGGCCCAGGGCCTCCTGGATGTCGGGGGTGAGGGCGAGCCGGAAGCGCGGCAGGTAGCCCTTGCGGCTGAGCTCGGCGGAGAGCGTCTCGCGCTGCTCCTCGCTCCAGTGGCTCGGCACCGCCACCGGGAGTTGTCCGCTCTCGGGCTCCCCGGCCGGGCAGGCGCCCAGCTGCAGCCAGCGTTCCAGCTGCAGAACGGTGTTGCCCAGCAGTTCGGGGTGAAGCTGCTCGGCGCTGAGCACCGGCTCGCCGCGCAGCAGTTCGATCTCCAGGCGTTGCTGCGCGGCGTTGACGGCTTCCGGAACGGGCCGCGTCGGGGTCAGGGTCATGCGCCGAAGGTGCGGGCTTCCCCCGCTTGTGGGGGGCGGCCCTGGAGTTCCAACATGTCTAGAACCAAAGCCTGCGCTTGTCAGCCATGAGTGGAGAATCTGCGGTGGGGCCCGAGTCCAGCGCCGGAGCTGATCTGCAGCACCCACTTCCGGAGGACCCATCGGGGAGCGCTGCTGCCCCGGAACCTGCCCTGCCCGGTCCTCCCGGGACGGAAGCCGCCCAGGAGAGCCCTGGCGTTGCCGGCGCTGAGGCACAGGCCGACGGCGACCTCGATCCCGGCCAGCGCGCCGCCCGGCTGGAGGCCGAGCTGGTAGCCCTGAGGGCCGACTACGACAACCTCAACGGCCAGTACATGCGCCTGGCGGCCGACTTCGACAACTTCCGCAAGCGCCAGAGCCGCGACCAGGATGACCTGCGCCTGCAGATCACCTGCGGCACCCTGAGCGAGATCCTGCCGGTGCTGGACAATTTCGAGCGGGCACGGCAGCAGCTCAATCCCGAGCATGAGGAGGCCCAGACCCTCCACCGCAGCTATCAGGGCCTGTATAAGCAGCTGGTTGAGGTGTTCAAGCAGCTGGGTGTTTCACCGATGCGGGTGGAGGGTGAGCCCTTCGATCCCAGCCTGCACGAGGCGGTGCTTCGGGAGGAGAGCCAGGAGCATCCCGAAGATGTGGTCATCGCCGAACTGCAGCGCGGATACCAGCTCTCGGGCCGGGTGCTGCGCCATGCCCTCGTGAAGGTGTCCATGGGCCCCGGTCCTGAGTCCACTCCGGCCGCAACCGACGGCCAGGCCGGCAGTGAGGCCCAGGCAGCGTCCTTCGACGCCTGACCCATGGCCGACTACTACGACCTGCTGGGAGTCAGCCGTGACGCCGACGCCGACACCCTCAAGCGGGCCTACCGGCGCCTGGCCCGCCAGTACCACCCGGACATCAACAAGGACCCGGGCGCCGAGGACCGCTTCAAGGAGATCGGCCGGGCCTATGAGGTGCTCAGTGATCCCCAGACCAGGGCCCGCTACGACCAGTTCGGTGAGGCCGGGCTGGGTGGAGCTGCCGGCATGCCGGACATGGGCGACATGGGTGGCTTCGCCGACCTGTTCGAAACGTTCTTCAGCGGCTTCGGCGGGGCGCCTGGTGGCGGTCCCCGCCGCCGCGGTCCGCGCCAGGGAGACGACCTGCGCCTGGATCTGACGATCACCTTTCAGGAGGCCGTCTGCGGCATCGAGAAGGAGGTGCAGATCCGCCACTTGGAAACCTGCTCCACCTGCAAGGGCAGTGGCGCCAAGGCCGGCAGCGGTCCCAGCACCTGCCCCACCTGCGGGGGTGCCGGCCAGGTCCGGCGCGCCACCCGCACGCCTTTCGGCAGTTTCACCCAGGTGGCCGCCTGCCCCACCTGCGAGGGCAGCGGCGAGGTGATCGCCGACCCCTGCGGCGCCTGCGGTGGCCAGGGCCTGCAGCAGGTGCGCAAGAAGCTGCGCATCAACATCCCAGCCGGTGTCGATTCCGGTACGCGCCTGCGGGTGGCCAGCGAGGGCAACGCCGGACAGCGGGGTGGCCCGGCCGGCGACCTCTACGTGTTCCTGAGCGTGCAGCCCCATCCCCACCTGCGCCGTGACGGGATCAACGTCCAGTCGGAGGTGACCCTCAACTATCTGCAGGCGATCCTCGGCGACACGATCGAGGTGGAGACCGTCGACGGGCACGAGCAGCTGACGATTCCGCCGGGCACCCAGCCGGGGGCGGTGCTGAGCCTGCAGGGCAAGGGAATCCCCAGGCTCGGCAACCCGGTGGCCCGGGGTAACCACCTGTTCACCGTGAAGGTGCAGCTCCCCACCCGGATCACGGATCACGAGCGTGAGCTGCTCGAGGAGCTGGCCGGCCACCACACCCGTAAGGGTGACAAGCATCCCCACAAGAGCGGCCTGTTCGGCGGCCTGTTCGGCCACCGCGACTGATCCGCCCCGGCTATTCCCCGGCTGCCATGGCATCGACCCCGTCCACTCCCACCTCCCGCCTGAACCTGCGCGGCACCCCCTGTCCGCTCAATTTCATCCGCTCCCGGCTGGCCCTGGAGGCCCTCGCTCCCGGGGAGTTGCTGCAGGTGGATCTCGACCCCGGCGAACCGGAGCAGATGGTGAGCGAAGGCCTGAGCCGGGCCGGCCACTCCGTGGAGCGGCTGCCGGAGCCCCCGGCTCAGGAGGGTGGTGATCCTGCCGGGGTGCGCCTGCTCGTCAGGCGGCATGACGGCTGACCCCGCCTGCCAGCCTCCCCTCCAGAGCGGTCTGGTGGTGGCCCTGCAGGCCAACTACTGCTGGGTGGAGCTGGAACGGCCCGGCCCCGGAGACCGCAGCCGACTGCTCTGTACCCGCCGCACCCGCCTGGCCAAGGGTGGCCAGACCATCTGCGTGGGGGATCGGGTGCGGCTCGCCGGCATCGACTGGGCCGCCGGCCGGGGCGCCGTGGCGGCCGTGGAGGATCGCAACGGTCTGCTTCCGAGACCCGCTGTCGCCAATGTGTCCCGGGTGGTGGTGGTGGTGGCCCTGGCGGAACCCGAGCCCGACTCCCTCCAGCTCACCCGTTTCCTGATCACCGCCGAGGCCACCGGCCGGCCGGTGGAACTGGTGCTCTCCAAGGCCGATCTGCTGCCGCCTGGGGAGGTGGAGGCCTGGTGCCTGCGGCTGCGGGGCTGGGGCTATGGGGCGGTGGCGGCGTCCGGGCACACCGGCCAGGGGCTGGAGCAGCTGCGCCGCCTGCTCTCCCGTCCGGGCATTTCGGTGCTCTGCGGACCGTCCGGGGTGGGCAAGAGCAGTCTGCTCAATCACCTTGATCCGGACCTGGCGCTGCGGGTCGGCGCCGTGTCGGGGCGCCTGCAGCGGGGGCGGCACACCACCCGCCACGTGGAGCTGTTCGCCCTCGCCCCCGGAGCCCTGGTGGCGGACACGCCCGGTTTCAACCGCCCCGAGCTGCCCGAGGATCCGGCCTCGCTGGCGGTTCTGTTCCCTGAACTGCGCCAGCGCCTGAGCCAGGCCCGCTGCCGGTTCGGCGACTGCCTGCACCAGGGAGAACCGGGCTGCGCCGCGTCTGAACCCTGGGAGCGTCAGCCCCTCTACAGCCACTGCCTGGAGCTGATCCAGGCCCGCCTGGAGCGGCAGCCGGGTGGCGCCAGCCGCAGCGAGCAGCCGGGGGTCCGGCGCCGGGGAGATCGCCTGGAGCCCCGCATCGACCCTCGCCTGCGGCAACCCTCCCGGCGCAGCCGCCGTCAGCAGACGGGGCTGGAGAACAGTCGCGACAGCGCTGACGACGACCCTTCTCTCGCCTAGGCCGGCGCGGGCGGCCTCTCAGGCTTCAGGCGCCCGGCAACATCAGGCGCCTGGCAGATTCAGGTTGAGCCCGCCGGTGAGTTCCTCCATGCGGCCCTTCATGGTGCCGGTGGAGAGGTCATAGGCCGCCTGCAGGGCCTCCAGCACGGCCGCCTCGCAGACCCCCGCACCCTCGGCGACCAGATCGGGGGCCAGCTCCACCTTCAGGGGCTGCTGGTTGCCCGACAGCCAGACGCTGGCACGTCCGTCGGCGCTGCGTCCCTCCAGCTCCATGGCATCCAGTTCCTCCTGCAGCTTCTGGGCGTTCTGCTGCAGTTCCTGGGCCTTCTTGAAGGCTTCGGTGAGCTGACCGAAGTTGGGAAGTCCGAAGCCGGCCATGGCTGCTGGGGGAGCGTTTGCGGCAGGCTAAGCGCTGGCGGGACGGCTCAGAACCCCAGGCGTTTCACCTCGGGGTGGAGTCTCACGCCATGGGCGGTCTCCACCCGCCGCTGCACCGCGGTGATCAGGGCGTCGATGTCGTGGGCGGTGGCGCTGCCGGTGTTGACGATGAAGTTGGCATGAACCGGCGACACCTGGGCGCCGCCGATGCTCAGCCCCTTCAGTCCCAGCTCCTCAATCAGCCGGCCGGCCTTGAGGGGCTCGGGATTGCGGAACACACTGCCGCAGCTGGGCTGCTGGTAGGGCTGGGTGCTGGTGCGGCTGTGCAGGTTGGCGCTGGTGCGGGCGCTGACCGCGGCCGGATCGTGTCCGGCGGAGAGGCGAAACCGGGCCGAGAGCACCACCAGGGGCAGCTGCTGGAGGCGGCTGTGGCGGTAGGCGAAGTCCAGTTCGGCGGCCTGGAGTGTGAAGGGCGTCTCGGGGCGGGCGGGATCCACCACCTGGAGGGAATGCAGCCACTCCGCCGTGCAGCCCCCCTGGGCGCCGGCGTTCATCACCGCCGCCCCGCCCACGGTGCCTGGGATGCCGACGGCCCACTCCAGACCGCTGAGACCGGCGCGGGCCGCCTTGCGGGCCAGCGTGGGGATGGGCTCGCCGGCGTCGGCCTCCACCCACCCCTCCAGCGGATCGAGCCGGCTGCCCTGCAGGCGGCGGAGGCAGAGACAGAGCCCCTCCAGACCGGTGTCGGCGATCAGCAGGTTGGAGCCGGCGCCGATGCAGTGCAGGGGCACACCGGCCTGGTGGCACCAGCTCAGCAGTGGTTCCAGCTCCTCGACGCCGGCCGGTTCGGCGAACCACTGGGCCGGTCCGCCCACTTTCCAGGTGGTGTACTCGCGCAGCCCGACCGCCGGCCGCAGGCCCGTGGTCTCGCGCAGGCTCAGCGGTGGGCTGATGGACGGCACCATGGCTGCCCTAGGCCACGAGTTCGTGCAGGTCGCTGGGCAGTTGGCTGAGGCGGTCCCAGAGACTGTTCACATCGCCGGCTCCCATGGCCAGCACCAGATCGCCGGCGGCGCTGCAGCGGCTGATGTTCCGTGCCAGTTCCTCCATGCTGCCGGCCACGGCAACAGGCAGGGATGGATCCAGCCTGCGCACCGCCTCCGCCAGGGCCTGACTGCTCACCCCCTCGATCGGATCCTCACCGGCGGCGTAGAGGGGGGCGATCTCCACGGCGTCAGCCCGGGTGAGTGCCGCCGCGAACTCCTCGAGGAACTGGGCCGTGCGGCTGTAGCGGTGGGGCTGGAACACCGCCAGCAGCCTCCGGGGGGCCTGGGGCAGGGGGCTGCGGCCGCTGCTCACCATCAGGCGCGCCGTGTCCAGGGTGGTGGCTACCTCGCTGGGGTGATGGGCATAGTCGTCCACCACCAGGCGACCGTTCCAGACCCCGCGGAAATCGAAGCGCCGTCCCGGAGGGCGCAGGTTGCCGACCGCCTTGGCCAGGTCGCTGAACTCAACCCCTTCCAGCCGGCAGGCGGCCAGGGCGGCGGCGGCATTGCTGAGATTGTGGCGGCCTGGCAGGGGCAGCTCCAGATGGCCCACGAGCACCCCCTGCTCATGGAAGGCGAGGCGGGTGCCGTCGCCCCGCTCCTCGACGGCGATGGCGGCGAAGTCCACCCCCTCGCTGGTTTCGGTGGACCACCAGTGGTGTGCCTCGAAGTGCTCACGCAGGATCGGGCAGTCGCGGTTGGCCAGCAGGCGACGGCTGCCCCGCGCGAAGCGCTGAATGGTGCCGATCAGGGCCTCGAGATTGGAGTAGTGATCCGTGTGGTCGAGCTCAAGATTGGTGAGCACACCCAGCTCGGGTCGGAATTTCACCAGCGAGCCATCGGACTCATCGGCCTCGGCCACCAGCAGCCGGCCCGCTCCATGGCGGCCGTTGCTGCCGAAGGCCGGCACCACGCCACCGATCACCGCCGTGGGGTCGTGCCCGGTGGCGGCCAGCAGGGTGGCCACCAGGGTGCTGGTGGTCGTCTTGCCATGGGTGCCGGCCACGGCGATGGAGGGCTGGGCGTTGATCAGGGCCGCCAGAATGTCGGAACGGTGCCAGATCGGCAGCCCAACCCGACGGGCTTCCATCAGTTCGGGATTGGTGTCCGGCACCGCTGAGCTGATCACCACCTGGGGGGTGTGGGAAGTGCCGCTGCGGATCGCCGCCACCGTTGCTGCGCTCTGCTGGAGAAAAACACGCACACCCAGGCGGCGGAGCCGGTCCAGAACCGGGCCGTCCCGGTGGTCGGAACCGCTCACCGGATGGCCGCGCTCCGCCAGGATTCCCGCCAGGGCCGACATGCCGATCCCCCCGACACCGATGAAGTGCAGGGGTTGGTGGCGGCTGAGCGAGGGGATCAAAGGGGGCTCCGGTCCGGTGGTCTGGACTCCGATGACGCCAGAACCGAGGACGTCACCACGGTGGATCCCAGCTGGGGGCAGCCGCCGCAGCAGGAACTTAGGGCTTCCCCGTGCCGTGTGCCATGACGACTTGCTACGCCCCGTTCCCCACGGGTCAGCAGGCGGGGTGCGCGAGGCCGGGGAACGGGAGTTGGAGAGGGCTATTTCTGTATGATCTGCAGCCAAATCTCCCTGCCGCCGGCGACAGCCGCCGCTCCTTTGCCATGGCTCTGAAAGTTGCGATCAATGGATTCGGCCGGATCGGTCGCAACTTCATGCGCTGCTGGCTCAGCCGCGGTGCCAACACCGGCATCGAGGTGGTGGGCCTGAACGACACCTCCGACCCCAGCACCAATTCCCATCTGCTCCAGTACGACTCGATGCTGGGCCGCATCCGCGATGCGGAGGTTTCCTATAGCGATGATTCCATCATCGTGAATGGCAAACACATCAAATGCTTCTCTGATCGCAATCCTCTCAACCTCCCGTGGAAGGAATGGGGCGTTGATCTGGTGATCGAGAGCACCGGGGTGTTCGTGGATCAGGCCGGCGCCGGCAAGCATCTTGAAGCCGGCGCAGCCAAGGTGCTGATCACGGCCCCGGGCAAGGGTGATGGTGTCGGCACCTTCGTGGTGGGTGTGAACGACCACGAATACCGCCACGAGGACTGGACGATCATCTCCAACGCCAGCTGCACCACCAACTGCATGGCTCCCCTGGTGAAGGTTCTCGACCAGACCTTCGGGATCGTCAAGGGCACGATGACCACCACCCACAGCTACACGGGTGACCAGCGCATCCTCGATGCTTCCCACCGTGACCTGCGCCGGGCCCGCGCCGCCGCCATCAACATCGTGCCCACAAGCACCGGCGCCGCCAAGGCCGTGGCGCTGGTGTATCCGGCCGTGAAGGGCAAGCTCAACGGCATCGCCCTGCGCGTCCCCACCCCCAACGTTTCGGTTGTGGACATGGTGCTGGAGGTGAGTCGTGCCACCACCGCCGAGGAAGTGAACGCCACTCTCAAGGCCGCCTCAGAGGGGCCGATGAAGGGCATCATCAAGTACTCCGATCTCCCTCTGGTGTCGAGCGATCACGCCGGCACCGATGAGAGCACCATCGTTGATTCCGACCTCACGCTGGTCATGGGGGACAACATGGTGAAAGTGATCTCCTGGTACGACAACGAGTGGGGCTACAGCCAGCGTGTCGTGGATCTTGCCGAGGTGGTGGCCCGCAACTGGAAGTGAGTGAAGCCGGCGGCACTGGCGGGGAACTCGCCGGCGTCTCCCGCCCAGCCGACCGCCCCGCCGTCCCCTGACGGCTCGGCCAGACTGCCGATGATCTGAACTCCGGGCAGCAGCGCCACCAGCGCTTCCGCCCAGGCTGGTTCGAGGGCCAGGATCAGCTCGAAGTCCTCTCCGCCGCCCAGGCACCACTCCACAGCCTCCGGCAGTCCTGCCATGGCCGGATCGAGCGGCAGGCGCCGCCGGTCCAGCAGTGCCCGGCACTGGCTGGCCCTGGCAATCGCCGCGGCCGCGGCCCCAAGGCCATCGCTGCTGTCGGTGCCGGCCACCCGCCATGGTGTGCCCCCAGGC
>JBATEO010000081.1:0-19532 GCA_049664045.1 Prochlorococcaceae cyanobacterium
GCGCAGAAGCAGGTGTGCTCCACCACGCCGTCCAGGCTCTCCTTGCCCAGGCCAGCAGCCGCCAGGGCCGCCGCGTCGAACAGGTCGGCCTGCAGCCAGCGCAGGCCGGGGCGGGCGGGGCCGTGCAGCCGCCGGGCCTCGTTCAGGGCTTCGCCGCTGAAATCCAGGCCCACCACCGGGAAGCCGAGCTCGGCCAGCAGGGCGGCCTCGTGGCCGCGGCCGCAGCCGGGCACCAGCACCGGGCCCCCGGGTGCCGGAGCCCGGGGATCGTGGCGCAGAAACGTCGCCAGGGGCGGGGCGGGCTGGCCCAGTTCCCAGCCATCGCCTCCCTCGCGGTAGCGCTGGTCCCAGCGCTGGGGACCGCCCGGCTCCGCCGCTGGATGGTTCAGCTGTTGGGCAGGCACGGTCGCTATTCTTGAATCACGAAACCATTATAAGCCGTTACACGTCGGGCGACCAACCGCGACCAACCGCTTTGTCTGCTGTTCCTGCCTCTGTTCTCCCTCCCGGCCTTGCGGTTTGCCGCGCCGGCTCCAGGCCCCCTGGGGCGCGGCCATGACGGGCTCCGCCCACGTGCGAGTGCTGATCGCCGGCGGCGGCAGTGGCGGCATCACGCTGGCCAGCTGGCTGCGCCGGCTCAGCCCACTGCTGGAGATCGCCATCGTCGAGCCGTCGCCCTTCCACGACTACCAGTCGGGTTGGGTGCTGGTGGCCGGCGGCTTCATCCCACCCGAAGACACCCGTCGCGCTGAGCGGGATGTGCTGCCGCCGGGCGTGGAGTTGATCCAGAGCAAGGTGGTGGGCTTCGATCCCGAGCGCAACGCCGTGGAGCTGATCGGTGGCCGTTGCCTCACCTACGACGTGCTGGTGGTGGCCCTGGGCATCGAGCTGAACTGGACCGCGGTGCAGGGCCTGGCCGAGACCCTGGGCCGCCACGGGGTGACCAGCATCTACAGCCGCCGCACGGCCAGTTACACCCGCCGCCGCTTCGAGGAGTTCCGCGGTGGCACGGCGGTGTTCACCCAGCCGGCCACAGCGATCAAGTGCGGCGGGGCGCCTCAGAAGATCATGCACCTGGCCCACCAGCAGTTCGAGCAGCGCAGTGGAGTGGGTGTGAACACGCGCACCCTGTTCTGCACCGCCCAGGCGAGCCTCTTCCCGGTGCAGGCCTACAGCGACAAGATGGCCGAGATCGCAGCACGCCACAACGCCGAGGTGCGTTACCACCACGACCTTGTGGCCGTGGACGGGCCGGCCGGCCTGGCCACGTTTCGCGTGCGGGAGCCAGGCCACAGCGAGCGGCTGGAGACCATTCCCTTTGACCTCCTGCATGTGGTGCCGCCCATGTCGGCGCCGCCGGTGGTGGCGGCCAGCCCCCTGGCGATTCAGCCCGCCGAGGGGGGCCCGGTGGGCGCCAGCGGCGGCTGGGTGGAGGTGGATCCGCACACCGCTCGGCATGTGCGCTTCGCCAATGTTTTCGCCATCGGCGATGTGGGTTCCTTCCCCACCGCCAAGACGGCGGCGGCGGTGCGCAAGCAGGCGCCGGTGGTGGCGGACAATGTGCTGGCGGTGCTGGAAGGCCGGCCCCTCGATCCCGGCTACGACGGCTACAGCGCCTGCCCCCTGATCACCAGCGATCACGCCGTGATGATGGTGGAGTTCGACTACAGCAAGCAGCCCGTGAGCAGCTTTCTGGTGAATCCGGTGAAGGAGCGCTGGTTCGCCTGGCTGCTGGAACGCTTCGGCTTTCCCTGGATCTACTGGAACCGGATGCTCAAGGCCGAGCCCCACGAGGCCGCTTACTTGAAACCGTTCGAGGGCCTGGCCCGGCGCCTGGGCCTGATGCGTTGGCAGGGCTGAGATCCCCGCTGCGGTCCCTGGCCGTCGCCCTGGCGCTGCTGGCGGTGGTGGGCTGCGGCCCCCGGCTGCCGGCCGGGGCCTCCGATCAGCAGCTGGCCGCCGAGGTGGAGCGCCGCTACGCCGCCTTCCACCGGCGCCTCTTCCCCGCCGTGCCGGACATCAGCGTGGCCGAGTGGCTCAGGGCGGGGGGGCCCGCCGGCCCCGGCCGGCGGGCCCAGCTGGTGGATGTGCGGGCCGCCCATGAGCAGGCGGTGTCGATCCTGCCGGGGGCCATCAGCCGCCAGGCGTTCGAGCGCGACCGGGAGCGCTACCGCGGCCAGCTGATCGTGCCCTACTGCACCATCGGCCTGCGCAGCGGGCTCTACGCCCAGCGGTTGATCGATGAGGGCTTCATGGCCCGCAACCTGGCCGGCAGCGTCCTGGCCTGGGCCCATGCCGGCCAGCCCTTCGAGGTCGGCGGCCGATCCACCCGCCGGGTGCACGTGTACGGCGCCGACTGGAACCTGCTGCCCAGCGGCTACGAGCCCGTGCTGGACCGCTGATCAGACCTGCCCCGGCAGCCAGCGGCGCAGCAACTGCTCCTGCTGCACCAGGCGGATGCGGTTGGCGTCGCTGGGATCGCTGGCGTAGCGCTTCTGCAGATCGTTGAGCACATGGCGCATGCTCACCTGCTCCAGGGGATGGTGGGGCAGGGGCGCCGGCTCCAGCCGCAGATCCTCCAGGCACACCTCCTCGAGCAGGTCCCAGCCACTCCCGGTCGCGCCAAGGACCCTCACCTCCCCCTCGGGCGGGGCCAGGAAGGTGAGCAGCTCGAAGGGGAACACCACCCGCTCCAGGAAGAAGTGATCCGGGCCGGTGCAGCGCAGCACCACCATCACGTCCCGGGCGTTGCGGTAGCCGTAGGCGGGATGGCTGGAATCCTCCAGGGTGGTGCCCGGACTGGTGTGCTGCCGGCGCGTCATGGCGGGATCGGGCGAAGGGCCGGGGTGTTCGATCCTGCGGCCGTCGTCACGGCGAAACCGTGTCCCAGGCCACCAGCGCGGCCGAATGAGTGTTCCTGCTCACGCCGCTCCGGCTCAGCCCAGCTCCAGGCAGGCCAGTCCGTAGACGTCGGTGAGGGGCACCGCCGGGGCGCTGCCGCGGTACATGCGCAGCGTGCGCGAGAGCGGCCGGAAGCCCAGATCCGCCAGCAGGGACGCGGCGAAGGGATTGGCTTCCGGGGTGTCGATCAGCACCACCCCCGGATGGCGCCGGATCAGCCCCGTCAGCAGCTGCCCTGCCAGGGCGGGGCTGTCCGCCAGCAGCGGGCCGATGCGCCAGCCTTCACCTCCCCGCAGCAGACAGGGTCGGATCCGCCCGAAGCCGCGGCACTGCCCATCCCCGTCCACCAGGGCCAGCACCGTTCCGGCCGGATGGGTCAGCCAGTCGGTCAGGAAGTGGGGCCGGGGGCTGGGTTCGCGCTGGGCGTCGTAGGCCTGCACCGCCGCCGCCGGCACGGCCGCCCCCTGCAGCAGCTGTGCCGGCCCCTGCAGCTCTGGTGCGGTGTCGCCGCCGGCATGGCCGTTGCTGATCAGCTGCCAGCGGGTGGTGGTGGAGGCCGGCTGGAACCCCCATCCCGCGTAGTCGTCCACCCGCTCCGGCGCGGCCTCCAGGCCGATGCAGGGCAGGTCGGCCAGGTGCTCGAGGGCATGCCGCCAGAGCTGCACGCCGTAGCCGCGGCCGCGGTGCTCCGGCTTCACCAGGAACAGGCCCAGGAAGCCGTAGGCCGCGTTGTAACGAACGCCGGCGATGCAGCCCACCGGCTCCTGGCCCAGGCGGCCCAGCCACAGTCCCTGGCGGTCGGTGTGCCGGTAGATGGCCACGTCGCCCAGCCCCGGGGCGAAGCCCTCTGTCCGCGCCCAGTCCGTCACCAGGGGGATGTCGCCGCGGCCGAGCGGGAGGATCGTCAGCCCGGAAGCCATCGTCAGGTCCATCGATCGCCAGCACCATGCCTACGTCAGGACGCCGGCCAGGCGCGCCTCAGGCCTGCCGCTGCTGCCGCTCCCGCTCTGGCTTCGCTCTCCCCCGCTGAGCGTCGCTTCTAGAATTCCCCGTTCCGCAGGCCGCCCCATGCCCCCTGCCAAGAGCTCAGCGTCAGGCCGGGGTCGCCAGTCTCCGGGGCATGAGCCAGCCCTGGTGGAGAAGGCGGCGCTGCGCACCCTCAACGGCGGTTCGCTGGAGGAGGTGATCCGGGTGCGGGGCGCTCGCCAGCACAACCTCAAGAACGTCGATCTCACGATCCCGCGCAACCGGCTGGTGGTGTTCACCGGCGTGAGCGGCAGCGGCAAGAGCTCCCTGGCCTTCGACACGATCTTCGCCGAGGGCCAGCGGCGCTACGTGGAGAGCCTCTCGGCCTACGCGCGCCAGTTCCTCGGCCAGGTGGACAAGCCCGATGTGGACGCGATCGAGGGGCTGTCGCCGGCGATCTCGATCGACCAGAAATCCACCAGCCACAACCCCCGCTCCACCGTCGGCACCGTCACCGAGATCCAGGACTACCTGCGCCTGCTCTTCGGCCGCGCCGGGGAGCCCCACTGCCCGGAGTGCGACCGCTCGATCCGGCCCCAGTCGATCGACGAGATGGTGGACCAGATCCTCAGGCTGCCCGAGGGCACCCGCTACCAGCTGCTCGCTCCGGTGGTGCGCGGCAAGAAGGGCACCCACGTGAAGTTGCTGGGGGGCCTGGTGGCCGAGGGCTTCGCCCGGGTGCGCATCAACGGCGAGGTGCGCGAGCTGGCCGACAACATCGAGCTCGACAAGAACCACAGCCACAACATCGAGGTGGTGGTGGACCGGCTGGTGTCGCGCGAGGGCATCCAGGAGCGGCTCACCGATTCGCTGCGCACGGCGCTCAAGCGGGGCGACGGCCTGGCCCTGGTGGAGGTGGTGCCCAAGACCGGCGAGGACCTGCCGGAGGGGATCGAGCGGGAGCGGCTCCACTCGGAGAACTTCGCCTGCCCGGTGCACGGGGCGGTGATGGAGGAGCTCTCGCCGCGGCTGTTCTCGTTCAACAGCCCCTACGGCGCCTGTCCCGACTGCCACGGCATCGGCCACCTGCGCCGGTTCACCGAGGAGCGGGTGATCCCCGATCCCAGCCTGCCGGTGTATGCCGCCGTGGCTCCCTGGGCCGAGAAGGACAACGCCTACTACTTCTCCCTGCTCTATTCGGTGGGCGAGGCCTTCGGCTTCGAGATCAAGACCCCCTGGAACGAGCTCACCCCCGAGCAGCAGGACGTGCTGCTCAATGGGTCGAAGGAGCCGATCCAGATCCAGGCCGACAGCCGCTACCGCAAGGCGCAGGCCTACGTGCGGCCCTTCGAGGGGATTCTGCCGATCCTGGAGCGGCAACTGCGGGATGCCAGTGGCGAATCGGTGCGCCAGAAGCTGGAGAAGTTTCTGGAGCTGGTGCCCTGCGCCAGCTGCCACGGCCTGCGGCTGCGGCCCGAGGCCCTGGCGGTGCGGGTGGGCCCCTTCCGCATCCATGAGCTCACCGGCACCAGCGTGGGCGAGAGCCTGCGGCGCATCGAGCAGCTGATGGGGGTGGGCGAGAGCGAGGGCGCTGAGCCGCTGCTCAGCCCGCGCCAGATCCAGATCGGCGAGCTGGTGCTGCGGGAGATCCGCATGCGCCTCAAATTCCTGCTGGATGTGGGGCTCGACTACCTCAGCCTCGACCGCCCGGCGATGACCCTCAGTGGCGGCGAGGCCCAGCGCATCCGCCTGGCCACCCAGATCGGCGCCGGCCTCACGGGCGTGCTCTACGTGCTCGATGAGCCGAGCATCGGCCTGCACCAGCGCGACAACGACCGCCTGCTCAACACCCTGATCAAGCTGCGCGACCTGGGCAACACCCTGATCGTGGTGGAGCACGACGAGGACACGATCCGCGCCGCCGACCACATCGTGGACATCGGCCCGGGTGCCGGTGTGCATGGCGGCCACATCGTGGCCGAGGGGAATCTCGATGCCCTGCTCAGTGCCCACGACTCCCTCACCGGTGCCTATCTCAGCGGCCGCCGCACGATCCCGACCCCGGCCGAGCGCCGCACCAGCGGCTCGCGCCAGCTCTCCCTGCTGAACTGCCAGCGCAACAACCTCAGCGGTTTCAACGTGCAGATCCCCCTGGGGCGGCTCGTGTGCGTGACCGGCGTGAGCGGCAGTGGCAAGAGCACGCTGGTGAATGAGCTGCTGCACCCGGCGCTGGAGCATCAGCTGGGGATGAAGGTTCCCTTCCCCAACGGCCTCGGAGAGCTGCGCGGCATCCAGGCGATCGACAAGGTGATCGTGATCGACCAGAGCCCGATCGGCCGCACCCCCCGCTCCAACCCCGCCACCTACACCGGCGCCTTCGATCCGATCCGCCAGGTGTTCGCCGCCACGGTGGAGGCCAAGGCCCGCGGCTACCAGGTGGGCCAGTTCAGCTTCAACGTCAAGGGCGGTCGCTGTGAGTCGTGCAGTGGCCAGGGTGTGAATGTGATCGAGATGAATTTCCTGCCCGATGTGTACGTGCAGTGCGACGTGTGCAAAGGGGCTCGCTACAACCGCGAGACGCTGCAGGTGAAATACAAGGGCCACACCATCGCCGACGTGCTGGAGATGACGGTGGAGCAGGCCGCCGACGTGTTTTCGGCGATCCCCCAGGCGGCAGACCGCCTGCGCACGCTGGTGGATGTGGGCCTGGGCTACGTCAAGCTGGGCCAGCCGGCGCCCACCCTTTCCGGCGGTGAGGCCCAGCGGGTGAAGCTGGCCACCGAGCTGTCGCGCCGCGCCACCGGCAAGACGCTGTATCTGATCGACGAGCCCACCACCGGCCTCAGCTTCTACGACGTGCACAAGCTGATGGATGTGATGCAGAGGCTGGTGGACAAGGGCAACTCGATCCTGGTGATCGAGCACAACCTCGATGTGATCCGCTGTTCCGACTGGATCATCGATCTGGGTCCGGAGGGGGGCGACCGCGGTGGCGAGATCGTCGTCTGCGGCACCCCGGAGGAGGTCGCCGTGCATCCCACCAGTCACACGGGGCGCTACCTGGCCCAGGTGCTGTCGCAGCATCCGCCCCTGTCAGTGGCGGCCTGAGCCGGTCCCGCCACACCCAGCCGTGGTGTGCTGCTCAGCATGAGCACTCCAGCGCTGGTGGCCGCGCTTAATCTCGCCTGAGGCGCCTCTCCAGCCCCCGTCCTCCTCCGGATCGTCCGATGCCTGTCGGTTCACCCGCCCGTCCGCCGCGGTCCCCCTCCGCTCCCCGGCCACCCGCTGCCTCTGCTGGTTCGCCGGTGGCCCGCACAGCCATGCCCGCCGGCCCGGCGCCCAGACCCCTGCTCTCCAGGCTGCGCCGGCTGGCCGACCTGCTGGTGCTGGAGCCGGTCGCCGCCCCGGAGCCCGGTCCCTATGTGCACACCGCCGCCCTGCACACCACGGCTGACCTGGTGGCGTCGCTCAACGGCATCACTCAGCTCAGCCGCGAGCAGGGCTTCAGCCGCGATCCGGAGACCCACTATGGCGACGGGGGCCGCAGCGCCAGCTATCACGTGGATCACCGCGACCTGCCGGTGTCGCTGAGCGTGAACTGCAACCCCGTGCGCCAGACGGTGGCCATCGCCGTCAGCGGGCTGGACTGCGACGACGCCTACCGCTGCTTCCGCGCCCTGGAGGTTGCCCTGTTCGGCAGCTGCTGAGACCGGCTGCGGCGGCCATCCTGGTGCCCATCGGCCCGTGCACCTGCCGTCGTGCTTCCCCCGTTCACCCGCAGCCTGCTTCCGGCCCTGGCAGCCCTGCCGCTGCTGTCGTGCCCGTTGCCGGCGCGGGCCCTCGACCGCATCGATCTGGAGATGCCGGTTCTCGGCCTTCGCTTCAGCGTCAGCCTGGCGGAGCTGGAGAATCCGGAAGCCCTCTGGCAGGGCACCAGCGACCTGGCGGAGATCAACAGAGCCAGCCGTGGTGTGCTGGGGCGGCGGGTGCGGCAGGTGTTCCACACGCCGCTGCCGCTGCAGACCCGCCAGGTGCTGGACCAGGTGGCGGGAACACCGCTGCTGGAGCAGGCCCTGCTGGTGGCCACCGCCCTCGGCCAGGTGGACGGCCTGCCGCCCGATCTCAGCGGCGAGCTGCTCACCGCCACCCTGGAGCGGGCCAGCGTCAACGGCGACCTCACCCTGCTCTCGTTCCTGCGGGCGGTTCCGGGTGAGTCGGCCAGCGTGAACCTGCCGCGCGCCCTGGGCGTCCTGCAGCGCACGGTGGATCAGAGGCGCCAGGCCGGTGCCCTGGTGGAGAGTGGGCCCGTGGTGGGGGTCTCCGCGGCCCTGACTCAAGCCGGCGGACGCTCCCTCCGCCGCGAGGAGCTGGCCCTGGCCGTCAACCACCGCCCCGTTCCCCTGCAGGTGCTGCGGATCCAGCCTGAGCGCGATGCCAACGGCCGGCTGGTGGTGATCTCCCATGGCCTCTGGGATCGGCCCGAGTCGTTCGAGGGCTGGGCCCGCCATCTGGCCAGCCACGGCTACCGGGTGCTGCTGCCGCGCCACCCCGGCAGCGACAGCAGCCAGCAGCAGGCGATGCTCTCGGGCAAGACGCCGCCTCCCTCCCCCGAGGAGCTGCTGCTGCGGCCACGCGATGTGAGCGCGGTGATCGATGCCGACGGGGCCGCGGCGGCGGTGGTGATCGGCCACTCCTGGGGTGCCACCACCGCCCTGCAGCTGGCGGGGGCACAGCCCAGCGGCAACCGCCTGCGGGAGCGCTGCCGCGATCTCAACGATCCCGAACGCAACCCAAGCTGGCTGCTGCAGTGCAGCTTCCTCGATGCGGCCGACCGGGCCGGCCTTGCCGATGCCCGCGTGCGGGCCGTGGCGGCTGTGAGTCCACCGCTGCGCCTGCTGTTCGATGACGGGGCCGAGCAGTCCATGAGCGCCCGGGCCCTGCTGGTGAGCGGCAGTCGCGACTGGGTGGTGACCCCCGACCCCGAGGCGGTGGAGCCCTTCCAGCCGGCGTATCGCTATGGGCACCAGCTGGTGCTGGCGGCCGGTGGCGACCATTTCAACCTGAGGGCGCCGGCCGAGGGCAGGGGTGGTCCCCTCGCTGCCCTTCTGCTGGCCTGGGTAGACGTTGCCTACGCCGCCGGAGAGAAGGTGCGGCCGGCTGCCGATGCGCCTCCCCTGCTGTCTCCCGCCGGCTGGGGCAGCGCCGAGCTGCCCCTGGTGCTGGTCCGCTGATGTGAGCATGTGTGAACACGGGATGACCCCGTGGTCGATGCGCCCAGTGCCTGAAAACCCCTTGACAACCGGCAGATTCGCCACTCCAGGTCGGGCCCTGGTTCGGTGATCCCGCTGCCGCCGGCAGGACGGATGCCGTGAGAACGACTACACAAAAGGAATTCGTCCCCACCTGCATCCACACCCCAGGGAGCGGAGCCCCGGACGCCCGGCGGATCCGTTCCCTTCCCTGCCGCCTCCGGCGGCACTTCTCCGGCAGCACCCATGGACAGTTCCGCCCAGGCAGGTCTGTACGTTCTTCATCTCCATCTGCACGGGCTGTTTCGGTCCCGTGACCTGGAGCTGGGGCGCGATCCCGACACCGGCGGTCAGACCACCTATGTGCTGGAACTGGCGCGCGCCCTGGCCGCCCGGCCGGAGGTGGAGCGGGTGGAGGTCGTCACCCGGCTGATCCGTGACCGGCGCGTGTCAGTCGACTACGCCAGGGAGGAGGAGCCGATCGGCCCCGGCGCCACCATCGTCCGGATTCCCTTCGGTCCCCCGCGCTACCTGCGCAAGGAACTGCTCTGGCCCCATCTCGATGAGCTGGCCGATGCCCTCGCCGAGCGGCTGCTGGCCCAGGCCCGCCGGCCCGACTGGATCCATGCCCACTACGCCGACGCGGGCTACGTCGGCGCTCTGCTGCAACGCCGGCTGGGGATCCCCCTGGTGTTCACCGGCCATTCCCTCGGTCGCGAGAAGCGACGCCGGCTGCTGACCGCAGGCCTGGAGGCGGTGCAGATCGACGGCCAGTACGCCATGGCCCAGCGCATCGACGCCGAGGAACTGGCTCTGGCCCATGCCGATCTGGTGGTGACCAGCACGCCCCAGGAAGGCGATCAGCAGTACGCCCGCTACGACCGCTTCCGGCCCGAGCGCGCCCGGGTGATCTCTCCTGGTGTCGACAGCCGACAGTTCTTCCCGCCCCAGGCCGGCGAGCAGGAAGGGGACGTCCGCGAAATGATGGAACCCTTCCTGCGCGATCCGGCCAAACCGCCGGTGCTGGCCATCTGCCGGGCCGACCACCGCAAGAACATCCCCGCCCTGGTGGAGGTGTTTGGCCGCTCCGAGCACCTGCGCCGCCACCACAACCTGGTGCTGGTGCTGGGCTGCCGTGACGACCCCAGACATCTCGACCGGCAGCAGCGGGAGGTGTTCCAGCAGGTGTTCGAGCTGGTGGACCGCTTTGATCTCTATGGGCACATCGCCTACCCGAAGCAGCATCAGCGCCGCCAGATCCCTGCGATCTACCGCTGGGCCGCCCGCCTCGGCGGAGTCTTCGTGAACCCGGCACTCACCGAGCCCTTCGGGCTCACGCTGCTGGAGGCCGCCGCCAGCGGTCTGCCGGTGGTGGCCACCGACGACGGCGGACCCAGCGACATCCTGGGCCGCTGTCAGAACGGTCTGCTGGTGGACGTGTCCGATCTCGACGCTCTGCAGAAGGCCGTGGAGGATGCCCTGGCCGAGCCGAAGCGCTGGCGCCGCTGGCGCGACAACGGCATCGAGGCGGTGAGTCGCCACTACAGCTGGGACGCCCACGCCATCCGCTACCTGGGCGAGGCCCTGACGGCCACCCGGGCGGCTGCCCGGCAGGGGACACCTCTCTGGTTCCTGGAGTCTGTGGGAGAGCATCCTTCCGGCGGGCTGTCCCAGCCGGTCCCCGAGCCTGATCATCCGCTGGTGCCGCAGCGTCTGCTGGTGCTCGATCTCGATGTCAGCCTCGCCTCCCCGGACGAGGGCAGCCTGGCCGAGCTGCGCCGTCGCCTCAAGGCCGATCCGGCGCTGGGGATCGGCGTGGTGTCAGGGCGGAGTTTTGCCGCGGCCCGCCTCCGCTATGGCGAGCTTCACCTGCCCCATCCCTGTGTGTGGATCACTGAAGCGGGCACGGAGATTCACTACAGCGGTGCCCGGGCGGCCTGGCTGGACCGGCACTGGCGGGACCACATCAGCCGGCAGTGGGACCGGCAGGGGGTGGAGGCCGCCATGGCGGAGCTCGTGCCGCGCCTGCGCCTGCAGCCACCAGCGGATCAGGGTCCCTTCAAGGTGAGCTACGCGCTCAGCGAACCCGATCAGGGAATCCTGCCGCTGGTGCGCCAGACCCTGCGCCATCACGGGCTCATGGCACGTCCCCATCTGTTCCAGCACTGGTTCCTGGACGTGCTTCCCCTGGCGGCCTCCAAGACCGAAGCCCTGCGCTATGTGGCCCTGCGCTGGCAGCTGCCGCTGGCGTCCCTGCTGGTGGAAGCCAGCCAGCAGGGCGACGGGGATCTGCTGCGCGGCCTCACCCTGGGTGTGGTTCCGGGAGACCACGACCCGTCACTGGACGGGATGAGGGGGCACCGGCGGGTGTTCTTCTCGCGCCGCCCTCAGGCCTGGGGCCTGCTGGACGGCCTGGACCACCACCGCTTCCTGCGGCGTTAAACACCGCTTCCTGCGGCGTTAGAAGCTGTAAAGCGAGCGGTTCTCCGTGCCGCCGCTGCCACTGCCACTGCTACTGCCACTGCCATCAGCGGCCCAGGGTTCCGGACTCAGGCGGTCTGCAGACCAGTCTTCGGATCCGGAACCGTCTGCTCCGCCCTCGCCGGCTTCCTCCCCGGCGATCTGCTCAGGCGTGCGGCCGTAGTGGGGATTGGCGTCAGGCATCCAGAAGCTGAGGTCGTTGTACCAGTACAGACGGCCCGGCAGCTGGCTGGCGGTGAGCTGGGTGCTGCCCATGGCCGTGAGCAGCTGCCCGAACTCCAGTGGGGTGAGGTTGGTCTGGATGTCTTCGCCGGCGATCCTGAGCAGCTCGGGCAGGCGCGTGAGCATCGCCGGCTGGTTGAGCTTGCGGAACACCTGCTCCAGCACCAGCCGCTGGCGGGCCATGCGGCCGATGTCGCCCTCGGGGTCGTGGCGGAACCGCAGGAAACCCTCGAGTTCCTCTCCCCTGAGCACCTGGGGACCCGGGTAGAGGTCGATGTAGAGGCCCTGGGCGTCGTCCACGTAGTAGAGGCGCCGGGGCACATCCACCTCCACGCCGCCGAGGGCGTCGGCGACCCGCTGCACCGCCCCCAGGTTCACCAGCAGATAGCGGTCGATCGGCTCCTCCAGCAGACCGCTCAGTTCCCGCCGGGCGCCGTCCATGCCGCCGAAGGCATACAGGGCGTTGGCCTTGAGCACTCCGTAGTGCTCCGATTCGACGTAGGTGTCACGCGGCACCTGGGTCACGCGGGTGGCGCCGTCCCTGATCTCCACGGTGAAGATCACATCGGTGTTGGCACCCACCTTGTCGATCCCCATTACCAGGATCGGTTTGCCCGCCAGCGGCTTGATCGTGCCGGCGAGATAGTGGGAGCTTCCCTTGAGGGCCGCCACCGCACCGCTGACAAGGCCTGGCAGGGGTCCGGTGAGGCCATAGCCGACAGCCAGTCCGAGGGTGAACGGCAACAGGGAAAACCGGCGGCCCCTGCTGGATGGACGGCGCCGCACGCCCTTCTCCGGGGCGTTGGATGACGGTTGCGGCGCCGGCTGCTGGCCCATGGACACTCCTGGTCGGCGCACGATAAGGGGCCCCGGCCTCCCGTACCAGGCCTCAGGCGGCCACTACGCGAATCTGTCCTGCTGCGGAATCGGCCCTGCGGCGGGCCTCGGCCTCGCTGGCCCCCCGGGCCAGGGCCACGCCCATGCGCCGGTGGGGTCTGGCGTCGGGCTTGCCGAACAGCAGCACCTGGGTGTCGGGTTCTGCCAGGGCCGCCGCCACCCCCTTGAAGGCCACCCGCTCGCAGGCCCGCCCGGCCAGGATCACCCGGCTGGCGGCAGGCCCGAGGCTCTCGATGCGAGGGATCGGCAGGCCGAGCACGGCTCGCAGGTGCAGCTCGAACTCGCTCAGGTTCTGGCCCACCAGCGTCACCAGTCCGGTGTCGTGGGGACGGGGTGAGAGCTCGGAGAACACCACCTCATCCCCGCAGAGGAAGAACTCCACTCCGAAGATGCCGGCACCGCCGAGGTTGTCGGTGATGGCCCGGGCCATCGCCTGGGCCTCCTCCAGCTGGGCGGCGCCCAGGGCGGCCGGCTGCCAGCTGCACTGGTAGTCGCCCCGCTCCTGGATGTGGCCGATGGCGGGACAGAACAGGGTGGGCCCGTTCCACTGCTTCACGGTGAGCAGGGTGATCTCCAGCTGGAAGCGCAGGAATTCCTCCACGATCACCCGTGCCCCCGCGCCCCGGGCGCCGGCCATCGCCGTGTCCCAGGCGGCGGCGACTCCCTCCGGCCCCTGCACGACGCTCTGGCCCTTGCCCGAGGAGCTCATCACCGGCTTCACCACCACCGGCCAGCCCAGGGGCCCGGCCACGGCGGCCAGTTCCTCGGCGCTCCCGGCGTACCCGAAACGGGCGGTGCGCAGCCCCAGCTCGGTGGCGGCCAGGTCGCGGATGCGGTCACGGTTCATGGTCACCGCCGTGGCCCGGGCGGTGGGGATCACGGTGATGCCCTCGGCCTCCAGCTCCGCCAACGCGTCCACCGCCAGGGCCTCGATCTCCGGGATCACCAGATCGGGGTGGTGCCGTCGCACCACCTCCCGCAGGGCATCCGGGTCGGTCATGGGGATCACCTCGGCCAGATCGGCGACCTGCATCGCTGGCGCGCCGGCATAGCGGTCCACGGCGATCACCCGGCAGCCCAGCCGCTGGGCCGCGATCGCCACCTCCTTGCCCAGTTCGCCGCTGCCGAGCAGCATCAGGGTGCGCGGAAAGGCGGTGGCCATGGGTCGCGGCGTACGGCAGCGGCGATCCTCCCGCATCCCCGCCGGCCCTGCTAGAGAGGGCCGGTCGGCACGGCAACGCAGATGCGAGGGCTCCCGGATCCAGCTGTGATCGGTGCAGGCGTGCTTGATCCAGGTGTGATCGGTCCGGTGCTGGCAGGCGTGGGCTGGACCCACGGCGGCGGAGTGCTGGCCTTCAGCACCGCGGGCGATGCGGCCGAGACGCTGCCCTTCGGTCTCGACATCAACACCCTGCAGACCAGCGTGCTGGTCTACCTGGGACTGTCGTCGCTGGTCTTCGTGCTGGTGTGGGTGGTGGGCTACCTGCGCAGCCGCTGAGACGTCACCGGGCCGAGGCCCTCACAGCGGCGGGATCCCGCCGCTGTCGGTGGTGTCCTGGTCAGCGCTCAGGAGGGTGAGTTGACGCACGGGGGGCTCCTCGCTCACGAATCCGTAGGACTCGAACACCGCCGGATCGGGATGGGTGATGCGCGGCCCATCGCCGTGGCGCTCCAGGCGGAAGCCCTCGTCGGCCATGCGTCGCATCAGTGCCGCCGCTTCCTCGAAGCGGGACGCCATCGCCTCCAGGCTGGCGCAGTCGGCGGTGAGGCCGGTTTCCCTCCAGGTGAAGTGGGCCATGGGGCGAGGTGGGCGAGGGGGTTGGGGGCCTTCAGGGCAGCAGCGCCAGCCCCAGCAGTACCAGTAGCAGGCTGGCGCCCCAGAAGCGGTTCACAACCTGACCTTCCTGCAGACCGCCCAGCTCAAGGTGGTGGTGCAGCGGTGCCATGCGGAACACGCGCCGCCCCTGGCCGTCGGGTCCCTTGGTGGCCTTGAACACCCACACCTGGATGATCACGGAGAGGGATTCGGCCAGGAACACTCCGCCCATCACCAGCAGCGGCCAGAGGCTGTTGGAGAGCAGGGCCACGGCGCTGAGGGCCGCCCCCATCGCCAGCGACCCGGTGTCGCCCATGAACAGACGGGCCGGATTGCGGTTGTGGGCCAGAAAACCCAGCCAGCAGCCGGCCATGGCGGCGCAGAAGGCGGCCAGCGCTGGGTCGCCGGCGTTGCCCCGCAGCATCAGCTGCAGGCCCATGCCGGTGAACACCACGGCGCCGCACCCCGCGGCCAGGCCGTCGAGGCCATCGGTGAGGTTGGTGGCGTTGCTCTCGGCCAGGAACACGAACAGCCCCAGGGGCCAGATCAGCAGGCCCAGGGGCAGCACCCAGCCCAGGGGCAGGGCCACGTCCCCCTGGCTGACGCCTGCAAGCCACTGACCCTGGGCCGCCCAGGCCAGGAACAGCAGGGCCGCTCCGCCCTGGAGCACCAGCTTGCCGCGGGGCGAGAGGCCTGTGTTGGTGCGGCGCGTGAGGCTGCGCCAGTCATCCACCGCGCCCACGGCCATGTAGGCCAGGGTGACGGCCGCCACCGCCAGCAGCCGGGGATCGGCGGGACTGACCAGGCCGCCGACGATCACCCCCACCGGCACCACCAGCAGGCCGCCCATGGTGGGGGTGCCGGCCTTGCTGTGGTGGGCCTGGGGACCTTCCTCGCGGATCACCTGGCCCAGCTTCAGCCGCCGCAGCCGGGGCACACCCCAGGCCGTCACGGCCGCGCTGACCGCCGCCGCCACCAGCAGCGGCAGGGTGAGCATGGAATTGGCCACCTGCCAGTCGCTCAGCAGGCAGACCGCCAGCAGCCCCGCTGCCAGCACCCCTGCTGCCAGGCGCCCGTCGCCGACCGGAGTGTCGCCCTGCGCGCGCACGGGATCAGTCTTCCCAGTCCTCGTCCTGCTGCTCGTCGTCCTTGTTGTAGTCCTCCTTCTCGCCCATCAGCGCCGAGAGTTCCTCCTCCTCCACGGTGCTCACGTCCGTGGTGGCGCTCTCCTCATCGGCCACCAGGCGGCCGCTGCTCTCCAGCCAGCTCAGCAGGTCGGGCTCATCGCGCAGGGGCAGCACCGGCGCCGGCTCGTCCCGGTCGTAACGGGTGAGGGAGGGGTTGATGCTCTCCAGGCGGCTGAGGCTGGAGGGGGAGAGCTTGCTCATGCGGTCCGGCGTTCGTCAGGCTTGTGCGGGCAGGCGTTGTGCCATGGGGCGCCATGGGTTCGGGCGGGCCATGGGCTTTGCTGGGCAGGGGACGGCGTGTTCACCACCCCAGGTGCGACCCTGCACCCTACCTCCCCAGCCGCCGGCGCCACGCCTCCATTCCCCATGCCCCCGCCTGCTGCCCCCGGGCCCCTGCCACCCCCCGCCAAGCCGCTGCCCCACGCCGCAGACCCTCCCGGCAGCGCCGGTGTGGTGCGGTCCGTGCTGCGTCTCTGGGCCCTGGCCCTGGCCCTGAGCAGTGTGCTGGCGGCCGCAGGCGGGCGCTGGCCCGATCCCCTCATTGCCGATGCCGCCGTGGTGTGGGGCCTGGTGCTGGGTCCGCCGCTGCTGATGGCCCTCTGGCTGGCAGCCACCTGGCGCGCGGGCCCGCAGGTGGCTGCCGGCGACAGGGGAGAATCGATCGACCGAAACCAGGAACGGCGTTGATGGGGCGTGCCAAGAAGGCGGTGCTGGCCTACTCCGGCGGGGTGGACACCAGCGTCTGCATCCCCTACCTGATGAACGAGTGGGGCGTGGAGGAGGTGATCACCTTCGCCGCCGATCTCGGTCAGGGTGATGAGCTGGAGCCGATCCGCCGCAAGGCGCTCGACTCAGGCGCCAGCCAGTCGATCGTGGGCGACCTGCTCGAGCCCTTCATCAGCGAGTTCGCCTTCCCGGCGATCCGCGCCAACGCCCTCTACCAGGGCCGCTACCCCCTCTCCACCGCCCTGGCCCGGCCCCTGATCGCCCGCCGCCTGGTGGAGATCGCCCGGGAAGTGGGGGCCGATGCCGTGGCCCACGGCTGCACCGGCAAGGGCAACGACCAGGTGCGCTTCGATGTGGCCATCGGCGCCCTGGCCCCCGACCTGAAGGTGCTCACCCCGGCGCGGGAGTGGGGGATGAGCCGCGAGGAAACGATCGCCTACGGCGAGCGCTGCGGCATCCCCTCGCCGGTGAGCAAGAAGTCTCCCTACTCGATCGACCTCAACCTGCTGGGCCGCTCGATCGAGGCCGGCCCCCTGGAGGATCCCGACGTGGAGCCCCCCGAGGAGGTGTTCGCCCTCACCGTGAGTGTGGATGCCGCTCCCGATCAGGCCCAGGTGGTGGAGATCGGCTTCGAGCAGGGCAACCCGGTGAGCATCGACGGCGTGCGCCTCGATCCGGTGAGCCTGGTGCGCCAGGCCAATGCCCTGGCCGGCGGCCACGGCTTCGGCCGGCTGGACATGATCGAGGACCGGGTGGTGGGCATCAAGAGCCGGGAGATCTACGAAACCCCTGGCCTGCTGCTGCTGATCCGGGCCCACCAGGAGCTCGAGAGCCTCACCCTGGCGGCCGACGTGCTGCGCAGCAAGCGCCAGCTGGAGCAGCAGTGGGCCGATCTGGTGTACCAGGGCCTTTGGTTCGGCCCGCTCAAGGACGCCATCGACGGCTTCATCGAGCGCACCCAGACGGTGGTGAACGGCACGGTGCGGATCAAGCTGCACAAGGGCAACGCCACCGTGGTGGGTCGCAGCAGCGCCAGCAACAGCCTCTACGTGCCCGACATGGCCACCTACGACGCCGGCGACCGCTTCGACCACCGTGCCGCCGAGGGCTTCATCTACGTGTGGGGCCTGCCGACCCGGCTCTGGGCTGCCAGTCAGCGGGGGGGCTGACCCACCCCGAAGGCATGCCGCAGGCTGCGGCCCCATCCCCGCCCGCGGCCTGTCGATGATCCAGCCGAAGCCTCGCCAGGCATGGCTGCCGGCAACAGGCTGCCGGCGATCGGCCTGCCGCCTGGCTCCAGCTGGCGCAGCTGCTCACGCAGGCCCTCGTTGCCGTGCAGCAGTCGCTCCTTCTGCTCCAGCAGCGGCCTGAGGCGGTTGTCGAACTTGCTCTCGAAGATCCGCGGCAGGTCGTCCAGCAGGGCGCGCATCGCCGCCAGTTCCTCACGGCAGGCCGCCAGTTCCTTTTCCAGTGACTCGCGCTTCCAGGCCTGCTGATGGGAGGCCAGAAGCGAGTCGGTGGGTTCAGAGGGCTCAGCAGGCCACTGGGGGGCCGGGGGAATCTGCCCGGCCTCGGCTGTGGTGTCTGAGGATTGGCTCCCGGGGAATCCGCTCCCTGGGAATCCTCGGCCTGGGGACTGATCCGCCTGCATGGCTTGAGCGTAGGCGGAAACCGAGCTCTCAGGCCTGCTCGGGCTGGGCTTCACCGCCGGCGCTGACGGCCGCGGGGATGTTGCGGGGCGGAGGCATCGGTCCGTCCTGCTTGACCGTGAGGTAACGGATCACGTCCTCGGAGAGGCGCATGGCCCGCTCCAGCGGGGCCACCTGCTGACCGTCGCCGTCGTGGTTCAGCTGCACGTAGATGCCTTCGCGGTGCTTGGCGATCGGATAGGCCAGACGGCGCTTGCCCCGCATCTGGCAGTCGAGCACTTCACCACCGGCGTCCACCACCAGGTCGCGGTAGCGGGTCACGTGGGTCTCCACCTCCTCCTCCGGAATGTCCGGGCGGAGGATGTACATCGTTTCGTAGTAAGGCTGCGTCATGGTCGCCTGTAGGACGGGCCGATGGGCGGTGCCCACCAGCGACGGATCGACCAACCTATCCCAGCGCCCGAACCTCCTCAGTAGAGCTGCATGCGCACCGCCTGGGAGAGGCTGGGAATGTCGGCCTCCTGGCCCCGCAGGCTCTGGATCACGCCGAAGAGCACCAGCAGCAGGGCCCCGAGAAAGACGGTGTTGCTCAGCGTGCGCAGGGCGAAGCCGCCGGCCAGCGGCGCCAGCAGCACGCTGAAGGCCAGCGTCACCAGGATCAGCAGGATGTCGATCAGGATCGCCTGCAGCACGTTGAAGCGGATCAGGTAAGGCACGCGGCCGTTGCGCACCACCGCCAGGAACAGCACCAGGAAGATCACGAAGCCGCCGAAGGGCACCGCCTGCTGCAGCAGCAGCAGGGGCAGGGCCGGCAGGCTCAGCCATTGCAGTGGCGGGAACAGGCCGAACAGGCTGCGGCCGAAGCCCAGGGCATCGCTCCAGGGCAGCAGGTAGGCGAGGGCGGCCAGCAGGCGCTGCCAGATGGGGGGGCCTTGCATCGCTGCCGGGGTCACTGCGGTCCAGGCTAGGGACCGGGACAGCGGCGCTCCGGTGTTCAGCCCCCGAGGGCCGCGGCGGCGGCTTCCCGCATGGCGTCCACCGGCACGTCCCGGCGGCCGCTCCACAGGCGCAGGGACGCCGCACCCTGCTGTACGAGCATCTCCAGGCCGTCGAGGACGTGGCAGCCCCGCTCGCCCGCCGCCCGCAGCAGCGCCGTGGGCCTGGGCGTGTAGATGAGGTCGTACACCGTGGCCCGGGGCGAGAGGGCGTCCAGCTGGGCCGGGCTCAGCGGGCAGCGTGCGGCGGCGGCGGGATCACCGGCTGCGGCCATGCCTACCGGCGTGGTGTTCACCAGCAACTCCGCCTCGGCCAGGGGGCCGGCCAACTGCTCCCAGGCGAGCGGCTGCAGCTGCGGCGCCCAGCCACGGCAGCTGTCAACGAATGCCGCCACGGCATCGGCCCGCCGCCCGGCCACGGCGATGGCACCCAGCCCCAGCTC
>JBATEO010000082.1:0-1916 GCA_049664045.1 Prochlorococcaceae cyanobacterium
CCCCTGCGGCTGCTCTGCTGGCGCGGCGGCATGCGCAGTGCCAGCGTCGCCTGGCTGGCCGTCCAGCTCGACCTGCGGGCGGTGTTGCTGGAGGGCGGCTACAAGGCCTACCGCCGCTGGGTGCTGGCGCAGTTCGAGCGGCCCTGGCCGCTGCGCCTGCTGGGCGGCCGCACCGGCACCGGCAAGACCGACCTGCTGCTCGCCCTGGCGGAGCGCGGCGTGGCCGTGGTTGACCTGGAGGGCCTGGCCCACCACCGCGGCAGCAGCTTCGGGGCCCTGGGCCTGCCTCCCCAGCCCAGCAGCGAGCACTACGAGAACCGCCTGGCCATGGCCCTGCGTGGCCTGGAGGGAGCGCCGGAGATCTGGCTGGAGGCCGAGAGCGTGCAGGTCGGCCGCTGCCGCATCCCCGCCGGCCTGTGGCGGCAGATGAAGGAGGCGACGGCGCTGGCGGTGCAGCGGCCGCTGGAGCACCGCCTCGCCCAGTTGGTGCGCATCTACGGCGTTCAGGACCCAGAGGAGTTGGCGGAGGCCACCCGGCGCATCGCCCGCCGCCTCGGGCCCCAGCGCACCGCCGCCGCACTGGAGGCGATCGCCGCCCGCGACTGGACCGCCGCCTGCCGCCAGATGCTCGACTACTACGACCGCTGCTACGACCACGACCTCAGCGCCCACGCCAGCCAGCCCGTGGAGCTGGGTGAGCTCAGTGCGGAGGCGGCCGCCCAGCTGCTGCTGGAGCGTGGCCTGGTGTCTGTTTCCCGGTGAGGGTGCGGGCCCAGCTCAGCCGCTCAGCAGGCGGCGGCGCAGGCGGTCGCTGAGCTCTTCCCCCAGCAGCGTCAGCACCGCGTACACCAGCATCAGGGCCGCCAGCTGGTCGTAGGCGAAGGCACTCAGGGCCTCCAGCAGTTGGCTGCCCAGCCCCGTGGCCCCCACCAGCCCCACCACCACCGACTCGCGCAGGATCACATCGGCCCGGTAGGAGCCGTAGGCCAGGTAGGGGCGGGCCAGACCGCTGAAGCGCCCGTAGAGCAGGGCCAGGCGCGGGCCGCAGCCTGCTCCCAGCAGGGCCTGCTCGCGCTCCTCGCCGCTGTGCTCGGCGCTCTCCAGCAGCAGACGGCCCAGCACCCCCAGGTTGTGCAGCCCCAGGGCCAGGGCGCCGGTCACCACCCCGGGCTTGAGCACCAGCAGCAGCAGCAGGGCGATCAGTGGCGGCGGCCACAGCCGTCCCAGGGCCCAGAGCACCTGCACCAGCCCCTGGCCCCAGGGCCAGGGGCGCACCAGCAGCAGCAGCAGCGGCGCCGTCCCCACCGCCAGGGCGGCGGCCAGCAGGGTGAGCACCAGGGTGTTGCCCACCAGTGCGGGCCAGGGCAGCGCGGCCACTGCCGCCCAGTCCGCCGGCGGCAGCGGCGGCAGCGGCTGCCAGCGCAGCAGGCTGCCGGGATCCACCTCCAGGGCCCAGGCCACCGCCACCAGCACCGGCAGCAGCAGGGCAGCCGCCAGCAGCAGCTCCCGCCCCTGCCGGCCCACGCCGCTGATGCGGCCACTGCCGGGGTCGCGGGTGCCGTTGCCACCGGTGGTGGGGCTGCCGGTGTCGGTGCCGCCGGTGCCGGTGCTTTCGGTCTGGGGGCCGAGGCTGAAGCGCGACGGCATCGTCCAGCGCCGCCGCAGCCAGCCCACCAGCCGCTCCAGCAGCAGCATCGCCGCCAGCAGGGCCCACAGGCCGGTCCACAGCTCCTCGAAGGCCAGCGACTGCAGCGTCAGCCGCAGCTCCGTGCCCAGGCCTCCGAGGCCGAACACCCCCAGCAGGGTGGCGCTGCGCAGGGCGCACTCCAGCCGGTAGCCGCCGTAGCTCAGCACCTGGGGCAGCAGCGGCGGCACCAGGGCGGTGAGCAGGGCCGCTGGCGCCGCCACCCCGGCGG
>JBATEO010000083.1:0-34199 GCA_049664045.1 Prochlorococcaceae cyanobacterium
CGGCCGTTGCCTCCAGGGCCTTGATCGCCTCCCAGCTGGCCTTCACCGCAGCGCTGTCGCCGGTCAGGCCCCGGTTGGTGGCGTTGGCGGATTCGGGCACCGCGAAGACGTGGGGGTGGCGCCGCACCAGCTTGTCGTGGAGACCACGGCTGATCTGCATGAGATCGAAGCGGCCTGCCTCGCTGGCGATCTGGGCGTGCAGCAGCACCTGCAGCAGCAGGTCGCCCAGTTCCTCGGCGAGGTGCCGGTCGTCGCCATGACGGATGGCGTCAGCCACCTCATGGGCCTCCTCCAGCACGAAGGGCAGCAGCGAGGCATGGGTCTGCTCCAGGTCCCAGGGACAGCCGTTCACGGGGTCGCGCAGCTGAGCCACCACGGCCATCAGCCCGGCGAGGGACTCCAGGACAGCAGGATCGAGCGGGGAATCGGGACCGGTCACAGGCCGATGGGCCGCAGGATCTCCGTCCTAACGCCGGCTTCTGCTCCACCGCCGCTGCCTTCGATTCCGCTTGCGGCGCCATAGCGGCCGCAGCAGCCGGGGCAGACGCGGCAGGGGGTCCCCATCCTGGAGCAGGTGCAGCCAGCTGCTGGCCTCCACCCCCACCAGCGCCGCCAGCAGCAGGGTCCGCTGCTGGCTCCAGAGCCCATGCGCCGTCTCCAGCAGCCGCCCGGGTCCCGTTGCGCCCAGGGGGGAGAGCAGTGCACTCAGCGCCAGCAGCAGCACCGCCAGGTAGGCCAGCCGCAGCGTCGAGCCGAGCAGCGGGCTGTGGGAGAGCAGGGAGCGGTGGCGCAGCCCGCGGCGATAGGGCCACCAGAGCAGGGCGAGCGGACCCCAGCGTCGGCTGGGGTTGGAGCGGGTGTCGAGATCGGGCGAGAGCCACAGGCCGCCCACCAGGAAGCCAGCGGCGGCACTCGCCACCCCTGCCAGCCCCAGCCACGGCATCCACAGCAGAGCGAAGGGCAGGCTCAACAGCCAGGTGGCGCGGTCATGGCTGCGGCCACTGGCCATGGCGGAAGCAGGTGGCTGGTGTGGGGGCAGAATGGCGCTGTGCGCGATTAGCTCAGCGGTAGAGCGCCTGCCTTACAAGCAGGATGTCGCTGGTTCGAACCCGGCATCGCGCATGCACCGCTGAAGGCCTCCAGCACCGCGGCACAGCCTCTCATGCCCCGCCATGGCCTCTTGTGCAGGCATCGCGACGGGCCTCATCAAAAAAGAGGCCCCCAGCCGTGGCTGGCAGGCCTCCATGGCAGGTGCGGGTGGCTGGCGCGCATGGCGCCTGCCGGGCCGCGCTCAGTGCTCGTAGCGCTGGCCGCGGTAGGTGAGCAGCTTCTTGGCGTCGTCGCTCTTTTCGGGGTCATCGTGGTGTGCATCCACGTAGGGCACGCCGCGATAGGCCTTGGCCATCAGGAACTGGGCGTCGTCGAGGCGCTGGTCCTTGATGATTTTTTTTCGGATCAGTTCGAGCACGTTCATCTCGGTCTCCACAGTGCCCGCGTCCCCGTTGCCTGACGTGGGTCGACCTGCGTCCACCGGGACCCAGGGGGAACTGGAAACCAGGTGGATCAACGTCCCCTCAGTGTAGGCCAAATGGTAGCGGTTGCTACGGAATGATCGTCACATCCCGTTGCCTCCGCTCCCCGTTGGCGGGGCGCCGTCACCTGCCCAGCAGCTCTCCCAGGGCGCTAATGTCGCGAATCAGCCCCGCTCCCGGGGGCAACAGCGACAGATCGGAGGGGCGCTCCCTGCAGCACGCAGTCGAGGCGCGTTGCCGCCAGGGGCGCGGTGAACAGCTCGCCGTCCTTCACCCGGAAGCCCATCGCCAGCAGCTCCCGGCGCAGGCTGTCCTGGTGGCGCGTGGTCGTGTTGGTCACGAAGCGGATGGCCGGGCCCCGGCGGCGAGCCTCGGCCACCGTCTCCACCGCCCCATCCACGACGCCGTCATCGTCGTAGAGCACGCCGTTGAGGTCGAGCAGCAGGGCCGCCGGGGTCGGTGTCCCTCCTGCGCCGGTGCCTGCCGCCATCGCCGCCGATCCTTCGCGTCCGCTCGGGCCAGCCTGGCGAAACCGGGCTGTGATGGCGGTGGCGTTGTCCTCTCCCTCTGATGTCCCTGATCAACACCGCCGTGGGCCTGGTGGCGCTCACCGATCCGATCGGCGTGCTGCCGGTGGTGATCGAGGCCGCCAATGCCAATCCCAGCCGCGTTCGCCGCATCGGCCGGCTGGCGGCCACCACCTATCTGTGCACCCTGCTGCTGTCCTGCTGGTGGGGGCAGAGCCTGCTGGATCTGTTCGGCATCAGCCTGCCGGCCTTCCGCATCGCCGGCGGTCTGATCCTGCTGCCCTATGGCCTGCGCCTGATCGAGGGCATTGGCCTGGCCAGCACTCCCGCGCTCGCCGGCAGGCTCGATTCCGACCACGACGACGGAGCCGGGCTGGTGGCGGTGGTGCCCATCGGTCTGCCGATGCTGGCGGGCCCGGGCACCATCTCGCTGGTGGTGGCGGAGGCGCCGGCCGAACCGCTCGGCCGCCTGGTGCTCAGCGCCGTGATCGTCGTGCTGGCGCTGGTGGTGTTCCTGGTGCTGGCCAGTGCCATCCGGCTCAGCCGCAGCCTGGGGGAGCTGCGGGTGCGGCTGATTTCGCGGCTGATGGGGGTGCTGATCGCTTCTGTGGCCACCCAGATGCTGGTGAGCGGCCTGCGCGAGAGCTTCCCGGTGCTGGCCCGCTGATGGCTGCCTGCTGATCGGTGCTGGCTAGGCTGATTCAGGCATCACCCACCCACCACTCGGTGCAGCGCGCCAGCGCCCTGAGCCGATGCCATGAGCCGCTCCCAGCGTCACGCCCCGATCCACCCCACCGCAGCGAGCGTCGGTGGCTGCCCCTGGGAGCTGGTGGAACATGCCCTGCTTCGCGAGCGGGACCATCCCCAGGAGCCCCTGTTCGGGCCCTGGCGGCAGGTGGACGCGATCCAGAGCGGCACCGACGGCCAGGGCAACACCTACATCGAGTGGGTGGTGGTGGGGGTGGATATCCTGGGCCAGAGCTTTCAGCGGCGGCACATCGCCTACCGGGTGCCGTGCCCCGAGTGCGGCCGACCGATGGCCTCAGGTCCGCGGCGCTGCCGGCACTGCGACGACACCGCGGAGCCGGACAGGCCAAAGCCCGGGGCGTGAGCCCCGGGCCGGCATCGGGTGATGGGTTGACGCTCCTGACGGGGCACCTGGGGCCATGGGATCCAGCAGGGTTTCCGTGGGCCCGGGGGCACCTGAACGGTGCATCGGGGAGGGCCGGCTCATGGGGAGCGGGCCTGGAAACCGGAAGTCGTTGGAGACTGTTGGAGCAGGGGCCGGAGCGTCAGGGGCGCTCCTCACGGCGGCTTGGGGGGCTGGTGCCCCTGGGGGCCGCTGAGATCACGATCGGACGACGGGGCGCTTTCGGCAAGCGCCAGCCCCGGCAGCGACATGCCTCTTCACCAGCGGCAACACGCCTTCATCACAGGGGCTTCACGGCAGCTTCCACAGCTGCACCATCACCTCGGGTCCATGGCTGCCGCCCACCAGCCAGCGCCCGTCGGCGGACAGCCCGGCCAGGCTGGCGCCGTGGCGGCTTCGGGAGATGCGCTGGAGCAGCGTTCCCTGGCGGTCCCAGATCTGGATCTCGTCCAGGGTCTGCACCTGCAGGGTGCTGCCGTCACGGCTGAAGCGCACCGCCTCCGGCGGCGATGGCGGCAGGCCGACCGCCTGGGGATCCGACAGCTCCAGCAGCCGTTTCCCCTCAAGCGACCAGAGCGACGGCACTCCTTCCATCGGCGCCACCAGCAGCAGCGTGCCATCCGGCGAGAGATCGGCCCGGGGAGACTCGCTTCCCGAGAACTGCCCCGTGCCGAAGGAGCGGATCAGGGTTCCCTCCAGTCGCCAGTGGGTCACCCGGCCATCGCTGCTCACCGCCACGAAGGAGCGGCCATCGGGGTGAAAGGCAAGAAACCGGATGGTTCCATTCCCCTGATCGGCCGGATCGGCAGACGTGACCGGGAAGCTCCGGAAGGTGTGGCTCAGTGTTCCATCCACTCCCCACAGCTGCGCCAGCCCCCGTGGAAACCCGATCAGAACGGATCGGCCATCCGGAGCCATGGCCAGGGCACTCGGGACCATGAAGGCATCTGGCTCGCCGTCAACCATGTGTTCCGCATAGACGGATCTGGTGAGCAGCGTGCCGCGGGCCTCCCGCACCTCCAGGGCCTGCGGCCCCACGATCGCCAGCCGCTGCCCATCGGCGGATACGTAGGCGCCCTCGGGGAGGTCGCTGTTCTCTCCGCTGAAGGTCGGTGTGCCGATCACCAGAAGACTGCCGTCGGGCCGCCCCGCGATGATCGTGTCGGCTGGGAGAACCTCCACCCGGCGGGTGCCCAGATCGAGTCGACCCAGGCGGTTGCCGCAGGAGAACAGGAACACGCTGCCGCCGCTCAGGTATCCCAACCCGTCGAAGGTCACCTGCCCGGCGTCGAGATCGGGGTGGCTGCAGGCGCGAATCGGCTCTCCCACCGGCTCGACGGCAAGCACCCGCTCGCCTGCTGCCAGACAGCAGCTCAGCGCCAGCAGGGCTGCGGCCAGTCCCTTTGGCAGCCCCTGGAAGGCCGCCCGTTGCCGACTGGTGGCCCTCACCAGCCGATGCCCGTCCCCAGGGCCCTGAGTTCCTGCACCCGGCGGATCGTCTGCACGGCCTGGCAGCGGCTGGTCCATTTGTCAGGGACTGGGGCATCGCGGTAGTACGCCTCCACCAGGGCGCACTGGGCGTCCCGCAGGTGGATCCAGGCCAGCTGGGCATCCTCGAGAGCCCGGCGCTCCTGCGGATCGGCCTGGGCCATCAGGTTGCGGTACAGGCTGTTGAGCTCGCGGTCAGCGTTCTGGAGCGCCATGCGGTGGCAGGCCACCAGCGCCGCCTCCGCCGCTGGGATTCCGGGGCACTCCAGCTGGGTGCCGGAGAAATAGCCCCCGGTGGGATCGTCCGCCCTGGCCACGGGGGCAAGGATCGCCAGGATCCCCACCGCCAGGCCAACGCGAAGCGCGGGAGGGCAGGTGGCGCAGCGAGCCAAGGGCGTGGTGCACTTCTAGGCCCAGTGTCGTGCGGCGGCCCGCGGGAGGCAACGGTGCGGGCCTTCCCCTCGTCGTCGCGGTGACGCCATGCTGGGTGGGTGGAGGCTGGCGCGGTGGCCTACCGACTCGTCTATCTCTGGCTGCTCGGGGTGCTGGCCTTCTGGCCGCTGGCCAGCTGGCGCGCCCGCTCCCTGCCGCTCCCCGGGCAGCTCGATCCCTCCCTGCGCCAGGAGCCCCGCCAGCTGCCCAGCGACCGCACCCCGTTCACGGTGGAGCTGGAGGGCATCACCTACCGCGTGAAGCCCCAGTTCAGCTACGCCATCGAGGGTCTGGTGGTGAGCGAGCACGTCACCGCGTCGTGGTGGCGCCCCCGCACCTTCCACACCCGCGCCAACGACCACCTCAACGTCAAGGACCTGTGCGTGATCTGGGGGGAGAACGCCGCCAACGGCAGTTACCGGCAGGCCAGGTTCCACAGCGGTGAGTTCACCTGCTATGTGCGCTTCCCCTCGGCGCCCGCTTCCCAGGTTTTCGTGCCCCGCGCGCTCTCCAACAACCACCTGCTGGCGGCGGATCCCGCCCTGCGCCGGCAGCTGCAGGAGCTGCGCCGCGGCGACCAGATCGCCCTGCGCGGCTACCTGGCCGGATACGGCCACAACCAGGCCACAGGAACGGGCAGCGGCCAGAGCTACTGGCGGGGCACCAGCGTCAGCCGGGACGACACCGGCAACGGCGCCTGCGAAACCCTGTTCGTGACCGACCTGCAGGTGCTGCGCCCGGCCAGTCCGGGCTGGCGGCTGGCCTCCCGCCTGGCGCCTCTGGGGTTGCTGGCCGGCGTGCTGGCCTGGCTTCGCCTGCCGGTGCCGACGCGCTGACTAGCATCCCGCGGCCGAAGCCCAGGGATGTCCCCCGCCACCGCCATGGCCAGCCAATGGCAGAACTTCCAGCGCAACCTGGGCGCCTGGCGCGGCTCGTTCACCGACGTGGACGCCCAGGGACAGCCGCTGAACTCCACGCCGTCGCTGCTGACCCTGAGCAGTGCTGAAGACGGCCGGGTCGTGCAGTTCCGCCTGCAGCGCTTCGGCGGGGACGACCCCAGCTCGCCGCCCACCCACGACCTCGCCCAGGAGTACCGGACCCTGGGCCGGCAGGTGGTGTTCTTCGACGACGGCTGCTTCTCCAAGGGGTCGCTGCAGCTGGCGCCGGCCACCCGCTTCGGGGCCGAATACGGATTCATCCGCGGCGACCGCCGCCACCGGCTCATGCAGCTCTTTGCCGAGGACGGCGGCTTCGACGCGCTGGTGCTGATCCGCGAGTTCCGCGACGGCAGCGCGGCGGTGGAAGGTCCGCCCCTCACCGTCGCGCAGCTGGGCGGCAGCTGGGAGGGCCAGGCCGCCACCATCGAGGCCAACTGGCCCGAGCCCACCCTGCAGCAGGCCCTGATTCAGGTGGATCAGCCCGATGGGCAGAGCCTGCGCATCGAGACGCGTCTGGCCGGCGAGTGCGCCGTGGTGCGGGGCCGGCAGCAGGGCGGCCACTGCTTTGCCGTCGAAACCGGTGCGGTCGAAACCGGTGCGGCCGAAGCCGGTGCCGTCGCAGGTGAGCAGCCGGCGCGGTTGCTGCTGCTGCCGGACGGCGGCCTCAGCCTGGCGCCGCAGCGGGTGACCCATCGCCGGGCCTTCAGCGTGGAGGCGGGCTGGCTGGCCTCCGCCGACTGCTGGCTGCGGCTGATCCGCCGCTACGGCGGGCGCGGCGAGTGGCTCTCCTCCACGCTCGTCAGCGCCCAACGCCGCTGAGCGGCCGGCCGCTCAGCGGCGTTGGTGGGGTGCTGTGGCCGGCTGGCGGCCGGGGCATCACCCTGGGAGCAGAGCGCGCGGTCAGCCAGGGAGGTGGGTTTGGGCAAGGGCAAGGGCAAAGGCAAGAAGAAGACGAGGACGAGGGACACGGAGCCGGCGCCATTGCTGCTCAGCGACGACACCCGCTCGGCCCTGCGGTTGTTCGAGCAGGCTCTGGCCACCACCGAGCCGATCGCCCCTCCCGCACAGGAGGCCAGGGCTGCTGCCGTCGTCGAGGAGGGCGATGAGCAACGCAGCCTGTCGGCCAAGGAGTACGAACGCCTGCTTCGACCCCTCCATGTGGAGCTGGTGAAGCTGCAGGAATGGGTGAAGGCGAAGGGCGCGAAGGTGTGCGTCCTCTTCGAGGGCCGTGACGGCGCCGGCAAGGGCGGCACCATCAAGGCCATCACCGAGCGGGTGAGCCCGCGGGTGTTCCGGGTGGTGGCCCTGCCCACCCCCACCGAGCGGGAGCAGTCGCAGCTGTACATGCAGCGCTATGTGCCCCATCTGCCGGCGGCGGGGGAGGTGGTGATCTTCGATCGCAGCTGGTACAACCGCGCCGTGGTGGAGCCGGTGATGGGCTATTGCACCACCGTCCAGAGCGAGCGGTTTCTGCTGGGCGCGCCGCTGTTCGAGCGGATCCTGATCGAGAACGACATCCACCTGCTCAAGTACTGGCTGGAGGTGGGGCCGGAGGAGCAGGAACGGCGTCTGCGGGACCGCATTGGCGACGGCCGCAAGATCTGGAAGCTCTCCCCCAACGATGTGAAGTCGTTCACGCTCTGGGATGAGATCACCCGGGCCCGTGACCGCATGCTCCAGGCCACCGACACCGCCTGGGCCCCCTGGTGGGTGGCCCGCTCGGACAACAAGCGCCGCGTGCGCCTGAACGTGATCAGCCACCTGCTCAGCCAGCTGCCCTACGAGGAGATTCCCCGCGAGCCCGTGCAGCTGCCCCACCGCAGGGTGGGTGAATATCAGAGCCCCGAAGCCCCCCGGCATCTGGTGCCGGAGCCGTTCTGAGCTCGGTCATCTGAGCCCGGTCCCAGGTCTGCGGGGCGCCGCTGCCGACTCGGACCGCCTGCGCCAGATTGGGTGCGTCCAATCGGCTGCCCACCCTCACCGCCGATGCAATCCCGACTCGTCTACACGGCTCTCCTGGCGGCGGCCGCGGCCTGGCTGCTCTCGGACGACGCGGCTCCGACGCTCGAGGGCTGGTTGCGCGGCGCTCTGGTGTGGACGGCTGAGCGCCTCCCCCAGCTGGGCCTGGCCACCGCGGTGCCACCCCTGGATCTGGCCTCCACGGTGGTGGCGATCCTGCTGCTGATTCTGATCCCGGTGGTCTGGCTCAAGCCCACCTGAACCGGTGCTCAGCTGTGGTGCTCAGCTGTGCTGCTCAACGCACCGCCACCACCCCGGTGGTCGGATCGAAGCGCTCCGCCAGCCAGGCCACCGGCACCATCACCACCAGCGAGGCGGCACACAGCAGCGCCTGACCGGCGTTCAGGGGTGCGGTCTCGAACCAGGTGTTCATCCAGCTCAGCTGGCTGAAGGCCAGCTGCAGCGCCAGGGCGGCGGCGATGCCGGCCAGCAGCACCGGGGCCCGCCGCAGCTCCCGCCAGCCCTGCTTGCTCACCTGGCTGATGCTCACCAGGTAGGCCACCTGGGCGAGCACCAGCGACTGGATGGCCATCGTGCGCGCCAGCGCCAGATCCAGGCCGTGGGAGCGGGCCCAGAGGAACATGCCGAAGATGAACAGCCAGTAGAAGGCCGCCACCAGCAGCACCTTCTGCACCAGGCCCCGGGTGAGCAGGGGCTGGCCGGGAGGCCGCGGCGGCTGCTCCATCAGCCGCGGCGACTGGGGCTCGAAGGCCAGCGGCACCGACAGGGTGAGGGAGCACACCATGTTCAGCCACAGCACCTGCAGGGCCGTGACCGGCAGGTCAAGTCCAAGCACCGCCGCCAGCAGGATGGTGATCGAGGCGCCGCCGTTCACCGGCAGCACGAAGGCGAGGGCCTTGCGCAGGTTGAGGTACACCGCCCGCCCCTCCTCCACCGCCGCCTCGATGGTGGCGAAGTTGTCGTCGGTGAGCAGCATGTCGGCCGCCTCGCGGGCCACCTCGGTGCCGCCCTTGCCCATGGCGATGCCGATGTCGGCCTGGCGCAGGGCCGGGGCGTCGTTGACGCCGTCGCCGGTCATCGCCACCACCTCCCCCAGCTCCTGCAGGGCCCGCACCAGCGCCAGCTTCTGGGCCGGCATCACCCGGGCGAACACGTCGGTGTCGCGCACGATCGCCAGCAGCCGCCTGGGTGACTTCTCCTCCAGGGACTGACCGGTGCGGGTGCGCACCACGCCGTTGCGGCCCAGATTGAGCTGGGTGGCGATCGAGCGGGCCGTATCCGGATGGTCGCCGGTGATCATCTTCACCTGGATGCCGGCCCGCTGACAGGCCGCCACCGCGGCCACGGCCTCGGGCCGCGGCGGATCGAGCAGGCCCTGCAGGCCGAGGAAGGTGAGTCCCTCCTCCACGTGGGTCTCGCTGAGGCGCTCCTGTGCGGCTTCGGACTCAGCGATGGCGAAGGCCAGCACCCGCTCGCCCTGCCGAGCCATTGCCGCCACCGCCGCCTCGATGGCCTCCCGGTCGAGGGGTTCGCTGGCGCCGTCGGCCCGCAGCTGGCGTGCGCAGCGCTGCAGCACCGCCTCCACCGATCCCTTCATCAGGATGCGCCGGCTGCCGTGCAGGGTGGCCATGTACTGCTGTTCGGACGCGAACGGGATGGCGTCGCGGCGGGGGTGGCGATCGAGGGCCTCCTGCCGGTTCAGGCCCAGCGTCTGGGCCACATGCAGCAGGGCCGTCTCGGTGGGATCCCCCACCAGCCCCTCGCTCTGGCTGGCGCGGGCGTCGTTGCAGAGCAAGCCGGCCAGCAGGGTTTCGCGCAGCGCCAGGTTGCGCGCCAGGGGATCGTCGCCGCCCTCCTCGGGCCAGAGCCGGTCGAGGCGCACGAGCTCGCCGCCGGCGTGAATCTCCCGCACCGTCATGCGGTTCTGGGTGAGGGTGCCGGTCTTGTCCGAGCAGATCACGGTGGTGCTGCCCAGGGTTTCCACCGCCGGCAGCTTGCGGATGATGGCGTTGCGGCGGGCCATGCGGTTCACGCCGATGGCCAGGGTGACGGTGACGATCGCCGGCAGTTCCTCGGGAATCGCCCCCACGGCCAGGGCCACGGCGCCGTCGAACATCTCGCTGGCCTCCCGGCCCCGGGCCAGGCCCACCAGGAAGGTGAGCCCCGCCAGCAGCAGCACCAGCCACAGCAGTGTGGTGCTGAAGTTCTGGAACTTGCGCGTCAGCGGCGTGCTCAGAGTCACCTGCTGGTCCAGCGACCCGGAGATCCGTCCCACCTCGGTGGCGCCGCCGGTGGCCACCACCAGGGCCCGCCCCTGGCCCGCCGTCACCAGGCTGCCGGCGTAGGCCATGCCGATCCGTTCCGCCAGCGGCGCCTTAGCCGCCACCGCCGTGGTGCCCTTGGCCACCGGCAGCGACTCGCCAGTGAGCGCCGACTCGTCGATCTGAAGGTTGCGGCAGTGCACCAGGCGCAGATCGGCCGGCACCTTGTTTCCCGCCTCCAGCACCACCAGATCGCCGGGCACCAGATCCACGGAATCCAGCCGTCGTCGTTCGGCACCACGGATCACCTCCACCTGCGTGCGCACCGAGCGCGCCAGGGCGGCGATGGCGGTTTCCGCCCGGCTCTCCTGCACATAGCCGATCACGGCGTTGATCACCGTGACGCTCCAGATCACGATGGCCTCGCCCGGCTCCCCGAGCAGCAGCTTCACGGCGCCCACCGCCAGCAGGGTGTAGAGCAGGGGGTCGTGGAACTGGCCCAGAAACCTCTGCCAGGCCGGCTTCAGTACCTGCTGATCCGGGCTGTTGGGCCCCCAGCGCTGCTGGCGCACCAGCACCTCCGCCTCCGCCAGACCCCGCTCGCCGTCGCTGGCCAGGTCCGCCACCAGCGCCGGCCAGGGGGTGGCGTGGGCCGGGGGTCGGCTGGCTGGCTCGGCAAGGGGCGCGGCGGACATAACGGGGTGGCCAGAGGAGAACCGGGTTCAGCTCGGCAGGGATCGCACCCGGTGCAGCACGCGCTGGGGGAAGGGCATTTCAATCCCCTGCCGCTGGAAGGCCTGCCAGACCGCCCTGCGCACGGCACTGCTGATGGTGAGGTTCTGCATCGGGTTGGCGATCCAGAACCGCAGCGCGTAACTGATCGCTGAATCCCCGTACCCCAGCACCAGCCCCCTGGGTGGTGGATCGGCCAGCACCCCGGGCACGTCCGCAGCCGTGGCCGCCGCCAGCTTGATCACTTCACCGGGATCGTGGCGGTAGGCGGCACAGAAGTCCACCTCGCTGATGCGCAGGCGGTCGCTGCCGGTGAAGGTGGTGGTGGTGGCGGTGAAGAACGTCTGGTTGGGGATCACCAGCTCGGCGTTGTCCCGGTCGCGCCAGAGCACCGCGGCCCGCAGCCCGAGGCTGCGCACCTCGCAGGGGTCCCCGTCGATGTAAAGGATGTCCCCGGGCCGCACCGAGCCTTCGAACAGCAGCCACAGGCCGCTGATGAAGTTGGAGAACACCTCCTTGATGCCGAAGCCCAGTCCCACCGAAAGCCCCCCGGCCACGGCCAGGATGGCGGTGCGGTTGAAGCCGATCTGATCCAGCATCCAGACGATGCCCGTGGCGATGATCGAGTACTGGATCAGCAGGGCAAGGGCGCGGCGTCCCGAATCGCCGCCGCCCAGCAGCCGCTGCAGGATCCAGGCCAGGCCATGGCTGGGCGGCCTGGAGCCCACGAACAGCAGCACGATCACCACCAGTGAGAGGAACACCTGCCCCACGGTCACGGTGGAGCCGAACCATGTGCCGATCGGGATCACGGCAAGGCTGGCGGGAGCATCCACCTCCCGGATCAGCATCACCAGGGCGAACAGCAGGTAGAGCGGCCGCAGCAGTCCGCTGTCGAGCTGCCGCACCTCCGCCGCCGGCAGCCACCGGCTCAGACCGTGGCACAGCAGCCCCAGGGCGAACCATCCGCCGATCAGCTGAGCCGTGATGCTCACGAGTCCGTAGGGCCTGGAGAAGGCCGCCAGCAAGGCCGTGAACAGTCCCAGCAGGGCCAGCAGCCCCAGCCGGCCGAACCATGGTCGCGCGGTCCTTGCCGTGCTCAGACGCGAGGCGAGGACGGAGACGGTGATCAGGACCGCCACACCGATCAGCTGCACAAGCACGCCGGGACGACCGAGATACCCGAACCACCCCCCGATCTGGGTCAGCAACTCGCTCATGGGGAGGGGCTCTGAAGCAGGCGCACCAGGGCTTCGGTGGCCTCGTCCACACCCAGGTTGCCGTAATGGAAGGCGATCAGGATGCGGTTGAAGTCGTCCTCCCGGTTCCTCATCACCAGCAGCTGGGAGATCTGGGCGCGGGCCTCCTCCGCCTGCCGCTCGGCTGTGACCAGGGCTGCCAGCCGGGCGGAGCTGGCCACCGGCAGGGGGGCTTCGCGGCTCACCGGCAGGAGGGTCCTGCCCCGCAGGGTCATGGCCCTCTGGACGGGCGGGTTCAGGGAAAACCGCACCAGCTCCTCGGCGGCCTGGCGCTGAACGGCGCTGGAGTTCCGTCCGTAGGCCCACATCAGCTGAACCGAGACGGGGCTCGGCTGCCCCAGGGCGCCCGCCGGCAGCGGCGCCAGGCCCAGATCGTCGCCCAGCTCGGCCTGCAGATGGGTCTGGTCGCTGCTGCGGCAGGTGATCCAGGCGAAGGTGCCGTCCAGCAGGCCATCGCTGAGGTTTGCGCGTGGCCCCACCAGGCTGATCCGCTGCTGCAGGTTCGCCGTCTGCAGCCACAGCAGCCACTGGCGGATCCGGCTGACCCTTTCATCCGTGGCGGGGTTGCCGGCCCGGATGGCGGCGAAGCTCTCCAGGGCGCCGAGGCTGCCGAGGGTCCAGGCCAGGTCGCCCAGGTCGAGCTTCAAGCCGAAGGTCTGGCCCCGGCTGCTGGCTGCCAGGAGGGCCTGCAGCGTGTCGGGTGGCTGGGGCATCCGCCGCCGGTTGAAGCAGGCGAGCTGGGGTGCGTAGCCCACAGGCACGGCGAACAGGTGCCGGGCGTCGATCTGGGCAAAGGGGATCAGGGAAGGGCTGAGCTGATCGCTGGCGGGGTTGGGGAAGGGAATGGAGCGGGTGAGCCCTTCCTGGTGGAGCTGCTGGGTGATGCTGCCTTCCGCCAGGATCAGATCCGGCGCCAGTCCGCTGCTGGTGCGGCGGCGCACCTCGGCCAGGAGCCGCTCCTCCTCGAAGATCAGCAACTCCAGCTTCACGCCGGGACGCATGTCTGCGTACAGCCTCTGCAGCGCCTCGAGCTTCTCGCGAAGGGCGCTGCGCAGTCTTGAATCGATGCGCGTGGCGTCGCCGACGCCGATGGCCACGTACAAGGTGATCCCGGCTCGAGGGCTCACCCCCGGCGGCAGGGCGAGGCCGCAGCCCGCGACCAGTGGTGCCAGCCCCAGGGCCAGCGCCGCCGCCCGCAGCCACCTGTTCACGGCGGCCTACTCCTCCGGGTAGAGCAGGGCAGCCAGCTCGTCGGGGTCCACGTCGTAGACCCGGGCCAGGGTCGTCTCCACGGCGCTGGTCACCACGTCGGGGAGGAAGCGCATGGCGTTGAGCGCGTCATCGACGATCTCGTCGGTGAGCAGCTTCTCGCCGCCCAGCTTCTCGTCGTTGATCACCGCCATCACCCAGCTCTGATAGGCGGAGACGAGATCGGCGAACTCGAGCTCCGGGTCGTTGAGATCCAGCGCCATGGGCGGTTCCGGTGCACGTTGCCTCTGCAGTTTGCCCGCTGACCGGCGTTTGCCCACTGGCGAGGATGGCCTGGATACAGCCGACGTCAGGTCCGTTCCGTGAGTGCCCCAGTGATCGATCCGGCCCGCCTGCAGGCCACCCTGGTGGACTTCGCCCTGGCGGAGCTGGTGCGTCAGCACCGCGAGAGCTTCCAGCCGCCCTGGAGCGCCGACAGCTGGGCCAAGCTGCTGATCTGGCTGGCGCTGAACTGCGGCTGCAGCGGCGATCAGGCGGGTCTGCGGGCCTTCGCCGACGCCCTGGGGCCCGCCCTCGGCGGCCGGCTGCGGCGGCTGTTCTTCGAGCGGGAGCTGGCCGATCTCGACCTTCAGGTGATGGCCGATCCGGCCGAGCCGCAGGTGCTGGTGCTGCCGCTCGCGCCCGGAGGCGAGCCGCTCACGCTGGAGCGCGCCGCCGCTGCCCTCACGCGCCTGGGCCTGCTGGAGCGGGTGGCGGCGGAGCGGGGGCTCTGGCGCAGCCTGGAGCAGGCTGTGGCGATTCCCTGGCGGGCGGCCAGCCCCGGCCCCGCCGGTGCCGATGCGTCTTGAAGGACCGCTGATGAACCTGATCGCCGCCTACCGCAACGTCGGCTTCGAGGCCCTGGCCGACGGCGTGATGGCCTTCTTCGAACGCCGCGCCGATCTGCAGCGCCCCGGGGTGGCCTTCGGCCCCGAGGGCGAGGGCGCCACCGAGCCCGCAAAACTCTCCACCGACATCAGCCTGGTGGCGATCGACCGCAGCGACCCGGAGGCCTTCGCCCTGGCGGAGGTGATCCTGCGGGGCGTCAACGCCGCCCTGGGCCAGTACCTCAAGGAGCGGCCGCTGCTGCGCGACTGCTGCCCCGAGCAGAGCCTGTTCGTGAATCCGATCTTCAACCTGCAGCGCTACGCGCCGGGCGAGGGCTTCCGGGCCTGGCACTGCGACTGGACCCTCAGCGACGAGGCCACCGAGCCCCAGGCGCGCGTGCTGGCCTGGATCCTCTACTGCAACTCCCTGCCCGAAGGCGGCACCGAGTTCCACTGGCAGGGCCATCACGAGGAGGCGGAGCGGGGCAAGCTGGTGATCTTCCCGGCGGGGGTGTCGCACATCCACCGCGGCCGGGTGAGCCAGGAGCTCAGCAAGACGATCGCCACCGGCTGGATCAATGCCGGCACCCTGGAGGGCTACCTCATGCGGCTGGCGGCTGCCTGACGGTTTCTGTCGAGATGGCTACGTTTCCGCGGGGCCTGGTCCCCTTCCCTTTCGCTTTGTCGCACCGATGCCGCTCAACGAATACCGTTCCAGCGCAGCCTTCCCCGGTGTGATCGGCCGCACCGCCGACGTGTAGGCGTAGGCCGAACTTACTTTACATCGTGCTCGACGACACGGGTTACGGGCAGCTCGGCTGCTACGGCAGTCCCATCGCCACTCCCAACCTGGATGCCCTGGCGGCCGATGGTCTGCGCTACAGCAACATGCACACCACGGCGCTGTGTTCGCCGTCGCGCTCCTGCATGCTGACGGGGCGCAACCATCATTCCAACGGGCTGGCCTGCATCACGGAGGGCTCAATGGGCTATCCCGGCTCCAACGGCTACATCCCCTTCGAGAACGGTTTCCTCTCCGAAATCCTGCTGCAGAAGGGATACAACACCTATGCCGTGGGCAAGTGGCACCTCACTCCTGCGGAAGCCACCTCCGCGGCCGGCCCCTACGACCGCTGGCCCCTGGGCCGCGGCTTCGAGCGCTTCTACGGGTTCCTCGGCGGCGACACGCACCAGTACTACCCGGATCTTGTGCGCGACAACACTCAGGTGGAACCTGAGAAAACTCCTGAGCAGGGCTATCACCTCACGCCGGACCTGGTGGAGAAGGCGAAGGCGATGATCGCCGATGCCAAGCAGGTGGCACCGAACAAGCCCTTCTTCATGTACTTCTGCGCCGGCGCCATGCATGCGCCCCACCATGTGCCGAAGGAATGGGCAGACAAATACAAGGGCCAGTTCGATGATGGCTGGGACGCCTACCGGGAGAAGGTGTTCGCCCGCCAGAAGGAGCTGGGGATCATTCCCCCGAACACCACCCTGTCGCGCCACGATCCCGACGTGCAGGATTGGCACACTCTCTCTGCCGATGAGCGCCGTCTCTACGCCCGGATGATGGAGGTGTTCGCCGGCTTTCTCGAACACACCGATCACTATATCGGCGAGCTGATCCAGTTCCTGAAGGATCTGGGTGAATACGAGAACACACTGATCATGGTCATTTCCGACAACGGCGCCAGCTCCGAGGGCGGACCCACAGGATCGGTGAACGAGGGCAAGTTCTTCAACAACGTTCCCGAAAACCTGGAGCAGAATCTGGCCGCCATCGACGACATCGGCGGACCCAAGTTCTTCAACCACTATCCGTGGGGCTGGACCCATGCCGGCAACACCCTGTTCCGGCGCTGGAAGCGCGAAACCTACCGGGGCGGCACCAGCGATCCCTTCCTCGTGAGCTGGCCGAAAGGCATTACTGCCAAGGGGGAGATCCGCAGCCAGTACGCCCATGCCATCGACATGGTGCCCACCGTGCTCGATGCACTTGGCATCGAAGCTCCGACCACGATTCGCGGGGTGACCCAGAGCCCGATCGAGGGCTTCAGCCTGGCCTCCTCCTTCAACGATCCCTATGCCCCGAGCAGGCACATCACCCAGTACTTCGAGATGTTCGGCCATCGCTCCCTGTATCACGATGGCTGGCGGCAGGTGCTGCCGTGGGAGCCGATCCCGGCTCGCCCACCATGCCCGATTACAAGCCACCCTTCGCCTTCACCGGCACGGTGAAGCGGGCGCTGGGCACATCGGTGGAATCTCTGGAAGAGAAGATGCGCATGATCCTGGCGCGGCAGTAGTTGCGATTCGCACGGGTGCCAGCGAAACGCGTCGCTGTGTTCCAACCCAATCTTCCCCTATTGTTCTATCCCCACCAGGCACTCCGTCATGGCTTCAACCGATCCCGTGCAACGCCAGATCCTGCCGATCCCCGATCAACCCCATGTGGGCCTGACCACCTACGACGCCAGAGATCCGGATACCACCTATCCACCGATCCGGGATCTGCGGCCGCCGGCGGGAGCACCCAATGTGCTGGTCATCCTGCTGGATGATGTGGGGTTCGGGGCTTCCAGTGCCTTCGGCGGACCCTGCCAGACGCCGAACATCGAGAAGCTGGCTGCGGGTGGCCTCAAGTACAACCGCTTCCACACCACCGCCCTCTGTTCCCCCACCCGGCAGGCCCTGCTCACTGGGCGCAACCACCATTCGGTGGGCATGGGCGGCATCACCGAGATCGCCACGGCCGCGCCCGGCTACAACTCGATTCTGCCGAACAGCTGCGCTCCCCTGGCGCGCACCCTGAAGCTCAACGGCTACTCCACCGCGCAGTTCGGCAAGTGCCATGAGGTGCCCGTCTGGCAGACGAGCCCGATGGGGCCCTTCAATGCCTGGCCTACCGGCGGTGGCGGCTTCGAATACTTCTACGGCTTCATCGGCGGTGAAACCAATCAGTGGTATCCGGCGCTCTACGAAGGCACCACGCCGGTGGAACCCAAGAAGACACCCGAGCAGGGCTATCACCTCAGCGAGGATCTGACCACCAAAGCGATCCAATGGATTCGCCAGCAGAAGGCGCTGATGGCCGACAAGCCGTTCTTCACCTATTTCGCTCCTGGCGCCACCCATGCCCCGCACCATGTGCCCAGGGAATGGGCAGACAAGTATAAAGGCCAGTTCGACCAGGGCTGGGACACTCTCAGGGAAGAAACCTTCGCCCGTCAGAAGCAGTTGGGGGTGATTCCTGCCGACTGTCAGCTCACGGGGCGCCACGCCGACATCCCCGCCTGGGACACGATCACGACCGAGATGAAGCCGATTCTCGCCCGCCAGATGGAGGTGTATGCGGGCTTCCTGGAGCACACCGATCATCACATCGGCCGCTTGATCGATGCACTTCATGAACTGGAGATTCTCGAAGACACGCTGATTTACGTGATCATCGGCGACAACGGCGCCTCAGCGGAGGGCTCCCTGCAGGGCTGCTTCAACGAAATGGCTCCGCTCACGGGCTTTGCCCACCTCGAAACCGCCGAGTTCCTCACCGAGCGGCTGGATCTGCTGGGCGGAGTCGAGGCCTACAACCATTACGCGGTGGGCTGGGCCCACGCCATGGACACGCCCTACCAGTGGACCAAGCAGGTGGCCTCCCACTTCGGCGGCACCCGCAACGGCACCATCGTGCACTGGCCCAGGGGAATCCAGGCCAGGGGAGAAATCCGCAGCCAGTTCCACCATGTGATCGATGTGGCCCCCACGATTCTGGAAGCGGCGGGCCTGCCCCAGCCCACCTTCGTGAACGGTGTGCAGCAGCGGCCCATCGAAGGCGTGAGCATGGCCTATTCCTTCAACGACCCCAACGCGGCCGAACGGCGCCAGACCCAGTACTTCGAGATGGCGGGCAACCGCGGCATCTACCACAAGGGCTGGACCGCCGTGACCCGGCACCGCACGCCCTGGGTGACCGGCCAGGTGCAACTGGCCGCCTTCGATGACGATGTCTGGGAGCTCTACGACACCAGCACCGACTGGACCCAGGCGCAGGATCTGGCCAGGGAGCATCCCCAGAAGCTCCATGAACTGCAGCGGCTGTGGCTGATCGAAGCCACCAAGTACAACGTGCTGCCGCTGGACGATCGCTTCGCCGAGCGAGCCAATCCCGAGATCGCCGGCCGGCCGCAGCTGATCAAGGGAACACGGCAAGTGCTGTTCGGCGGCATGGGGCGGCTGAGCGAAAGCTCGATCGTCAACTTCAAGAACAAGTCGCACGCCATCACCGCCGAGGTGGTGGTGCCTCCAGAGGGTGCCGAGGGCGTGATCGTCGCCCAGGGGGGGCTCACCGGTGGCTGGAGCCTGTATGCCAAAGAGGGCAAACCGAAGTACTGCTACAACTTCTATGGCGTGAACCGCTACACGATCGCGGGCACGGCGACGATTCCCCCTGGAACTCACCAGGTGCGGATGGAGTTCGCCTACGACGGCGGCGGCCTGGCCAAGGGGGGCACGGTGACGCTGTATGTGGACGGACAGAGGGCGGGCGAAGGGCGCGTCGATCAGACCGAACCGATGATCTTCTCCGCCGACGAGACCTGCGACGTCGGCTTCGAGGCCGGTTCGCCGGTGACCGACGACTATCCGAGCGTCGGCGGCACGTTCAGCGGCGAGGTGAACTGGGTGGAGATCGACGTCGACAAGGACGCCGAGGATCTCGACCATCTGATCAGCCCGGAGGAACGGCTGCGGGTGGCCATGGCGCTGCAGTAGTCGGCATGAACCAGAGCAAGTCCGTCAAATCCCTGCGCATCGAACTGCGCTGGTCCGCCGTTCTCGCCGTGGTCGTCCTCTGGGCGCTGGAGAGGGGGCTGCCCAACCGGTTCCGGCTCCTCCCTGCCGGCTTCGACTTCATCCTCTTCGGGACGGTTCTGATTCCGATGCTGGCCGTCGGACTGACGGCCGGCAGCAGGAGGTGGTTGCGCATCGAGCGCGTCACCATCTGGCTCTTCGTTGCGCTCACCGGCAGCATCACGCTGGCGAATCTGGTCGTTCTGATTCAGGAGATGCTGTTCGGCCGAGGACAGCTCAATGCCATTGAGCTGCTCGCCTCCGGCATCGCGATCTGGGTCTCCAACGTGGTCACGTTTTCCCTGGCGTTCTGGCATGTCGATCGCAGCGGCCCCGAGGCGAGGCTCAATCGTCTGCCCGTCCGGGCCGACTGGTTCTTCCCCCAGGAGGGGGTTCCCGATGCCGTCCGCCCCGACTGGCGCCCCACCTTCATCGATTACCTGTTTCTGGGCTTTTCGACGGCGACGGCCTTCAGCCCCACCGGGGCCATCCCACTCAGCGCCCGGGCCATGCTGCTGATGATGCTGGAAAGCTCCATCTCCCTGCTCACCATCGCCGTGATCGCGGCCCGGGCCATCAACATCCTCGGCACGTGAGCCCAGGGCCACGAAGATCGATCCCGAACTGTCTCGCAGAACCCTGCGGGCACGGCTGATGGCCGGAGATGCGGGTGCCAGAGGATGGGGCGCCTGGACGCTGCCTCAGGGCACCTCCAGGGGCGTGATCGCTCCACCCTCCCGCGTCACCCCCGGCCGGATCTGACGTGCCGGCCCAGGGGGCGGGTGGCCAGATCGAGCAGGAGCTGGCCACCCAGGCTCAACAGCAGGGCGGCCTGCAGCAGGCCGAGCAGCAGGCCACCCACGGCCCACCAGAGATAGGTGAACACGCCGGGTGCTTGGGGTGTTGTGAGGCCCGTGGACGCCGCAGGCAGGCTGACCAGCAACCAGCCGATCGCAACCCCCAGAGGGGCGATTCGGGAACTCCCCCAGGAGCCAGCCCAGCACGCCCCCCAGGGCGATGGACACCAGCACCGGGATCCGCAGGCGCGTCGGCTTCCGGCCGAGCGTGCTCACAGTCGCGGATAGCGCCGACCGGGGCTGAAGAATAGGGTTTCATCGAACCTTCAGCAGGTGGTCAAGCCCAGGCCACGGCCATAAGCTGCCATCACGGAAGGCACGTGTGAGGGGGAAGCGGTTGTCCAGTGAAACTCCGCCGCTATTCGGTAAAACCAGGTTTCTGGTCGGGCTGATCGATGAGTTTCTCGACAAGATCTCCGAGGGTGTGATCGTCGTGGAGATCGGGATCAAGGCCTATCTCACCACCAGTGAAGGGCCGGAGATATGCCAGGAGAAGCTGAATCAGATCATTGAGATCAAGCGCAGCTCCAGTGAATTGAGGCGCACGATCGTCACGATGCTCTACACCGAGATGCTGCTGCCCGATGCTCGCGGCGACGTGCTGCGCCTGCTCGGCAGCCTGTTCGAACTGCTCGATGAGATGGGCGACAACTTCCAGGAGCTGATGATCGTTCAGCCTCGCGGTCTGCCGGAATTCGGTCAGGATTTCGCCGATCTCACCGCCATGGCGATCCGCTGCGTGCAGGCCGTGGTGGTGGCGGCCCGCATGTTCTTCCGTACGCCGGCCGCTGTGCGTGACCACATCAACGAAGTGCGGGTGTTCGAAGATGAAACCGACAAGCTCGCCTGGCGGATCAAGCGCAGGATTTTTGCTACCGAACTCAGCTTCGAGCAACGTTCCCAGCTGCGGGAAGCCGTGGCCATGATCGACTCCCTGGCTGACAAGGCGGAGAACATCGGCGACGACCTCTCGATCTTCGCGATCAAGCGCTCGCTCTGAGCAGGAACTTCCACTGTGTCCCTGATCGTCACCCTGATTTTCCTCTCCAGCGGTCTGTTCCTCGGCTGGTCGATGGGGGCGAACGACGCGTCCAACGCCTTCGGCACCGCCGTGGCCACACGGATGATCCGCTTCTCCACCGCCGCTTTCCTGTGCAGCGTGTTCGTGATCATCGGCGCGGTCACCAGCGGCACTGGCGCAGCCGAGGGACTGGGACAGCTGGGCGCCATCAACGCTCTGCCGGGCGCCTTCACGGCCGCTCTGTCGGCTGCGGTCACGGTGGCCTGGATGAGCAAGGTGGGCCTGCCGGCCTCCACCAGCCAGGCTGTGGTGGGTTCGATCATCGGCTGGAACCTGTTCAGCGGCTCCCCCACCGACCTGGGCACACTGCGCCGGATCGTGGCCACCTGGGCGATCTCACCGGTGCTTGGGGCGATCTTCGCGATGCTGCTTTACAAGCTGCTGCTGGATTGGATCCGCCTCAGTCAGCCCCACCTGCTCTCGCTTGATCGCAACACCCGCACCGGTCTGGTCCTGGCGGGCATCTTCGGGTCCTATGCGATCGGCGCCAACGGCATCGGCAACGTGATGGGCTTCTTCGTGGAGGCCTCACCCTTCCGTGACCTCACCGTTGGAAGCTTCAGTGTTTCGTCCGTGGAGCAGCTGTTTCTGATTGGCGCCATCGCCGTGGCCGTGGGTGTCTACACCTACTCACGACGCGTGATGCTGACCGTGGGCGACAGCTTGTTGACCCTCTCCCCCCTGGCGGCCCTGGTGGTGGTGGTGTCCCACTCGCTGGTGCTGTTTCTGTTTTCCTCCACGGCGCTGGAAAGCCTGCTGGCGGGCTGGGGGCTGCCCACGATTCCGCTGCTGCCGGTGTCGGGATCGCAGGCGGTGATCGGTTCGGTGCTGGGCATCGGCCTGCTGCAGGGCCTCAAGGGGGTGCGCCAGATTCGCTGGGGCGTGTTGGGGGGCATCGCCTCCGGCTGGATCACCACGCCCCTGATCGCGGCGGTGATCGGTTTCGTGCTGCTGTTCGTGGTGCAGAACGTCTTTGGACAGGAAGTCTTCCTCCCCCACGACCTCTGACTGACGCCGTCGGCGATCGAGTCCAGCAGCGGTGCCGCCTTTCGCCCTGTGGCAGTCATGTCATCTGGCCTCGCGTCGCCCTGAATGGCCTCTTAATTCGTCGGCATCCGCCCCCCAAGGACTATGGGGGGTAGGGGGGGGCTGGAGGGAGGGTGAGCCTGCCCCCTTTGCGAGCATGGGTAGATCTCCCCCCGCCTGCCGTGACCGAGGCCTCAGCCGCCCCCAGCCCCGAGGCCACCCTGCCCAAGACCTACGACCCGGCCGGCACCGAGGAGCGCTGGCAGCGGGCCTGGGAGGAGGCAGGCGCCTTCCATCCCGACCCCGCTGCTCCCGGTGAGCCCTTCTCGGTGGTGATCCCGCCGCCGAACGTGACGGGCAGCCTGCACATGGGCCACGGCTTCGAGACGGCCCTGATCGACACGATCGTGCGCTTCCAACGGCTGCAGGGCAAGAACGTGCTGTGCCTGCCCGGCACCGACCATGCCTCGATCGCGGTGCAGACGATCCTCGAGCGGCAGCTCAAGGAGGAGGGGATCGGCAAGGATGAGCTGGGCCGCGACGCGTTCCTGGAGCGGGCCTGGAGCTGGAAGGCGGAGAGCGGCGGCACGATCGTGGGGCAGATGCGCCGGCTCGGCTATTCCGTCGACTGGCGGCGGGAGCGCTTCACCCTCGATCCGGGGCTGAGCGCGGCGGTGGCGGAGGCCTTCGTGCGGCTGCACGAGCAGGGGCTCATCCACAGGGGCGAATACCTGGTGAACTGGTGCCCCGCCTCCGGTTCGGCGGTGAGCGATCTGGAGGTGGAGATGAAGGAGCTGGAGGGGCACCTCTGGCACTTCCGCTATCCCCTCAGCGGTGGCCCCGCCGCCGACGGCACCGATCACCTGGTGGTGGCCACCACGCGGCCGGAGACGATGCTGGGCGACACCGGCGTGGCGGTGCACCCCGAAGACCCGCGCTACGCGGCCCTGGTGGGCCAGGCGATCAGCCTGCCGCTGGTGGGGCGGGAGATCCCGATCGTGGCCGACGAGCACGTGGATCCGGCCTTCGGCACCGGCTGCGTCAAGGTGACCCCCGCCCACGACCCCAACGACTTCGCCATCGGCAGCCGCCACGGCCTGCCCCTGATCACGGTGATGGCCAAGGACGGCACCATGAACGCGATGGCCGGCCGATTCGCCGGGCAGGATCGGTTCGAGGCCCGCAAGGCGGTGGTGGCGGCGATGGAGGCGGAGGGCTTCCTGGTGAAGGTGGAGCCCCACCGCCACAGCGTGCCGTTCTCCGATCGCGGCAAGGTGCCGGTGGAGCCGCTGCTCTCCACCCAGTGGTTCGTGAAGGCCGAGCCCCTGGCGGCCCGCTGCCGCGAGGCGCTGGAGCGCGGCGAGCCCCGCTTCGTGCCCGAGCGCTGGAGCAAGGTGTACCGCGACTGGCTCACCGGCATCCGCGACTGGTGCATCAGCCGCCAGCTCTGGTGGGGGCACCGCATCCCGGCCTGGTTCGTGGTGAGCCAGACGGGCGGGGTGATCACCGAGGCCACCCCCTACGTGGTGGCGCGCGATGCCGCCGAAGCCCGGGCGAAGGCCGCGGCGCAGTATGGCGCGGCGGCGGTGCTGGAGCAGGACCCCGACGTGCTTGACACCTGGTTCTCCAGCGGTCTGTGGCCCTTCTCCACCCTGGGCTGGCCCGATCAGGAGGCTGCCGATCTGCAGCGCTGGTATCCCACCAGCGTGCTGGTGACGGGCTTCGACATCATCTTCTTCTGGGTGGCCCGGATGACGATGATGGCCGGCGCTCTGATGGCTGAGGGCGGCAGCGACCCGGCGGCCTGGATGCCCTTCCGGGACGTGTACATCCACGGCCTGGTGCGGGATGAGAACAACCGCAAGATGAGCAAGAGCGCGGGCAACGGCATCGACCCGCTGCTGCTGATCGACCGCTACGGCGCCGACGCCCTGCGCTTCGCACTGGTGCGCGAGGTGGCCGGCGCCGGCCAGGACATCCGCCTCGACTACGACCGCAAATCCGACACCTCCGCCACGGTGGAGGCGGCGCGCAATTTCGCCAACAAGCTCTGGAACGCCAGCCGCTTCGCCCTGATGAACCTGGACGGCGAGACGCCGGCCAGCCTGGGCGAACCGGATCCTGCCACCCTGCAACTGGCCGACCGCTGGATCCTCTCGCGCCTGGCCCGGGTGAACCGGGACACCGCTGAGCGGTACGCGAGCTACGGCCTGGGTGAGGCCGCAAAGGGGCTCTACGAGTTCGCCTGGAATGAGGTGTGCGACTGGTATCTGGAGCTGATCAAGCGGCGGCTGCAGGATCCGGCCCAGCAGGGCACCGCCCGGCAGGTGCTGGCCAAGGTGCTGAACGAGCTGCTGGTGATGCTGCATCCGCTGATGCCCCACCTCAGCGAGGAGCTCTGGCATGGCCTCACCGGAGCGCCGTTGAGCACCTTCCTGGCCCTGCAACGCTGGCCGGCTTTCGATGAGAGCGCCCTCGACGACCAGCTGGAGGTCAGCTTCGCCGAGCTGATCGAGGCGATCCGCGTGGTGCGCAACCTGCGGGCCGTGGCCGGCCTCAAGCCCAGCCAGAGCGCCCCGGTGCAGTTCGTCACCGGCCGCGGCGAGCTGGCCGCCCTGCTGCAGGAGGCCACGGCCGACATCACCGCCCTCACCCGCGCCGAGAGCGTGGCGGTGCTCAGCACCGAGCAGCTTGAGGCCAGCCGCGGTGGCGCCAGCGGTCAACGGGCGCTCGCCGGGGTGTGCGGCGAGTTGCAGGTGCTGCTGCCGATCGAGGGGCTGGTGGATCTCGACGCCCTGCGCGGCCGCCTGGAGAAAGATCTCGCCAAGGCGGAGAAGGAGATCAAGGGCCTCGCCGGCCGCCTGGCCAACCCCAACTTCGCCGGCAAGGCACCGCCGGAGGTCGTGGCCGAGGCCAGGGCGAACCTGGCGGAGGCGGAGGCCCAGGCAGAGCTGGCCCGGCAGCGGCTGGCGGATCTGGGTTGAGGCCTGGTGCCGCCGGGGCGGTTGCGCTGCCCAGAGCGGAGATCAGAGCCAACGATGCCTAGCCTTGAAATCTTGAGTGCCCAGGACTGGGCGATAGGGGATGAAAACGTCAGTTTTGCTGAACTTCTTCATCACGTCGTTCGCGCTGATGAATCCGCTGGGCGCTCTGCCGATCTTTCTGGGGTACACCGCTCGGGAGAGCCGCTCGGTTCAGCGGCTGGTGGCAGTGTTTGTGGCGCTCACGGTGCTCGTGCTGCTGCTGATCTTTCTGCTGATCGGCAATCCTCTGCTGCGCTTCTTCGGGATCTCCATTGATGCCTTCCGCATCGCCGGTGGCATTCTCCTGCTGGTCACCGGGCTCAAGATCATCAGTGGTGGGCCGGGCGATATCAGTCGGGAGCAGGTGGGTGCCGAGCCGGGCGGCAGCAGGCTCCAGGAGGCTGAAACGATCTACCAGAAGATCGTCATCCCCCTGGCCATGCCTTTGATCGTCGGTCCAGGGGCAATCGCCAATGTGATTCTCTTCTCCAGCCCAAGTGGTCCAGGCCATGCTGTCGACGGCGGCCTGATCGCCACCACGGTCCTGCTGGGCCTGTCGGTGCTGGCGATCTTCTTCTCGGGGCAGTGGCTCCAGCTGATCCTCGGGCCGATCGGCATGAACATCCTGCTGCGGGTGATGGGCCTGATGGTGGCGGCGATGGGTGTTCAGTTCATGGTCACCGGAGTCCTTCAGATCATCATCAACGAGCTGGCTCCGGCCCTGCGTTGACCACCGCCGCCGGGTGGTGCCCCGATCAACCGTCAGCCGGTCGACCCGTCACCGGGCTGATCTCTCGATGGCATCAGGCGGTTCTCCAGCTCCGCCGACAGGCGCAGCTCCAGGCCCTCGCCGCTGATGTGCAGATCGCGCTGGGGGAAGGGCACGCTGATGCCCCGCTCGCGCAGCAGGGCTTCGATGCGGAAGTTGAGGTCGCTCTTGATCTGGTACTGGCGCATGGGCTCACGAATCCACACCAGCAGGGTGAAGTTGAGGGCGCTGTCGCCGAAGCCGCTGAAGAACACCTGTGGTGCCGGTTCCCTCAGGACGGAGGGTTGGCCGTCGCAGGCGGCGATCAGCGCCTTGCGCACCTCTGTGGTGTCGGAGCCGTAGGCCACCCCCACCGGCAGCCGCAGCCGCGACACCGGACTGCCATGGCTCCAGTTCACCACCCGGGAATCGAGGAATTCCGAGTTGGGCACGATGATCGCCACCCCGTCCAGCGACTCCACCACGGTGCTGCGCAGGCCCAGCTTCTGAACCGTGCCCTGCAGGTCACCGATCTCCACGAAATCACCCACCTGGATCGGCCGCTCGAAGATGATCACCAGGCCGCTGAGCAGGTTCTTGCTGATCGTCTGCAGGCCGAGGCCCACGCCGACGCCCAGCACGCTGGCGAACAGGGCCAGGGATGTGAGATCGAGACCCCACAGCTGCAGCAGCACCAGCGCTCCGAAGAACAGCAGCCCGTAGCGGAGCAGGAAGGCCACAGCCTCCTGCCCCCCCAGGCTCATGCCCGTGTAGCGCAACACCCGGGTGCGCAGCAGCCGCAGCAGCAGACCCACGGCCTGCAGCAGCACCACCAGCAGCGCCAGCAGGATGACCACGTCCAGCAGCGAGTAGCTGCGTGCTCCCAGGGGCAGGAGGGGCACCGCCAGCCAGCGGGTGGCTCCCGCTGCGGCTGCACCGCCCAGGCGGCGGCTGAGCGGAAACTGATCGCCGATCCACACCAGCGCCGCCATCCACCCGGCGGCCTGCAGCAACACCAGCGCCGCCCGTTGCAGGAAGCGCACGCTGCGGCTGTGCCGTTCCACGGGCTCCTCCGGCTGCAGGGCCCAGGCCTGGGGAAAGCGGCGGCGCCACACAGCCCGCAGACCCCAGTGCAGGACGGCGGCCACGGCCAGCACCGCCAGCACCCTGGGGAGCATGCGCCTCAGGTGGCCGGGGCTCCGTTCGGCCCGGGCCCGTGTGAGGGCCTCCTCCAGACGCTGGCGCCAGGCCTTGGCCTGTTCCATCGCCTCCAGGCCTTCGGGCACGTCGCGCTCGGTGACGGTGAGCAGGGTGCGGCCGTCGAGCAGCAGCACCGGCAGGTTGTTCTCCGTGTTCACCTCAATCGCCGCCTCGTTCTCGCCGGCGGCCGCCTCCGCCAGGCGTTCGTTGATGGCGGCGCTGCGCTGCTCAGCGCTGAGGGTGCCGGAGGGCCAGATGCGGAACAGGGTTCGACCGTCGAGCACGATCGGCGCCGGGGCGGCCTGGCTGCCGCCCAGCAAAGGAGACCGGCCATCGGCCCGGGCCGTGTGAGTGAGGTTCGCCAGGCTCCAGGCGACCAGCAGGCTCAGCAGGACCGAAAGCAGGCCCGAGAGTGTGCGGCGAACCCGGGAACGTCGGCGTGCCGGCCTCATGGCCCTTGGCGTCAGGCAGCAGGCTAGGCAAAGGGCCGAAGCCCGCCTGTTCCCCGTCGCGACGATCATGGAGTTCTCGGCTCTGCTGGATCAGGCGCTCCCCGCTCTGCAGTCACCGCTGGGGGCCCTGGCCTTCGTGCCCCTCTACGCCCTGTGGGTGACGCTGCTGCTGCCGGGGGTGTGGGCCTCGATGCTGGCCGGGGCCCTCTACGGCCCCTGGTGGGGAAGTGTGGTCGTGTTCGTGGGCGCCTGTCTGGGGGCCGAGGCCGCCTTCCTGCTGGGCCGGAGCTGGCTGCGGCAGTGGGCGCGTCGCCGCCTGGCGTCGGTGCCGAAGCTGCAGGCGATCGAGCAGGCCGTGAGCCGTGAGGGCCTGCGGCTGGTGCTGCTCACCCGCCTGTCGCCGGCCTTTCCCTTTTCCCTGCTGAACCTGGCCTACGGCCTCAGCGAGGTGAGCCTGCGCGATTACTCGATCGGCCTGATCGGCATCCTGCCGGGAACGATCCTGTTCTGCAGCCTGGGCGCCCTGGCCGGTGATGTGGCCCGCTTCGGCGAGGTGCTCAGCGGTCAGGCCGATGCCACCACCTGGACCCTGCGGCTGGTGGGCGTGCTGGCCACCGCGGGTTCGGTGTGGCTGGTGGGAAGGGCGGCGCGGCGGGCGCTCACCCCTCCCGACTCCCCGTGACGCGACCGCTCAGAACGTGTCGAACGTGGCTGGGTTCGCCAAGCTGCTGGCCAGGTAGCTGGTCCCTTTGCCGTTATTGAGCAGGGCGCCGAAGTCGAGGAATTCCACCGAGTTGGAATCGAACTCGGCGCTTACCCCCAGAAGCACCCGGCCGGTGGGGCTCTGGGCGGCACTGATCACCTCCAGTCCTTCCGGACTGCGGCTTACCTGCTGATAGGTGACGAAGTCGACGTCATTGACGTTCGTGACGTCGTACACCACCAGCAGGCCGCCCTGGGTGACGGGGTCACCGGTGAGAGTCCCGGTTTTGCTACCGGCTGTGGTGCGTTCCAAGGCGCCCACGGCGTAGCGACGACCGTTGTAATCGAGCACGGCCACCGACTCCGGCTCCACTCCCTTGTCGTCGCTGCGGCCGTCGTCGTAGATGCCGGCGAACTGGGCGATGTTCTGCAGGCTGGTGTTGTAGGCCTTGCCGTTGATGGTGTCGGTCATCCAGCTGTCCCAGAGCAGCTGACCGGTGATGCCGTCGAACAGGCTGAGGCTGCGGGAGCCGAAGCTCACCGGCGTGCCGGTGCGGGTAGCTGGCGACTGGGGGGCAGGCTCGAAGACAAAATCGTTGGTGGGATTGGTATCGGCCAGATTGCCGCTGAGCACGAGGGCCTTCGTGCGCAGGGCACTGTCCTCGGCATTCTCAACGATCAGTTTGTAGCGACCGGGCACGGAGGCGTAGTTGAGGGCGCTTGCCCCGCCGGATCCGTTCCGCCGCTCATCGAGGTAAGTGGCGTCAAAGACGTCATTTGCATCGGTTTCCCCGTACTCTCGCGCATCCCCCTCGTTGGCGGTGATGAAATACACATCGTTGCCCTGCTCCCAGGCAGCGATCCCATCGGCCATGCGCAGCCCCGCCACCTTCTGGCCGCTGATGGGGTTGAAGGTCCCGCCCGCGTCATCCAGATCCACCGCCACCTGGCTGTAGTCCACCCAGCCGAGGCCGATGTAAGACTCAACCTGGTTGGTAGCCAGGTTGATCCGGGCCACGGTGTTGTTCTCCTGGAGCGTCACGAACAGATGGTCGCCGGCGGCCGACACGTATTCGGGCTCGGCGTCCTGCGCGAAGCTGGTGGTGATGCCGGCCTTGCCGCTGAAGCGGATGCCGCTGCCCTGCAGTTCCACGTCTGCGGAATCCAGATCAGGGAAGGTGACTTCCGCTTCGGAGAAGCTGAGGTTGCCGCCCTGGCCGCTGATGTCGATGATCGACACGCTGCCGGTCGGATCCACGCTGTAGTTGGCGTTGGGCTGGCCCTCGTTGGCGATGAAGAGCTGGCGGCCGTCGGCGCTGAAGCGCATGCCGTCGGTGAGGAAGCCGGTGTTCACCACCGCCCGCTCGGTGAGCAGGCCGGAGGGATCGATGCTGTAGAAGCGGATCTGACTTTCGGGAGTCTCCGTGTTGGCGGGATCGGCGTAGTCGCCTGGGGTGGCGGCAATGGCGATCAGATTGCCGAATGTGGCCACCGAGGTGGTGAAGAAGCCAGTCAGATCAAGCTGTTGCACCAGCTGTGGATTGGCCGGGTCGCTCCAGTCGGTGAGCGACACGATGTTGCTGCCGCCGCTGGAGATCGTGTAGAAGCGGTTCGCGATCGCCACCGACGCACTGATCTCGGCCACCAGGCCGTCTTCGCCGGGGGTTGGGTTCTTCGAGACGGAGGTGAGGTCGACGCGGCCGAGCAGCGGCGCGGCCGGTTCCATCTCCGGAGGTTTGCCCTGGTTGCGGTTTCCCCTCAGGGATCCCTGGGACGGCACGGGGAAGGTGGAAGCCATCGATTCGCGGACGTGATCCAACTGGCCGTGAACCTCTCACCGTCTGACGTGCGGGGCGTTAAGAGCGGATGAAGTCAGTCGTAAGCGTCCGTTAAGGAGCGCTGCTGGGCTACGCGGCGGTGCTGGGCAGCCGCCAGTCGCGGATCGCCGCGATCAGCACGAACCACCCCAGCCGCAGCCGCGCCAGCACACCGTTGCGGCTGGCCAGTTCGGCGTACTTGGCGCGGCCGCAGTCGGTCTTGATCCAGCGGAAGGCGACGGGATCGGCCATGGCGGCAGCGGAACTCCAGGGACAACAGCCTCCACTCTGCTGACCCCGGCGGGTCCGCCGCGCTCAACCGCCCGCCGCCAGCAGCTCCAGCAGCCCCGCTTCATCCAGCACCGCCACCCCCAGGCTCTCGGCTTTGCTGAGCTTGCTGCCGGCCTCTGCGCCCGCCACCACGTAGCTGGTCTTCTTGCTGACGGAGCCCGTGACCTTCCCTCCCGCTGCCTCGATCAGGTCCTGGGCCTGGCGGCGGCTGAGGCTGGGCAGGGTGCCGGTGAGCACGAAGGTCTGGTCGGCCAGGGTCTTGCCCTCGCCTTCGCCGCCCGCCCCGCCCGCGCCCGTTCCAGCGGCCCCCGCGGCCCGCTCCGCTGCGCTGGCGGCCAGCGAGAAGCCCAGCCCTTGCAGGTCCCTCAGCAGCACCTGGTTGGCCGGCGTGGCGAACCACTGCTGCAGGCTCTGGGCGATCTGCTCGCCGATGCCGAACACCGCCGTGATTGCCTCCGGCGTGTCGGGGTGAGCACCGCTGGCGGCGGCGGCCAGCTCCGCGGCCGAGGGGAAGGCCCGGGCCAGGGCCTTGGCGTTCACCTCGCCCACGTGGTGGATGCCCAGGCCATAGAGCTGCCGGTGCCAGGGCTGAGCCTTGGAGGTCTCCAGGGCCGCCATGAGGTTGGCGGCGGATTTCTCGCCCATGCGCTCCAGGCTGGACAGCAGCGCTGCATCCAGCCGGTAGAGGTCGGCGATCGAGGCCACCAGGCCCTTCTCCACCAACTGCTCGATCAGCTTGCCGCCCAGGCCGTCCACATCCAGGGCTCCCTTGCTCACCCAGTGGCGCAGCGAGCCCCGCAGGATCGCCGGGCAACTGCTGTTCACGCACCGGGTTGCCGCCTCCCCCTCCTCGCGCACCAGCTCCGAGCCACACTCCGGGCACCCATGGGGCAGATGCAGCCGCGCTGCGCCGGCGGGTCGCAGCTCTGGCAGCACCCGCACCACCTCGGGGATGATCTCGCCGGCCTTGCGCACCACGATCGTGTCGCCGGCGTGCAGGTCGAGCTCCGCCAGGCGGTCAGCGTTGTGCAGGGTGGCGCGGCTCACCGTGGTGCCGGCCAGGGGCACTGGCTCGAACTCGGCCACCGGCGTCACCACGCCGGTGCGGCCTACCTGGCAGGCCAGGCGTACCAATGTGCTGGGGGCCTCCTCGGCGGCGTACTTGAGGGCGATCGCCCAGCGCGGCGCCTTCTGGGTGAAGCCCGCGTCGGCCTGCAGGCGCAGGTCGTCGAGCTTCACCACTACGCCGTCAGTGGCGTAGGGGAGCGCCTTGCGGTCCTCCTCCCAGCGGGCGAAGAAGGCCTCCACCGCCGCGAGCGAGGGCAGCAGCTCGGCGTTGGGGTTCACCCGGAAGCCGGCGGCCTGCAGCCACTGCAGGGATTCCCACTGGCTGGTGGGTCGCTTGGGATCGTTTCTGTCTGCGCTCCCGGCCGCAACGCCCGCTTCCGCCTGCCAGTCGTCCGGCAGGTGCAGCGTGTAGGCGAAGAACTCCAGCCGCCGCGCCGCCACCACCTTGGGGTCGAGCTGGCGCAGGGTGCCGGCACAGGCGTTGCGGGGGTTGGCGAACAGGGCCTCGCCGCGGGCCTCGCGCTCGGCGTTGATCGCCGCGAAGGTGGCATCGGGGATCAGGGCCTCGCCGCGCACCTCCACCCAGGCCGGTGGCTGCTCCAGCTGCAGCCGCAGCGGCACGCTCTGGATCGTGCGCACGTTGGCGGTGATCTCCTCGCCCCGCTCGCCGTCGCCGCGGGTGGCGGCACGCACCAGCACGCCGTGTTCGTAGCTCAGCGCCAGGGCGTTGCCGTCGATCTTCAGCTCCCCCACCATCGCCAGCCGGGGCAGGGGCTCGCCGGGTTCGGGCGTGCGGTCGAGCACCCTGAGCAGGCGGGCGTACCAGGCCTCCAGCTCCTCGAGGGAAAAGGCGTTGTCGAGGCTGAGCAGCGGAATGCGGTGCTCCACGCTGTGGAAGCTCTCCGCCGGCGCGCCACCCACCCGCTGGGTGGGGCTGTCCGGGCTGAGCAGATCGGGGTGGGCTGCCTCCAGCTCCAGCAGCTCCCGGTAGAGCCGGTCGTAGACCGGGTCCTCCATCACCGGCGCGTCCAGTACGTAATAGGCGTGGGCGGCCTGGTTGAGCAGCCGCCGCAGCTCGGCGGCCCGGGCCACCTGAGCCGCTGAGGCCGGTGAGGAAGCGTCGGACGGGGAGGCCAAGGCCGTCAGGCGGTCTGCTGCCGGATGCGGTCGATGCGCCACTGCTCGTCGAGCTTCACGAAGGTGAAGTCGAGCGGCAGTTCCTCCTTGGCCTCGGTGAGCAGCTTCACGGTGAGCGTGAGCTGACCGTCGTTGAGCCTGGGGCGGCCGCTCTTGAGGTTGCGGTACTTGTTGAGCTTGAGGCCGGCCAGGAACTGGATGAACTGCTTGCGGTTCACATGGGTGCGGTAGTTCCGGGTGGTGAGCAGATAGGCGCCATCCACCTGGCCGTTGGCGATCTGGGTGAAGAACTGCTTGAGCAGCGGATTGATGCCCCTGGCGCTGAGCACCAGCTTCACCGCCGTGATCGTCCAGTAGAGGAGCAGGGCCCCGGCGCCGGCCAGCAGGGCCTTGGTGCCGATGCCTTGCACCAGTTGCCAGTCCATGGGCCGCGGAATCTGTGTTGAATGGCCCCAGAGTCTGACTGACCATCCCTCTGCGCAGCGCCCGGCGTGCCGCTCGAACCCCTGCTGCCCCTCTTCCACCGGCTCGACCGTGAGCACTTCGACGGTTGTCTCGCTCCCGCCGGCCGACCGCTGGTGGCTGTGCGCTGGAGCGACGGGCGTCTGCGCCGCACCGCCGGGCTCTACCGGCGCGGCCGCGATGCCGCCGGCCTGCCCTTCTGCGAGATCGTGCTCTCGCGCCCCCTGCTGGAGCCCCTGCCGCGCGAGGCCCTGCTCTCCACCCTCTGCCACGAGATGATCCACGCCTGGGTGGACCGGGTGCTCAGGGAACGGGAGGTGCACGGGCCCCGCTTCCGCGGCCGGATGGCGGCGATCAACGCCAGCCAGAGCGAGTTCGTGGTGAGCGTGCGTCACCGCTACCCCCTGCCCGGCGGCGAGGCGAACCGCCACCGCTGGATCGCCCGCTGTCCGCGCTGCGGGATCACTGCGTCCTACCGGCGCCGCGTCCGGGGTCTGGCCTGCCGGGCCTGCTGCGAGCGGCACCACGGCGGCCTCTGGGATGCCAGCTGCCTGCTGGAGTTTGTGGAGGCGGCGGCCTAGGTTCGCCGCATCCGGACCTGCCCGTGAGCGTTTTTCTCTGGACCCTGCAGTGGGCCGGCCTGGCCATCGCCGTGGTGGGTCTGCTGCGCGAGCGCCGGCTGGCCCTGCGGCGCCGGTAGCGTTGGCCCATGCCTGATCGCCGGTCTGATCTCCAGCGCCCATCCGGCGAGCTGCGGCGGGGGGGCGATCCGCTCGAGCAGGGCCTCGACCGCCTGGTGAATGCCGGCCGCCAGCTGGTGGATGGGGTCTCCGGCGCCCGCCCCGGTTCCCGCTCCGGCCAGCGCCCGGCCGTCCGGCCGGGTTCCGGTCCCGGCCGCTCCCGCCTGGGGGAGCTGGGTCGCTGGGTGGAAGACAGGCTGGACTGGATCCTGGAGGACGAGGACGACTGGCGCGAGCCCTGGCAGGAACCCCGCCCCCAGCGCTCTGAGCGGGCCGGCCAGCCTGAGGGGCCACCGCCGCCGACAGCCGGGAGCCGGCGGCGGCCCCTCGAGGCCATCTCCCGGCGTGGCGATCGCCGGTTGCGTCCCGC
>JBATEO010000084.1:0-10198 GCA_049664045.1 Prochlorococcaceae cyanobacterium
GCTGCCGGGAGCTGGGCGGCCACCTCACCGTGCTGCGTCAGCCGCCCGGGCCGGCCGGGGCCGCCGTCCCGGCCTGGCTGGATGCGCCCTCGCGGCCGCTGATCGAGGCCGTCAAGCGGCAGTTCGATCCGAGGCAGCAGCTGGCACGGGGACGGCTGCCGGGGGTCCAGGCTCCGCAGTAGCCCCGGACCCTCCTGCCGTCGCCAGTCCGGCCAGCCACTCCAACAGGGCGGCGTTGACCTGCTCCGGCACCTCGTCGTGGGGGCAGTGGCCGGCCTCGAGCACCACCTCAGTGGTGGCCGCCGGCGCGTGACGCTGGAAGGCGGCGCGGCGACCGGCGGCGTTGATCCAGGGATCGCGGATGCCCCAGAGCAGCAGCAGCGGGCAGGTGAGCTGGGCGAACAGCTCATCGAGGGGCTGGCCGCGGGGGATGTCGAACACGGTGCGGAACACCCCGAAGGCCCCCGGATCGCGCGAGGGCCGCAGGATCGCCTCCACCAGGTCGTCATCGACATTGGTGCGGTCGATGTACACCTGGTTGAGGGTGCGGCGGATGGTGGCCGGACGGCGCAGGTTCTCGAACAGCAGCCGCTGCAGCACCGGGCTGCGCAGCAGCGCCCCGCCGATGGTCTGGCGGGCGATGGCGCCCCAGCTTTTCGGCGGCGCCTGCTCGTCGCTGAAGGGACCCGCCGCATTCAGCAGCACCACCCCCGCGGCCTGCTCGCCCAGGGCAACGCCTGCCGCCAGGGAAGCGAAACCGCCCAGGGAGTTGCCCACCAGCACCGTGGGCCGGCCGATGCGCTCCGCCACGTAGGCGGTGAGCTGGTCACGCCAGAGGGCGCCGCCGTAGCGCAGGCCGGCGGGCTTGGCGCTGCGCCCGAAGCCCAGCAGATCAATGGCGTGCACCTCGTGGCGCCGGGCCAGCACCGGAAGGTTGTGGCGCCAGTGGTCGGTGGAGGCCCCGAAGCCGTGCACCAGCAGGAGCGCCGGGCCCTCCGGCCGCTCCGGCACGGCGGTCACGGCATGCACATCGTGGCCGAGGTGCTGCCAGGGTTCTACGCGGGTCGCGGCACTCACCACGGTCTTGCTGGGAGTGGTCGATGCTAGGGAGCACGCACCGGAGCCGGTTCCCCTCCGCGATCCGCCCCGTGCCCGCATGCTCGTGCCCCACTGGATTCCGCTGCTGCCCGGCACCGCCTTCTGGGCGCTGGCGCTCTACCTGCCCCTGAGCCTGCCGCTGGCAAGGCTGGAGGCGGCGCTGGCGTCGGGCAGCCTGCCCGAACCGGTGCAGCAGCTGGTGCTGGTGACCGGCAGCCTGCTGCTGGCGCTGGCGGTGGGCGCCCTTGCCAACCTGGCTCTGAGCTGGGCGCTGGGGCCCGGCTGGGCCAGCAGCATGGGGCTGATCGCCGCCGGCTGGGGCGCCTTCACAGCGCTCGCCAGTCAAGCCAGGGACAACGGGGAATGATCGCCGGCGTGCGGCTGCGGTACGTGGCGTAGTCGGGATGGACGCGCTCCAGGGAGCGCTCCTCGCGGCGGGCCTTGCCCCCCAGCACCACCCCCAGGGCCAGCAGCAGCGCCAGGTGCAGCAGGCTGCCCAGGGCCAGGACCATGCCCAGGGAGCAGAGCAGCACCGCCTGATAGAGCGGATGGCGGCAGCGGGCATAGGGGCCGGTGGTCACCAGAGCCGCGTCCGCCATCGGCTCCGGCAGGGGGGTGAGGCTGGATCCCAGCCGCAGGAAGGCCTGCAGAGCCAGCACCAGGCCCACGAGCAGCAGCACGGCGCCACCGAGGGCCAGGGGCAGGGGCCAGGCGTAGCCCCAGGCGCCAGGGGCAGGCCAGGCCGGCAGCAGGTGGGCGGCGATCAGCAGCAGCTGGGCCAACAGCCACCACTCGCCGCGGCGGTTGTCGAGCCAGCCCCCCCAGCTCAGGCCCCAGCGCCGGGGCAGCTCCAGCAGCGAACCGGCCGGGGCTGAACGCGGCAGGGCTTCGGGCGCAGGCTCAGGTGGGGATTTCGGCGAGGGGGTCAAGGTCTGGGCCTCCGCTGCTGCCGCGCAGCACCACACGTAGCAGGATCGGCGCCAGGAAAGTGGTGCCGATCACCATCAGCAGGATGGCGGCCTCCAGGGGCTTGGTGAGCAGGCCCGCCTGGGTGCCCAGGCCCAGGAAGATCAGCCCCACCTCGCCGCGGGGCATCATGCCAAGACCCACCACCAGGCGGTTCGTCTTCTCCTTGCTGACGTAGCTCCAGCCGGCGGCGATCTTGCCGAGGATGGCCACGGTGAGCAGGAAGCCGGCGATGATCAGCCCCTCCTTGTTGTCGGGATTGAAGGGATTGAGCACCCCCAGGTCCATCCCGGTGCCGATCAGCACGAAGAAGATGGTGGCGAACAGGGCCACCAAGGGCTTGAGTGCCGCATCGATGGCATGGGTGTGCTTGGAGGAGCTGAGGATCAGGCCGGCGGCGAAGGCCCCGAGGGCCGCCTCCAGGCCGATGGCCTGAGCCGCGAAGCAGCAGAAGCAGAGGATCACGAACGAGGCCACCACCACTTCACCGGGGGCCTTGAGGCGGTCGAGCAGCCAGTCGAAGCCGGGAGCGGCGGTGCGGCTGAGGAAGAGAGCGGCGGCGACGAACACACCGGCGGCGGCCACCAGCTTGAGGATCGGTCCGATGGTGAAGCCGGCGCCACCGGCCAGGCTCACCACCACCGCCAGGATGACGATGCCGAGGATGTCATCGAGCACGGCGGCGCCAATCACGGTCTGCCCTTCGCGGGTCTTGAGGAACTTCAGCTCCCCGAACACGCTGGCGGTGATGCCGATGGAGGTGGCGGTCATCGCCGCGCCAGCGAAAATGGCCGGAATCAGCGGCACGTGGAAGAGGTAGTACAGACCGGCGGTGCCGAGGGCGAAGGGCAGCACCACCCCCGTCACCGCCACGGTGGTGGCCTGCACACCCACCGCCACGAGCTCGTCCAGTTCGCTTTCCAGGCCGGTGAGGAACAGCAGGGCGAACAGACCAATCTGCGACACGGCCTGAAGATTGCCGAAGGTTTCGCTGTACACCTCCTGCACCGTCTGGGGCGTGACCTCCGCCAGCGAACCCACCAGGCTGAGCAGGCCATCGCTGAGCTGGGCCTGGGCTTCGGGGGGGACGATCAGGTGCAGACCGGACACGCCGATGAGCACGCCGGCCACCAGTTCCCCGAGGATGGAGGGCAGCTGGACGCGCACCATCAGTTCGGCCAGCAGACGGGCGGCCACGAAGATCACCAGGAACTCGCCTACGGCGATTAGGGTTTCCGTCACCTCCAGCTGGTGGCTGCCCACCTCGCTGCCGACCTCCAGGAGCAGGGAAGGGAAGGTCAGCGCAGGGTGGAGCAGGGCAGGGCCAAGCAGCTGGGCCAAGGGCACTGGCATGGATGAGGGAAGGCGGGGAAGGCGAAGGGAACAGGCGCGGTGCCGCTGGCGGGGCAGACGCTACGGCTGGGCGCCGGTGTTCGGTTCCTGATCCCTAATCGCTCCAGGGGTTCGGCGATGGCAACCATCGCTACGGTCGGAAAATTGCAGATCTGGCATGGCGCAGGCGACTCCGACCCCACCCCAGGCGCTCCCCGTGGGCCGGCCCGCCAACCTGCGCCTGCCCACGCCGGGCTGCTACGCCGATCCCCACCGCAGTGGACTGAGCGCCGCCGACGTGTTCGACGGCATGACCGAGCACCTCTTCTACACGCTCGGCAAGCTCGCCCCCACCGCCAGCCGCCACGACCTCTACATGGCCCTGAGCTATGCGGTGCGTGACCGGCTGATGACCCGCTATCTCGCCGGCCTCGAGGCCCTGCGCAAGGCCCCCACCCGGGCGGTGGCCTACCTCTCGGCCGAGTTTCTGATCGGCCCCCAGCTGGGCAACAACCTGCTGATGCTCGGCATCCAGGAGGCGGCTGCGGAGGCGCTCAAGGGCTTCGGCATCCAGGATCTGGGCGAGATCCTCGACGTGGAGGAGGAGCCGGGCCTGGGCAACGGCGGCCTGGGACGGCTGGCGGCCTGCTTCCTGGAATCGCTGGCCTCCCTGGAGATCCCCGCCACCGGCTACGGCATCCGCTACGAATTCGGCATCTTCGACCAGCTGATCCGCGACGGCTGGCAGGTGGAGATCACTGACAAATGGCTCAAGGGGGGCTGGCCCTGGGAGCTGCCCCAGCCCGATCAGGCCTGCTTCGTGGGCTTCGGCGGCCGCACCGAGACCTACCGGGATCAGGGCGACGTGCTGCGCAGCCGCTGGATTCCCGAGGAACACGCCATCGGCGTGCCCCACGACGTTCCGGTGCTGGGCTACCGGGTGAACACCTGCGACCGCCTGCGCCTCTGGCGGGCCGACGCCACCGAGACCTTCGACTTCTACGCCTTCAACATCGGCGACTACTACGGGGCCGTGGAGGAGAAGGTGGGCAGTGAAACCCTCTCCAAGGTGCTCTACCCCAACGACGGCACCGACGAGGGCCGGCGACTGCGCCTCAAGCAGCAGCACTTCTTCGTGAGCTGCTCCCTGCAGGACATGATCCGCAGCCTCGACGCCCGTGGCATTCCGGTTCAGGACTTCCCGCAGCACTGGGCGGTGCAGCTCAACGACACCCACCCCTCGATCGCCGTGGCCGAGCTGATGCGGCTGCTGCTCGACGAAAAGCTGCTCGACTGGGACGAGGCCTGGGCGATCACCACCGCCTCGCTGGCCTACACCAACCACACCCTGATGCCGGAGGCGCTGGAGAAGTGGGGGCTGGACCTGTTCGGCGCGCTGCTGCCCCGCCACCTGGAGATTATCTTCGAGATCAACCGCCGCTTCCTGCAGCAGGTGCGGGTGCGCCACCCCGGTGACGAAGGGGTGCTGCAGCGGGTGTCGATCATCGATGAGGAGGGTGCCAGGGCGGTGCGCATGGCCAACCTGGCCACGATCGGATCCCACCACGTGAACGGGGTGGCAGCCCTGCACAGCGATCTGGTGCGGCGTGATCTGTTCGCCGACTTCGCCACCCTGTGGCCGGAGAAGTTCACCAACGTCACCAACGGCGTCACGCCGCGGCGCTGGCTGGCCCTGGCCAACCCCCGCCTCTCGGGCCTGATCAGCGACACCATCGGCGATGGCTGGGTGAAGGACCTCGATCACCTGCGCCAGCTGGAGGCCCATGCCGACGACGACGGCTTCCTGGAGCGCTGGGGAGAGACCAAGCTGGCGGTGAAGACCCAGCTGAGCCACTACATCCGCAGCCACACCGGCGTGTCGGTGGATCCAGCGTCGCTGTTCGACGTGCAGGTGAAGCGGATCCACGAATACAAGCGCCAGCACCTCAACGCCCTGCAGATCATTGCCCACTACCTGCGCATCAAGAGTGGCCGGGGTGATGATCTGCCGTCCCGCACCGTGATCTTCGGCGGCAAGGCGGCGCCTGGCTACTACATGGCCAAGCTGATCATCCGCTTCATCAACGGCATCGCCGACACGGTGAACGCCGATCCCGACATGGACGGGCGCCTGCGGGTGATCTTCCTGCCCGACTACAGCGTGAAGCTCGGCGAGAAGGTGTATCCGGCCGCCGATCTCTCCGAGCAGATCTCCACCGCCGGCAAGGAGGCATCGGGCACCGGCAACATGAAATTCGCCATGAACGGCGCTCTCACCATCGGCACCCTCGATGGCGCCAACGTGGAGATCCGCGAGCAGGTGGGCGCCGAGAACTTCTTCCTGTTCGGCCTCACCACCGAGGAGATCGCCGCCCTGCGGGCCGAGGGCTACCGGCCCTGGGAGCGCATCGGCTCGATCCCGGAGCTGGGCGAGGTGCTGCGCCTGGTCGAGCAGGGTCACTTCAGTGAGGGTGATGGCGATCTGTTCCGGCCGCTGCTGCAGAACCTCACCGGCCAGGATCCCTACTTCGTGCTGGCCGACTTCCAGGACTACCAGCGGGCCCAGGACGAGGTGAACCAGGCCTGGAGCGATCGCCGCCGCTGGAACCGCATGGCCGTTCTGAACACGGCTCGCACCGGCTTCTTCTCCTCCGACCGCTCCATCCGTGAGTATGCCGAGCGCATCTGGGGCGCCCAGCCCTACCCGGTGACGATCAGCTGCGAGATGGAGCCGCGCGGAGTCTGACCGGGGGTCTCTGCCTGATCGGGATCAGCCCCGATCAGGCAGATCGGGGGTCTGGTGCAGCAGGCGGTTGAGCCGCAGCCTGTCGGCATTGAGGGGGTCGGGCGCCAGCTCGCCGGCGAGTTCGCGGAACTTCTGCTCCACCTCCTCGGGCACCCGCACATCGAAGATGCGCTCCATCAGCGCCTCGATGGAGAACAGGTGGGCGTTGATGTTCTCCAGATCCGCCAGGGCCTGCTGCACGGGATCGGCTTCCACAGGAGCCGCACCGGCGGGCTGAGCCTGCGCCTGGGCCTCAGTGGCCTCCTGTTGCTTCTGCAGTTCCTCCATCACCCGGCCCGCCAGGGTTCGGAACGATTGCAGAGCCGCCCAGTTGAGCTCCTGCTGCTGACGGAGGGTGGGATTTTCGCGGATCAGTCGGTCATGCTCCCGATAGAACCGCTGGCAATCAGGGCACTGGCAGGGCTCTTCGGGCACCGCGCTCCCTATCTGTGTCAACCTCCATCATGGCACCGAGCCGAAAGATCAGGGGCGGGATCAGGCGGCGGCATCGGCTTCGCCGGATTCCCCGGGTTCGTCAGCGGCAGCCGGGAGGGGAATCTCGATCGAGGTCACCACGTTGATCACGTCGCGCAGGCGCATGGAATCGGCGAACCAGCCCATGGCCTGCTCCATGTCACCGCGGCGCTCGGCATCGGCGGCCTGGTCCTCATGGGCTTCGATCAGCAGGGCCAGCCAGCACAGGCAGCGGGCCTGCACCACCGAGAGGTCGAGCTCCTCGGGCTGGGTGTCGAGGATGCGCTGGGTTTCCTGCTGAACCAGCAGACGCAGACGCAGCTCGTGCAGCTGGGTCATCGCGGTGTGGCGACTGGCAGCACGCTAGCGGCAGTAGGCCAAGTTCCCCAGGCCACCAGAGGTAGTGCTTGCTACGGTTCTGGCTCAACGGTGGATCGGCCGCTCGACGACCGCCCCAGCCCCAGCCGATGTCCAGCACCCGCAGGCCGGGCTCCAGCTGCAGCTTGGTGAGGCGATCCTGGAGCACGTGCACGGCCAGGTGCCAGCGGCAGCCCTGAGCGGGGCGGTCGTCGGCCTGAACCTGCAGCAGACGGGGAAGACCTGATCGAGGGCGGCGCAGTCCCACTCACCGGCCACGTCGGTGCCGCCCTCGGCGGCTTATCCGAACGTCCGCCGATTCCAGCCCCACAGATACCCCTCGGCGGCGGTGAATTCGATGTAGGTGCGGGCCGCAGGCACGCCCAGCCTCTCCTCGATCAGGCCGCAGAGATCGGCGCTCAGGGCAGCGGTGGTGTCGGCCGTGAACCGGCCCACGCTCTTCAGCTCCAGATAGGCCACCGGCTCGGCGCCGCTGCCGGCGAAGGTCATCGCCACGCCCCCCTCGAAGGCCGTCATCACATAGGCCTCCGGCTTGCCCAGGTGGGTGGCGACGCGGCCGGAGATCTCCCGCAGCAGGCCGTCGAGGTCGGCGGCCGCCGGCGCCGGCGCGGAGGTTCGCACGCTGAGCAGGGGCATGGCGGGGTGGTCCTGCAGGTGACGGGGCTGGCGGGACTCGAACCCACGACCTACGGTTTAGGAAACCGTCGCTCTATCCGGCTGAGCTACAGCCCCACGGCCGGGCTGACGCCCACCGCCCGGCCATTATCCGCCACGGGTGCTGATGGCCGCGGGCGATGATGGGCCGGAAAGCAGGCGAGGTGATCGCGGCCAGGGGGTTGACGGTCTTCGGGCCCGAGATCCGCCTGGTTGAGGAAAGTCCGGGCTCCCCAATGGCCAGGCTTGCTGGGTAACGCCCAGTGCGGGTGACCGTGAGGAGAGTGCCACAGAAACACACCGCCGATGGCAGGGGGCTCGCCCCCTGCACAGGCAAGGGTGCAAAGGTGCGGTAAGAGCGCACCAGCAGCATCGAGAGGTGCTGGCTCGGTAAACCCCGGCTGGGAGCAAGGCCCAGGGACAACGGTTGGCCATGACACCCGTCCCGCCAACAGCGCGCCGCTCGAGGCCGCCGGCAACGGCGGTCCCAGACAGATGATCACCCCCTCTCCCCGGCCTCGGCCGGAGATCAGGTGAACAGAACCCGGCTTACGTCCTGCTTTCACCCCCTTCGTCCAGCGCCATGAGCGATCGCCGGCAGCAGCTGCTGAGCTTCCTGCGCGACCTCGGCGTGGAGCCGGGTGAGCGCGGCCTGGCGCCGGTCGAGGAGGCCCTCGCCCACACCTCCGCCCGCCAGCGACGCAACCACGAGCGGCTGGAGTTCCTCGGTGATGCCGTGCTGCGGCTGGCCGCTTCGGAATACCTGGAACGCCACCACCCCGGGCTGGCGGTGGGCCGCCGCGCGGCGCTGCGCGCCCAGCTGGTGAGCGACCGCTGGCTGGCCGAGCTGGGCGAGCAGTGCGGCATCGAACGGGTGTGGCGGATCGGCCCGATGGCCGCCGGCGACCGGGCCGGGCGGGCGACGGTGCTCGCCGAACTCTGCGAAGCGCTGATCGGCGCCCTGTATGAGGTGTGGGGCGGGGCCGCCGGCGGCCTGGAGCCGGTGCATCGCTGGCTCACGCCCCACTGGCAGCGCAGCAGCGCCGAGTTACTCGCCGACCCCCACCGCCACAACTGGAAATCGGCCCTGCAGGAGTGGAGCCAGGGCCGCGGGCTGGGACTGCCCAGCTACCGCTGCCGGGAGCTGCATCCCACCCACGGCCACCCGGAGCGCTTCGGCTGCACGGCGGAGCTGGCGCTGGAGCCTGGCGGAGAGCCCTGCCGGGCGGAGGGATCGGGGCCCTCGCGCCGGGCGGCCGAGCAGGAGGCGGCCCGGGCGCTGCTGGCCGGACTCAGACCTGCTCCAGGGTGCTGAGGGGGATGGTCACCAGCTTGTCCCAGTTGCCGCCCTCGAACAGCACGGCGGCCCGGCTGCCGCTGATGCGTTGCACGAAGCCGCGGTAGCCGTTGTAGATCGAGCGCACATCGCGCACCACCACGGTGGTGCCGGGGAGGATCGGCAGGTCGGCCATGGCTGGCGGAGGGTGGGGTGCTGGCGTGGCGCCATTATCGGGGTCCGGCGACAGGCTCAGGCATGACTGACGCACTGCCCACCGATACCCCGCTGACCGATGCGCTGCACGCCGATGCCCCGCAGCGCGATCTGCCCCAGAGCGACGAGCTGCTGGTGGTGGGCCGTCTGGTGGCACCCCAGGGGCTTGGGGGTGAGCTGAGGGTGCTGCCACTGAGCGATTTCCCCGAACGCTTCACGCGCGCCGGCCGGCGCTGGCTGCGCAGGCCTGGGGGCGAGCCGCGCGCCGTGCAGCTGCGTGGAGGCCGGCCCCTGCCCGGCAAGGAGCTGTTCGTGGTGCGCCTGGAGGGCGTCGACAGCCGCGCCGCAGCCGAGGCGCTGGTGGGCGAGGAGCTGCTGGTGGGGGCCGGCGACCGGCCGCGCCTGGGCAAGGGTGAATTCCACCTCCTCGATCTGGTGGGCCTGGAGGTGCGTCTGCTGGAGAGCGGCGAACTGGTGGGCAAGGTGACCAACCTCCTGCATGCCGGCAACGATCTGCTGGAGGTGGCGATCGGCGAGCGGCGGGTTCTGATCCCCTTCGTGCTGCCGATCGTGCCGGAGGTGCACCTGGAGCAGGGCTGGATCGGCATCACGCCGCCGCCGGGACTGCTGGAGCTCTGAACCGGCGGGGTCCCGGCGGGCGGGTTGGCCAGGCCTGGCGGACTGGCCTTGAATGGAGCTGCCGCCCCGTCCCCGCGCCTCCATGGCCACCAGCACCCCGGTCTCTGGCCTGCCGGCTTGCGACGCCACGGCCCCCAGCACGCTGGTGCCGGTGATCCTCTGCGGCGGCACCGGCACCCGGCTGTGGCCGCTCTCACGCGCCAGCTACCCCAAGCAGTACTGGGCCCTGGCCGGTGACGGCGAGGAGACGCTTCTGCAGCAGACCCAGCAACGCCTGGAGGGGCTGCCGGGCCTGGCGGCGCCGCTGCTGATCTGCAACGAGGACCACCGCTTCATCGTGGCCGAGCAGATGCGCCAGATCGGCGTGGAACCGGCGGGGA